>JAFAZD010000100.1 GCA_019239955.1 Armatimonadota bacterium | reverse complement strand
CCGAGCTGCTCGACCAGTGCCTGCACCCGATCATCAAGCCCGGCGCCAAGTACAACGTGCTGGCGAAGGGCCTGCCCGCCGGCCCCGGCGCGGCGACGGGCATCGCCGTGTTTGACGCCTCCCGCGCCGCCGAGCTGGGCAAGGGCGGCCAGGGCAAGCGCGTCATCCTGGTCCGCGCCGACACGTCGCCCGACGACCTGAAGGGGATGCTGGCCGCCGAGGGCGTGCTGACCGAGCGCGGCGGCATGACCAGCCACGCCGCCCTGGTCGCGCGCGGCTTCGGCATCCCCACCGTCGCCGGCTGCTCCGATATCACCGTCGGCGCGAACTCCTTCACCGTGAACGGCCGCACGATCAAAGAGGGCGACCCGATCTCCCTGAACGGCACATTGGGCGAGGTCATTGACGGCACCGTGGAGGTCGTGGACCCGGAACTGACCGGCGAGTTCGGCACACTGCTCCAGTGGGCCGACGAGACCAAGCGCCTGGGCGTCCGCACCAACGCCGACACGCCCGAGGACGTGGCCCTCGCCATCAAGTTGGGCGCGGAGGGCGTCGGCCTGTGCCGCACGGAGCACATGTTCTTCGAGGAGCACCGCCGCCCGGTCGTGCAGGCCATGATCCTGGCCGAGACCGAGGAGGAGCGTCAGAAATACCTGGACCAGCTCCTGCCCTTCCAGCGTAACGACTTCGAGGGCATCTTCAAGGCCCTGGGAAACCGCCCGGCGACCATCCGCCTCATTGACCCGCCGCTGCACGAGTTCCTGCCCAACATGGAGACCCTGATCGAAGAGGTCGCCACCCTGAAGGCCACCCACCCGGACAGCCCGGACCTCAAGGCCAAGGAGGAGATGCTGCACAAGGTCGAGGGGATGCACGAGATCAACCCGATGATGGGCCTGCGCGGCTGCCGGTTGTCCATCGTCTTCCCCGGCATCGTCGAGATGCAGACCCGCGCCATCCTGGAAGGGGCCATCGCCGCCAAGAAGGCCGGTGCCGAGCCGCACCCGGAGATCATGATCCCGCTGGTCGGCCACGTCAACGAGCTCAAGGCCGTCCGCTCGAATTTGGAGCGTGTCGCCAAGCAGGTCGTGGAGGCCAACGGTGAGGCCGTGGACTACATGTTCGGCACCATGATCGAGATCCCGCGCGCCGCGCTGACCTCGGACCAGATCGCCGAGGAGGCCCAGTTCTTCTCGTTCGGCACCAACGACCTGACGCAGATGACCTTCGGCTTCTCCCGCGACGATTCCGATAAGTTCCTCAAGCCCTACGTCGCCCAGAAGATCCTTCCGGGTGACCCATTCGAGTCCATTGACCAGTCCGGTGTCGGCGAGCTGATGAAGATCAGTGTCGAGAAGGCCAAGCAGGTGCGCCCGGACATCAAGCTGGGCATCTGCGGCGAGCACGGCGGGGAGCCGAGCAGCGTGGCCTTCTGCCACAAAATCGGCCTGAACTACGTCTCCTGCTCGCCCTACCGTGTCCCCATCGCCCGCCTGGCCGCCGCCCAGGCCAACCTCCAGGACAGCGGCGCGGGCCGCGACCGCTAACTCCCGCTCATTCCAAGCATGAAAGCCCCGCCAGTGAAGGCGGGGCTTTTCTTTTCGGGTATAATGTCGGCAGGAGGCAAGCCAATGGATAAGAGCCTAACCTTGGAGCCGACCGCCGAGGAGTCCGCGAGATTGCAGGAATACTTGCGGCAGGGCTTGGCCGAGATGGATCGCCTGTTCGAGTTGATGGCGCACGATCAGGAAGAGATTGACCGGCTGGCGGCCAGTACGCAAACCAAACTCACGAACATCAAGGCGATCTCCGAGCGCACTGATGCCATCTTGGCAACGCTTAAAGCGGCATGAGCCATGATTCCCTGGAAAGATGTTTACGCTGCTCTCAGCAAAGTATTCACTCTGGCGCAGGAGACGCAGAAGAACAAAGCGGACATCAAGGGCGTCGGCGAAAAAGTTGACACGTTAAGCGAGGAAGTACAGGTCCTCCATCAGAAGACCAACGAGTTAGCTCTAGCGTTCCAGCGCGTCTTCTATGAAACGCAGCGGCTCCGCGACGAGATGCAGCATCTGCGGGAAGATAACCAGCGGCTCCGCGAAGATGCCCAACGCCGTGAGGCCGACTCCACGCGCGAACGCGAAAATCTGCTCCTGCGTCTGGAAAACCAACTCCTGCGCTTCGAGCGCCGCCTTCCCCCGCCGAGGCCGGACGATGAAGCGGAAGGCTGATTCTTTTGCTGCTTATCCCGCTAACCACTGATGCCATAGGGGACAGCCAATTGGACTGCTCCAATTTATTTCATCATAATGATGCATATTGGGTGGTACAATCAAGATATCCAACGAATAACTGACTGATGTTACGCAGACATCTTGATGTTTATCTGTATCCTTGATTTTCATCTGGTAAACTTGTCCTGTGAGTTCTCCGGACAAGTCGCTCCTCGATCTGTACGCCGACTACCTGATCAGTTCGTTCGGCCCGACGACAGCCACGGGGCTGTCGCGTCTTCTGGACGCGCACCTGAGCCATGACAAGATCACGCGCTTCCTGTCCGAGCGCACGTTCACCTCGGCCGACCTGTGGCGGATCGTCAAGCCGCTCGTGCGTCAGGTGCAGAGCGAGGGCGCGGTACTCGTCATCGACGACAGCATCGCCCACAAGCCGCACACCGACGCCAGTGAGCTGATCGGCTGGCACTACGACCACACCACGGGCACCAGCGTCAAGGGCATCAACTTCCTGACCACGCTCTACTGTACCGAGGATGTTTCTCTGCCCGTGGCCTTCGCCCTGGTGGAGAAGGATCAGGAGTTCACGGACAAAAAGACAGGCAAGCTCAAACGGCGGGCGAGTGTCAGCAAGAACGGACACTACCGCGCCATGCTCCGTTCCTGCGTCAAGAACGGGGTGCCTTTCCGCTACGTGCTCAACGACGTGTGGTTCGCGGCGGCGGACAACATGAAACTGATCAAGACCGATCTCGGCAAAGACTTCGTAAGACTTCGTGATGCCGCTCAAAAGCAACCGGAATGTCGCCCTGAGTGAGCAGGACAAGAAGGGCGGACGCTACCGAGCAGCCGAGGCAGTGTCACTGGAACACGGCAAAGCACGGCAAGTTTGGCTGGAGCAGGTGCCTTTCCCCTTGCTCCTGGTCAAGCAGGTCTTTACGAACAAAGATCAAAGCCAGGGCCTCGTGTATCTGGTGACCAGCGACACGGCACTCGACGGCGACCGCGTCATGGGCCTCTACCAAGAACGGTGGCAGGTCGAAGAATATCACAAGTCGCTCAAGCAGAACGCCTCGCTCTCGTGTTCGCCCACGCGCACCCGGCGGACGCAGAGCAGCCATCTCTTTCTGTCGCTGTGCGCGTTCGTCAAGTGGGAGGCCCTGAAGATCAAGACCCGGTGCGGCCACTTCGCGCTCAAGCAGCGGCTTTATGTGGCCGCTCTGAAAGCCGCCTTCGGCCAGTTGCAGGGGCTTCAACCAAGCAACCTGCTGGGCGAAAGCTCTGCGTAACATCAGTTAAGTAATTGTTCCAAAATGTGTTAGACTTTACTCTCAACAAAGACGATTATCGGGACAGGGTGCTGGGGTGCTGGCTGGGGAAGAACATCGGGGGGACGCTGGGGGCGCCGTTTGAGTGGCGGCGGCAGGTCAACGACGTGTCGTTCTACACGCAGGATCTGGGCGGTCAGTCGCTGCCCAATGACGACCTGGACATCCAGCTGCTGTGGCTCGTCGCGCTGGAGGAGAAGGGCATTCACCTGGACGCGCACACCCTGGCCGAATACTGGTGCCTGTACGTGACGCCGCACTGGGCGGAGTACGGCACGGCCAAGACCAACATGCGCTCCGGGCTGCCCCCGCCGCTGTCGGGGAGCTTCCGCAACGGGTTCAAGCACAGCTGCGGCGCGTTCATCCGGTCGGAGATCTGGGCCTGCATCGCGCCGGGCCTGCCGGACGTCGCCGCCCGCTACGCCTACGAGGACGCGATCTTAGACCACGGCGACGGCGAGGGGACGTATGCCGAGGTCTTCTGCGCGGCGCTGGAGAGCGCGGCGTTCGTGATTCCCGATTTGCGGCAGTTGATCGAGATCGGGCTGTCGTACATCCCCGAAGACTGCGCCGTCGCCGGGGCGACCCGCTGCGCCGTGGAATGCTTTGACAAGGGGCTGGACTGGCGGGAGGCGCGGGACGTCATCCTGCGCGTCTGGCGCGGCAGCGCGTTTTTCAACGCGGACTGGGCCATCAGCCGGGAGGACAAGGAGAAGGGATTTGCGGAGGGGCGGCTGGGGTTTGATGCGCCCTCCAACATCGCGCTGACCGTGCTGGGCCTGCTGCACGGCGGCGAGGACTTCGGCCAAATCGTCTGCACGGCGGTCAACTGCGGCGAGGACACGGACTGCACGGCGGCGACGGCGGGAGCGATCTTCGGCCTCATTCACGGGGCCAAGGGCATCCCGGAGGCGTGGATCACCCCCATCGGGCGCGGCATCAAGGTCGGCTCGCTGAACCTGGGCGAGCTGGGCTACTACGGCGACCAACTGCCGCAGACGGTGGACGAGCTGACCGACCGCACGGAGCGCATCGCCCGGCAGGTGACGGCGCAGGGCCGCTGGAGCCGCGTCGTCCTCTCCGACAGCGCACCGACGGACCTGTCCGGCTTGGGCGCGGACGGCCTGCGGTCGTCCAACTCCGGGGCGGACCTGTTCGGCAGTCCGCACGGGCCGACCTACCGGTTTGACTGGTTCCGGGTCGGCGTGGACTACGGGGACGCGCCCGCCGTTCGCTCCGGGGAGCCGAAGACGGTCCGGCTGACCCTGCATAACGACTACAAGGTGCAGGCGAACATCTCGGTGCATTGGGACGTGCCGCCGGGATGGCAGGTCGCGCCGTCGGCGGACGGCGTGGTGCAGAGCCTGCCGCCGCACCTGGCGGGGGGCCGGCCCGTGACGATGGAGTTCACGCTGCACCCCGGCCCGCTCGCCCGCAGCATGAACCGCGCCACCGTAGAGTTGACCATTGAGGGCCGCCCGACGGTGATGCTGGTCCCCATCACGCTCCTCAATGGGGACCTGATGCCCGCCGCTTGAGCCCCCATGAACCAGAGACAGGCCCTCTCGCTGGCAATCGGTCTGCTGGCCGGAATCGGCATCCTGCTGTATCCCTGGCCCCACACCCGAGTGCGTCTGGCATCCACGCAGACACTGCCCTCCGGTGAGATCGTCCGAACCTACCGTTCCCAGACGAGCCTCTGGCCGCTGGCATCGCTCGCCGCCGTCGCTGCCCTCACAGGCCTCGCCGTCTACAGGTTTCGCATCAGGGACAGGGACTGAAGCGCTCACGCCTCAGCCATCTGCCGGACCAGGAATACGGCCAGGAGCACCTCTTCGGGCGTCGGCGGCTCGCCGGTGCGTTCGCCGCGCGCCTGAAGTGCCTCCAGGCAGGCGACGGCAGGTTGACGGGCGGCGTCGCCTCCGCCGAGCATCCGCATCAACTGAGTCAGCCGGTGCAGACAGGCGGAGAGGTCGCCGCGCGCGTAGGACGCCATCGCCTGCCGGGCGCGGGCGGCGACGCGGGCCGCGCCGGGAACCTGCTGGGCGGCGCGGGCGCGATAACGACGCTGAATGGTCGTTAGAATCTTGCTGACTGTCTCATCGCGGGCGTCGGCGTCCAGCACCAGGTAGGGGTAGAAGGCGTCGCGCCCGCCGAGCAGGCTCCCAATGGCGTTGAGAGTCTCGCGCCGCACCGTCGGCGACGGAGTCCGGTCCAGTGCGTCAATCAGGGCGCAGGCCTGGGACGGGTCTCCGACTCGCCCCAGGGCGTCCGCCAGCGCCGCCAGCGACGCCGGGTCGCGCTCCTGGGCGAAGCGCGCCGCCAGGGCCGGGGCGCTGCGCGGCTCCTCGCGCTCGGCCAGCGCCCGAATGGCGGCGGTGCGGACCGAAGGGTCGCGGTCCCCCAGCACCCCCAGCAGCACATCAGTCACGCGCGGGTCGGGCAGGTGTCCCAGGGCTTCCAGGGCGGCCAGTTGCCGGGGGGGCGGCCCCAGCTGCGCGGCGGCGGCCAGGGGCGGCAGGGCGGCCTTGTCCCCGATCTTGCCCAGCGCGGTCGCCGCCGCCGGGGTGATGCCGGAGGACGGGTCGGTCAGTTTACGCACCAGCGGCCCCGTCGCCCGCGCGTCGCCGATCTCGCCGAGCGCGACGGCGGCCTGCTCGCGCACGGACCGGGCGACGTCGTCCAGCGCCTTGACCAGTTCCTCCACCGCCACCGGCGTCTTCAGCCTCGCCAGGTTCTCCGCCGCCTGCTGCCGCGTCTGCGCGCTGTCCCCTTTGGAGAGCCGGCGGATGTTGGCCAGGGAGCCGACAGGCTTGGTCGCCTTGAGCTGCCGCAGCACGTAGCGCGCGCCCCGGCTGCCGGCCTCCTCCAGCGGCTGCAGGAGCAGCAGGCTGGCGAAGCGCAGCAGGCCGGAGAGGACGAACAGCACGTGGTAGTTGCCCCGGATCAGCCCCGATTGCGGGAAATGCACCGGCGCAAGCGCCGTCAGGATCGCGCCGCCGAGCAGCGGGCCGACGCCGCCCGCCAGGCCCGCGACGGCGGAGATGGCGCTGACGTAGACGGTGCGCCGCTCCGCCTCGGCGGCGCCCAGCATCAGGTTGAACTGGGTCAGCCCCACGCCGGCCCAGCCCGCGCCGGCCGCCAGGTTCAGGAGGATGATGTTGACTTTGGTGTAGGAGATCAGCAGCGCGCCGTGCGCGCCGTGCATCCAGAGGCCGGGGATGCCGTCGGGGTAGGTCAGCAGCCACTGGAACGGGGGCAGGATGACCAGGGCCACCGAGATCATCAGGATCGGCTTGTTGCCGTACTTGTCCGTCAGGTACCCCCACAGCGGCATGGACGCCAGTGACGTCAGGCTCGCCACCGCCCCCAGCGCCTGCACCGCCGTGTAGTTCAGCACCAGAGTCTTGAACTGGTAGACCAGGAAGAACTGCCCGGCGACGGTCTGCGCCAGCACCAGGGTGGCGTAGAACAGCATGAACCGGCGGAAGTTGCGGTCGGCGAACGGGGCGGCGTAGAACGCCAGCGCGTCGCGCAGGCCGCCGGTTCCCGCGCCCTCCCGCCGGGCCGCCGGGGGCACGTCCGGGCTGCTCATGCCGCACCCGAACGAGCCGAGCGCGGCCACGGTGGCGAGTCCGAAGAGGACGGCGAAGGCCGCGCGCGGGTCGCCGTGCCCCTGCCCCTTGGTCGCCGCGTCCAGATACCAGCCCCCGACGACGGAGACCACCATGCCGACCAGGCCGGCGTACATGTTGCGCCGGCCGAAGTAGCGGCCCCGGCTGTCCTCCGGGACCAGGTCGGAGATCCAGGCCGTCCAGAGCGGCTGGGCGACGTTGGCGAGGGCGCTGGAGAGCAGGATGAGAATCAGGAACGTCCCGACCCAGAGGGGCCGAGGCAGCAGGAAGGGGATCAGCAGCATCGGCACCCAGAGCAGGCGGGACGCGAACGCGGACCACGCGACGATGAGCCGGCGGCTGCCGCCGCGCTGGGCGAAGTAGGAGGTGACGAGCTGGAGCAGCCCGGCGAAGGCAGGGATGGCGGCCAGGATGCCGATGACGAAATCGCTGCACCCCAGGTACAGCGCGAAGCCGGTCTGGAATGCGCCCTGGGTCAGCGTGATCTGGACGGTGGCGGCGCTGGCCTCCCATGTCCAGAGCCGCAGCGCACGCCGAATCTGCAGGCGGGACAGTCCGCCGGACGGCGGCGCGGATGTCTGTTCTTCGGTCACGCTTTTATCATACGCCCCGCGCGCCGCTATTCCTGCGCGGATTTGGAGAGGACGAGTCGGAGGCCAACAGGATCGAGAGGCCCCCCGGCCCCACCCCCTCCCGGCCTCCCCCTGCCAGGGGGAGGGGTCGGCCCCCCGGCCCCCAATTCCGGGGGAGTCAGAGAAGGGGCGGGTTCGTTTTGACAATTTTCGTCGCCGTTGTCACGGAGAGGGACCCCCTCCGGCTCCCCCTCAGAGCAGGGGGAGGGGACCCCCTCCGGCGCGGCGAGCCTCGCCACCTCCCCCGGAACGGGAGAGGGTGAACGGTCGGGGGCGGGTTCGTTTTGACAAATCGCGGGGGCAGCGGGGGCGGCGTCCAGGCGGGAGGGGTCCTCGTCCAGCGGCTGGGGGCGCGCCGACAGCTTCTGGAGCTGCTCGCGGGTGTTGTTGGCGATCACCCAGTCCCACTCCTCGTCCTTCTGGCAGTCGCGCTCCGTCACCTGGGCGAACGCCAGCTGCTCCTCGCGGATGCGGCTCTTGAACATATCGGGCACGTCCCGGCCCAGCATCCTGACCGCCGTGTCGATCTGGCGGTGCAGGGCGGTCTCGTGGCGCATCACCCGGTCCAGGCGGGCGAGGGCCGCGTCCTCCGTCAGTTCCGGGTCTTCAAAGAGCTGGGCCTGCCAGCGGTGCAGTCTTCGCAGCCGCCAGGAGGCGGCGGCGATCTTCTCGGTGTAGTGCTGGTCGAGCAGGTTCTTGGGCCTGATTTGTGCGGTCAACTCGTTGAGGAGGGAGGTATAGCCCTGGGGGTCTTCTCCGAGGTGGGGGAGGACGACGTCGCGGGCGAAGAGGCCGTGGGTGGTGGCGTTTCGGGCGGCGATGCGCTTGCCCTCGGCGGTCTTGGGGCCGGTGGCGGCGGTGGTCACAATGTCGGTGTTCATGGAGTGTCCTTTCGGAGAGAGTCCTGTTTCTGTGACTATTCCCGAACGGATGTGCGCTTTTGGCTGTGGGGAGTGCGGGGATTTGCCCGAAGCGTAAGACAAGGCCCCAATCCTGGGGAGTAGAGCGCCCCCCGGCCCCAATTCTGGGGGAGTAGGAGGGGCGGCGCAATCATTGGTCGCCGTCGAGGGGGCTGCGGACGGCCCGGCCGCCCCGGCTCAGGACGTGGGTGTAGATCATGGTCGTCCGCACGTCCTGGTGGCCCAGCAGCTCCTGGATGGTGCGGATGTCGTAGCCGTCTTCGATCAGGTGAGTGGCGAAGGAGTGGCGCAGGGTGTGGCAGGAGGCGGCCTTGGGGATGCCCGCCTTCTGGATGGCGGCCTTGACGGCGCGCTGCAAGACATCCTCACCGATGTGGTGGCGGCGGACGGTTCCGGTGCGTGGGTCGGTGGAGAGTTGGGCGGCGGGGAAGGCCCAGTGCCAGGGCCACTCGCGCCCGGCGTGCGGGTACTTGCGCTCGAGGGCATGGGGCAGGGAGACGCCCGCGACGCCGTCACGGCGATCCTGCTCATACAGGAGGCGCGCCCGTTCCAGTTGGCGGCGCAGCGGCTCACCCAGGGCGCGGGGGAGCATGGTGCGGCGATCCTTGTCGCCCTTGCCGGCGCGCACGGTGATCTGGCCGTACTCGAAGTCCAAGTCCTTGACCCGGAGGCGCAGGCACTCCATGAGGCGCAGGCCGCTGCCGTAGAGCAGGGCGGCCATGAGGCGGGGCGTCCCGGCGAGGTGGGCGAGGAGCGCCTTGACTTGCTCGCGGGTGAGCACGACGGGGAGGCGTTCGGGCCGTCGGGCGGGGGCGACGCCATCCAGGGGCGGCAGCGGCGCTTCCAGCACGTCGCGGTCGAGGAAGAGGATTGCGCTGCGGGCGAGGTTCTGGGTGGAGGCAGCGGCGTTGTCGGTGACGGCCAGGTGCGTCAGGTATTGGCGGACGTGTTTGGCGGTGAGTATGCTGGGGTGGCGCCGGCCATGGAACTCGATGAACTGGCGGATGCGGGAGACGTAGACTTCCTCGGTCGTGCGGCTGAGGTGCTTGAGGCGGAGGAGGGCGCGGACGTGTTCGAGGAACCGGGAGAGGCTTTGCCGGGGGAGGCTTCCCGTGGGCATTGCGCTCCCTTCCCTGGCGTGATATAATGGCATCAGCATCAGGCGGGCGGGCGTCATCAGGCGGGCGGGCGTCGCGCCCCCAGGCGGCGGAACCCCGCCGATGGTGCTATTATGCCGCATTTGTGCGGCAGAAGTCCGTGCGGGGCTGGGGAATTGCCGCGGAAGTGCGGTAATCTTACAGCCGCCCCGCCGATGGGATTTAGAGAATGCCCCGCCGCGCGTTATGCCGCAGAAGTGCGGCTGATACAGTAGTAAGACCGCGCCGCGTAGGCGTTCCCTGGGGCAGAGGGCTTCGGAGGCCGAGGCATGAGGTGGAAAGACGCACTGATGGTGCTGTGGGCCGTCGGCGGCATCACACTGGCTGTCCTGTTCTTCCTGGCCGTCCATCGGGAGGGCCTGCGGTCGGGGAGCCTGGGCGCGCGCTCCGGGCTTCTGCTGCTGGCGTGTGTCGTCTGGAACGTGCTCCTGCGGGTGCTGCTGGGCGTAAGCGCCAGGTACGGGAGCAAGTGAGGGCGCGGTCTACCAAGGCGCTGCACCGATGCGGGCAGGCCGCCCTGCAATTCATTGCGGGGTTGAAGCCCGCCTCCACCCACCCGACGGGTGGGTGGCCCTCCTGACGCCTTGATAGGCCGCTGGCGCTGTGCCATAATCGAGGGCGTGAGTGACGGCGATGAGCAAGCCCCCCGCAGGGACCAGAAGCCACAGAAGGACCATAAGGAGCCACGATACTGGACCGGTGCCCACACCACACACCGGCTCCGCTTCCACCTGGTCTTCGTCCCTAAGTACCGCTGGCGCGTGCTGACGGGGCCGGTGGCAGCACGTCTGCGGGAATTGATCGAGCAAGCGTGCGAGGTGAACGGCTGGGAGGTGCGGGAGTTGGCCGTGCGGGAGTTGGCCGTGCAGCCCGACCACGTGCATCTCTTGATCCAGGTCCCGCCCCGCTACTCGGTGTCAGCGGTGGCCAAGATCCTCAAAGGCGGCACCAGTCGGGTATTGCGAGAGGAGTTCCCGGAGCTGACGGAGTTCCTGTGGGGTCAGCAGTTCTGGGCCAACGGCTACTTCGCCGTGACCGTCGGGACCGTCGAGGGTGAGGCGGTCGCCCGGTACATCCGCGAGCAGCGAGAACTGTAGCCAGTAGCGGGACCTGTCGCCGGGAAGGATCGGGCCGAAGCCAAAGGTTGGAAGAGCGGGAACTTCCACTCGTATAAATTCCGTAGGAGGCTCCGGGTTTCAACCCGGAGTTTTTCACCGGACAGACACTGCGCCATTGTCATTTGCATCATCGCAGGGTAGACTTGCAGTGTCTGCCGGTGAGCTTGGTCGTTAGACCGCACTGCCCGGAGCCATTCCGGTGGCGTCACCATGAAGAAAATCGCTTACCCGTTCGTTCCCAAATCCACGGCTTACTTGGCGGCAGGGCAGTTCTGGTCTATCCCACTGGAAAGTGGACGCTTCGGGTGTGGTCGGGTCATCCAACTCGCCTGCGAGCATGGCTGGCAGGACAGGCGCTTGTTCCTGGCAGGCGTAGTGGACTGGTGCGGCCAGGAGCCACCCTCTGCTCCCGCCATCGCAGGCCG
The DNA here is from genome assembly GCA_019239955.1 of Armatimonadota bacterium. Taxonomy (GTDB): domain Bacteria; phylum Armatimonadota; class Armatimonadia; order Armatimonadales; family Capsulimonadaceae; genus JAFAZD01. The sequence continues at coordinate 921 of JAFAZD010000100.1, read as the reverse complement.
CCCAGTGGTCAAGCAGGGGGTGGCGCACATTCGGGCTATCACCGAGTACGGCGGCCAAATCATCGGCTGTCGTCCGCTGGAGGAAGATGGGATCGAGCCGCAGTTGTTTCGGTCCCAGGGCGCCGTGGCGCCGGACTGTATGCTGATGCGCGGCTTCGCACACCTGCGCCCGGCGACATTGGAGGAGCAGGAGCGATATCCGGTCTTCTCGATTTGGGGCTACGCAGTCGCCAGGATACTGGCTGAGAAACATTGCGGAACGTATGTACAAACCGGCGACATCGGTAACAGAATAGACCGGGGACATCGGTAACAGTCTGCCACCCTGATAGCGCCTGCCTCACCCGCGGATCTTGTAGTCGCGCTCGTCCAGGCGGGCGACCAGCAGGCCGTAGAAGAAGATCGACCAGAGGCCGTCGTCCACTTCCTCCAGAGCAATGTCCTCGTCCATCAACGCATCGCTCAGGAACACCTGGCGCATTTGTCCCTCGCTCGCGCCGTCCCTCCTGTATCCTCCCATTGTGGAAGGCCCCTTCGAAGCGAGGCGGTGGGCCTTATATGCTATAATGAGGGCCAGACATTCACCGGAGAAGTAATGGCCCATGCTCGGCAGCGAACTGCGACGCAAGTATCTGGAGTTTTTTGAAGCGAAGGGCGCGCTGCGCCTGCCCTCGGACTCGCTCGTGCCTGATGACCCGACTCTGCTGTTCACGTCGGCGGGCATGGTGCAGTTCAAGCCGTATTTTCTCGGCACGCGGACCCCGCCGCGCGCCAGCGTCGCCACCGCCCAGAAGTGCCTGCGGACGACGGACATCGAGGACGTCGACGACACCTCCCACTGCACATTTTTCGAGATGCTGGGGAATTTTTCATTTGGCGACTACTTCAAGGCCGATGCCATCGCCTGGGCCTGGGAATTCC
>JAFAZD010000317.1 GCA_019239955.1 Armatimonadota bacterium | reverse complement strand
CGAGTCCAGCCGCCGCTGATTGCTGCCGCCGCCGAACCCGAATGACGGGGACGTGATTCCGGAGTAGTTGAACCGGGTCTCCAGCCGCGAGCGGCCCGCCTGATAGATGTTGTCCAGCGTTGAGGTCAGTGTCTGCGAGAGGCCGTTCCCGTAATCGTTGCGCGTGAGGTTGTTCTGAATGGTGGTGTTGAAGTCGCCGAGATGCTGCGTCAGATTGAGCTGAACGTTCTGCGCCTGAGTTTTCGTCTGGCTGACATAGGAAGAGTTGTCCTGGCCCTGGGCCGCCAGCGCCACCAGCACCGTCCCAATTCTCTGCTGGTGGTTTAGGCCGTAGGTCAGGCTCTGATTGCCCGTGCTTTTGTCGTTCAGATGAGTAAACTCGACCGTCCCCGCGCCTTGCCGCAGGCGGCCGAGATCCCCATACGCCTGGTCGAACCCCGTTTCCAGCCCCCGCTTCTGATACTCGTTCAGGATCAGCAGTCCCGGCAAGGACGACGCCAGCGCATAGCCGAGTGCGAGCTTGGCGAAATAACCATCGGTCGGATCATAACCCACCTGCGGGATGATCTCAGACCGCTCCAACCGCCGGTCCAGCGGCACGTAAAGATAGGGGATGGTGAAGAGCCGGTGCCCGTGACGGTAATAGGAGACGTACTTGGCGACCAAGTGTCGCCCAGGAACCAGGTAGACCTGCTTGGCGCCGAACGAGTAGTGCGGTTCGGGGAAGTCGCAGGTGGTGAATAGACTGCCGCGCGCGTCCACGAAGCCGGGCCGCCCCGTGATCGTCCCGCCGTAGATGTAGAGCGGCTGGATGATCCCCAGCGGCAGGTCCTGCGGCGGGATGGTCGTCCGCGCCCCCGTCACCCGGTAGATGCTGCCCCGCTGATGCAGGTCCAGCGTCCCGTACCGCCCGCCCTCCACCCGCTGCCCATTGGGCGTCGTTACGACGAAGTTGCCGGAGAACAGTACGCTGCGACGGTCCGGGTCAATGTCCGCCCGGTCGCTGGTCAGGGTGTACCCCTGATACTTGACGGTCACATGGCCGAGCAGCCGCAGTTGCCCGTTCTCATCCGAGACCGCCGTGTCCGCATCATAGACGGCATCGTCCAGGTTGGGGGTCGGCTCGCCGAGGTATGCCTGGTCCCCCCCCGTCTGCGGCAGGGTGGGGGCCAGCGGAGGCGGTGCGGGGGCCGGCGGCGGGGTGGGGGGAGAGATGGTGGGCGGGAACAGCGTCTGCGCCCCGGCCCTCGCCGACAGCAGGCCGCACAGACACACAACCGACCACTGGCGAACCAAGCGCATGATGCGCCATTATAACACGGAAGGCGATACGGCGTCTAGATGAGAAGCGTCCTCCGGCGGGGCGAGAGAAGCAGCATGCTGCGCCCCTACTTTCCGGCCTTTTTAGCGCCCTCCCGCACCAGCGCCTTCGCCTTCGCTGCCCCGGCACGGCCCGTCGGCTTGAACTCCTTGCCGCGCACGGCGTTGTACGAGACGAAAAAGTGCTCGATCTCCTCCAGCAGCGTGTCGTTCAGGTCGTCCAGTGATTGGATGTCACGGTAGGTGTGCGCCTCAGACGCGACGGCGACCAGCCGGTCGTTGTGCATCGTCTTCCCGTCCCGCTCCGTCTGCTCCGCCTCGATCACCCCGATCAGCCGCGCCGGGACCAGGCAGCCCGCGAACGCCGGCTCGTCCATCAGCACCAGCACGTCCAGCGGGTCTCCGTCCTCGCCCTGGGTGGACGGCACGAAGCCGAAGTCGTAGGGGAAGACTGACCCCGCCGGCAGCACTCCGCCCAGTCGGAACAGCCCGCGCTTCTCGTCGTACTTGAACTTGTTTCGCCGCCCCTTCGCCGTCTCAATGATGACGTTCAGCTCCTTCGTCTCCCCGTCAAATGCCGGCAGATCAAACTCCACTCGCTTGTCCCCCTTGCTGAGTCATGGGGGAGTTGTACCCACCCCCGTCGCACCGTATGGCAGGGCGGCATGGGGTATAACGGGAGAATGACCACGCCCGCCGAACACGACCCGGACGCCCTAAATGATGCACTGATCGGCAAACTCAAAGCCGAGGGCGCTTTGCACTCCCCCGACACCGAGCGGGCATTTCGGCGAGTCCACCGCCACCATTTTCTGCCCGGCCTGGACGCGCAGGCGGTCTACCGGGATGAAGCCATCGCCACCCACCGCCGCGAGAGCGACGAATGGATTTCCTCGTCCAGCCAGCCCGCGATGATGGCGATCATGCTGGAGCAGCTGCAGCTTGGTCGGGGGATGCACGTGCTGGAGATCGGCGCGGGGACGGGCTACAATGCCGCCCTGCTGGCCGCCCTGACCGGCGACGCGTGGAACGTCTGGACGGTGGACATGGACGAGGAGTTCTGCGCGGAGGCGCGGGCGCACCTGGAGGCGGCGGGCGCGGGCGGCGTCCGGGTCCTCTGCGCCGACGGCTGGCAGGGCTGGCCCGACGCCGCCCCCTATGACCGAATCATCGTCACCGCCAGCGCCTACGACATCGCCCCCGCCTGGTTCGGCCAACTGCGGGAGGGTGGGGTGATGGTCGTGCCCTGGGGGGCGCCGTTCCAGCAACGCTGCCTCGGCTTCCGCAAACAGAACGGCCGTCTGATCCAGCAGGCCACCCACGCCTGCGGCTTCATGAAGATGCGGGGCCGGCACGAGTGGACCGACCAGCCCCCGCCGGAGGCTGAAGATGCCTGGGAACGTCCCTGGTCCGTCTCGCCGCCCCCGATAGCCGGGACTGCGCTGGATGACCTCGCCTTTTTCCTCTCCCTGTTCCTCTGGCCGCTGATCCCGACGATCTTTTGGATGGGAGAGCCTTCCGATGACACAGCGAAGCGCCTGGGCCTGATGGACCGTACCCGGCGCATCCTTGCCACCGTTGAGATGGAGGAACGCTGGAAGACCGTCGGCAGCGGCGACCGAAAGAAGGCCGAGGACTTGGAAGAATATGCCGCCCTCTGGCAGCAGTGGGGCCGCCCGACGCCGGAGCAGGTGCGTCTGACTGCCTACCCGCGCGGCACAGCCCCGGTGGCTGATGGAGATGTGGGCCTGGCCCGGCGGGAGTGGTTTGACTACGTTGTGTCGGTTGGAGATTAACGGCCACGCGGCGGAGGCGGCCAGACAGCGTCCTCGGTGGTGCCGAGGCTGGCCTGAACTCTCGCCTCCTCCCCGCGTGTTGCTCTCCCCGTCAGGACGAGAGCTGGCAGGAAGGCCGTCAGCACATCGGCCAGCGCATAGGAAAACCTGGTGAACGGTGGCAGCCCACACTCCTCCCCGATGAGGCCCGAATCCGGCTGACAGGTCGTGTCGTAGCCGTGGTCGATAAAGTTGAAGTAGACCCAATGGAACGGGGCGAGCGAAACCGCGATGGCGACGGAGGCCAGGAGCGTCCAGCGAGGCGGGACCTTTCTCAAAGCGAAGGCCGCAGGGAGAAGGAGGGGCAGATGGAGACCGCAAAAGGCCAGTGCGGCAAGCAACGTCGGAATTTGGAAAAGCCCGAACACCCTGCCCAAAAACATGGCAAGGAAATCACCGACACCCAGGAGAGATGCTTGGGGGAGAAGGCAAACAATGCAAAAAACGCCATACTCGGTGAAGGGCCACACCAGCAGATAGCAGGTGAGAACTCCAACAGCCTTTTTCGTGCTGCTCCACCACTTCATCTCTGGTGCATTCTACCCGTCCCGGTGCAGGAACCGGGTACAATTGGGACATGACCCCGCCCGACCTGGCCCCGACGCAGTTCCGCGAGTACACCGAGTGGCTGGAGGCGCAGACGCTCGCGCCGTATGCCTCTCAGGCGGCGCAGACGCGGGGGCGGGAGAGGCCGGAGTCCCCTGACCCCGTCCGCACCGAGTTCCAGCGCGACCGCGACCGCATCCTCCACTCCAAGGCCTTCCGCCGCCTCAAGCACAAAACGCAGGTCTTCATTGACCCCGAAGAGGACCACTACCGGACCCGCCTCACCCACACGCTGGAAGTCGCCCAGATCGCCCGCACCCTCGCCCGCGCCCTGCGCCTCAACGAAGACCTCACCGAAGCCATCGCGCTCGCCCACGACCTGGGCCACACCCCCTTCGGGCATGGCGGCGAGCAGGCGCTGGACGAAGTGCTGCGCGAGTACGTCCCCGACACCCATTTTCGCCACTACGAGCAGTCCCTGCGCGTGGTGGACGTGCTGGAGAAGGGCGGCCAGGGCCTCAACCTGACCTGGGAGGTGCGCGACGGCATCATGGGCCACTCCAAAGGCGGCCGGGACCTGGGCCTCGTCGGCGGCGACCACCTGCCGACCTCGCTGGAGGGCATGTGCGTCCGCATCGCCGACCGCATCGCCTACATCAACCACGACATTGACGACAGCGTCCGGGCCGGCGTGCTGACACTTGAGGACCTGCCGCAAGACTGCCTCGCCGTCCTGGGCCGCACCCACTCCGAGCGCATCGCCACGATGGTGCTCAACGTCCTCCACGGCAGCGTCGGCCGGTCGGAGGTGCGGATGACCGGCGAGGTGCTGGACGCCACCAATCGCCTCAAGGACTACATGTACGCCCATGTCTACACGCGCGACGCGCGCGGCAACCAGGAACTGCACAAGGCCCAGTTCATGGTCAAGGAGCTGTTCCGCCTCTACATGGGTACGCCCAACCTATTCACCCCGGAGGACGGCTATGGCCCCCACGAATTCGACAGCCTGCCTCCCGCCGAGCGCGCCCGCCGCGTCACCGACTTCATCGCCGGCATGACCGACCGCTACGCCGCCATGAAGTTCAAGCAGCACTTCTTCCCGGAGGCGTGGAGCAGTTAAGCAGTGTCCTCACGACAGGGGCGAATCGGAGCCAAAGCGGGATTGTTGGTCTCTATGTTCAGAGGGTTGATTAAACCAAAAGGGACCGCGGCGGCGCTGTTTGCGCCCCTGATTCTTGCGACCCCCACCTCCTCCCGCGCACAGCAGTACCAGACCGATCAGCCCGTCATCACTCGCGCCCTGAACCAGTATTGGTCCTTGCAGGGCCTCGGACACGTCACGGCGGGGGTGACGCCGCACTGGCCGGCGGTCTTCGGCTCGTCCGACTGGTTTGAATGGAACAGCCTGAAAATTGCGTGGACCGACGATCAGGCGGACAAGGACAAGCAGCGGAGCCTGCTGGAGAACGACCGCATTGACGGCGTGAACGTCCGGGGCGCTCAGGCCCCTGGTTACGTCTGGCCGGCGAACGACTCGGAGCTCTGGATCGGCGTGCAGCCGCACTTCGATCAGATGCCGCGCTTCATCTGCGCGGTCTACAACGACTACCTGTGGTCACGCGACCGGGGGTTCCTGCGGCGCATGAGGCCCAAGCTGGAAGCCGTCATGGATTACCTGGCGCTGACCATGCGGGCGCGGGACGGCCTCCCCCGGTGCCCCGGCCCGTTCAACGGACGTTCGGGGCAGGGACCGAACACGACCTACATGGACTGCTACCGGGAGGGAGGCGTAGTCGCCTGGATCGCCGAGGGGTACGCCACGGCCCTCGCCGACATGGAAGCCATCGAGCGTGTCCTGGGGGATCGAAAACGCGCCGCCGAGTACGGGGCCGCGGCGCGGGCCTATCCCGCGCGCTTTGACGCCCAACTCTGGAATGCCGCGACGCACCGTTACGCCGGCTGGAGGGACGGCGGCGGCGCGCTGCACGATTACGGCTTCACGTACCTCAACCTGGAGGCGCTCGCGCGGGGGCTGGGGGACGCCGGCAAGGCCGACGCGATCTTCCGCTGGCTGGACGCCGGGGCCGCCCAGCCGACACAGGCCGGCGGCCATGTCGGCAGCACGGATATCTACCAATGTGTCGTCGCCCCACGCTCCAACACCCGCGCGATTCCCGCCCGGGACTGGGACCCCTGGTCCGTCTCCCCGGCCCTGCGCCGGACCACGATGGGCTACGGCGCGCTGGTGGAAGACGGCGGCGCGCTTCTCTGGGTGAACTATTACGACATCCTCGCCCGCCTGCGCTGGCTGGACGCCGACAGCGCCTGGCGCAAGTTGACCGACCTGCTCTTCCGCGTCGCCGGTGACCCGCTGCTGTTCACCGAGGATGTCACCCACCCGACCAATGTCTACCGCGAGAATTATCTGGAAGTCGGCCCGGCCGATGGCTCCGAGAACGGCATCGCCGGCGTGACGCCGCTGTGCGGGTTCATGGGCGTCCGGCTCCGGCCCGATGGGCTGTGTGCGTCGCCGAATCTGCCGACGTCCCTGCTGTTTCTGGAATGTCGGGGCATCCGCTACGGCTCCATGACCTACGCGATTCGGGTCTCGCGGGGGCAGGTCGTCGCGGACGCGTCCCCGCTGACGTCGGACAAGGCCCAGCCCTTGGTCGCCCGCGCCCCGTTCAACACGCTGGGGCTGCTCCTGGAGCCAGTGACCTGTCCTGGCTGCCGGGCCACGGTCCGGCTGGAGAAACGCGCCGGCTCCGCCTGGGCCGACGTGGTCTCCACGTCCATTGTCGTGCCCGACCGGGCAGCCTATACTTACCTCGCCGTGTCGGATCAGCCGGCGGGCGCGTATCGGGTCGTCTGGCCCCATGGGGGAGGGCGGCACGCCTGCCGCCTGGTGCGGGAGCCGGCCTCGGCGACGGCGCGCGGCGTGTTCCGTCGTGGGCAGGCCGCCGTCGCTGCCCGAACCGCATTTTCCCGAGTCCTTGTCCGCACGGCCATCGGCTCGCCGGGCGTCGTGACGCTCTCCCGCCGCCTTGGCTCCCACTGGCGTCCCGTGACAGCCGCCTGGGCCGCGGGACCCCACGGTGGCGTGCTCAGCTTCGCCGACCAGCCCGCCGGCAGCTATCGGCTCCGGCTGGATCGCTCTCCATCAGGAACATATGTGCTTGAGGCGAACCACTACACGATTGGCGTCAGCGGCGGCGGTACGGCTTGGTCCGCCACCGTACCCGCCGGGCGAACGGTCAGACTGGCGCTCCCTGGCCTGCCGTAACTCGGCCGGTCATCGGCGGACCGATCCTGCTCTTGCGGCATAGGAATTTTCGTGTTAAAATAGACTATGACGTTCGCACGCGGCCCCATCGCGGCTTCCGGGAGACATCGCGCCTCCGAGGACCTTCAGGATGGCTTGACTTGGTGGCGCAATCCGCGCCGATGTGTCCTGGCAACCGCCACGACTGTGTTCACACTGCTCCTGGGTATCGTTTGGATGACAGGCCCGCGCCCCGTGCAGGGGGATCAGGCCGCCGCCGGAACACCCGTAGTGTCTGGGGCCGCCGACGGCGGCGACCTGCCGCGCCGGTTCACCCGCGAGATCTGGCCGCTCCTGACGCGGCCCGGGGCGAATTGCGTCGCCTGCCACAGCAAAGGTAATCCGTCACAGCTCCACTTCCCGGCGGACGCCCTCAGCAGTTATCATCAGCTGCTCACGGAGGGCCGGCTGGACCCGCACAGCCCGTCCTCCCTGCTGGCGCGCGTGACGGCCACCGACCTGTCACAGCGGATGCCGCCCTCGGGAATACCGGCCTGGACCGAGGCGGAGAAGGCGCGCCTGCGGGACTTTATGAACGCCGTGGCCCAATCCTCTGGGAGCGGAACGACGGGGCCGCTGGCCGACGAACAGTTCCCGCCCGCGCTGCTGCTGCCTTACACCGGGCACAGGCCCCCCTTGGGCCAGGACACAACGCTCCTCAGCTACTACCAGCTCCGCCACAAAATCGCCACGCTGTTCGGTGACGACTGGCGGCGGGGCAACCGCGACCAGTACCTGGAAAATCTGGCTCAGTTGGGCGGAGCCGACTTCGTCACCCGGTTTGACGAATCCACGCGCCCCACACCGGCGTACCTATCCGCCGTGAGCGCGCTGGCCGCGGATGTGGCCTCGCGGGCGTACCTCAACAAGACCGGGCCATTCGCCGGACGCCCGGAGGCCATGCCTCTCCCCGGTCCGGGGCAGGATGCGGCCGTTCGGGGCCAGATCACCCGTCTCTACCAGCGCCTGCTTTTCCGCGCGCCGAGCGCCCGGGAGTTGGGCGCGGCGGCGGGGCTGCTGCGCGCCGTCGCCGCCGCGCCGGCTCCGCCCGCGCCGGACACCGGGCCGCTGATGTTCCAGGTCGTGGCCCGGGACGATGACGGCCAGGAGACAACTCAGCAGGCGACGGTTGCGATCACCCCGGCGGGCACGGGGGTGAACACCTTCTTTGTGAACGAGAACAGCGGGGAGGCGACGCCGGAGGCGCGGCTGGGCGTCTGGAACCTGCGCCCCGGAGATCCGTCGCAGCGGTTGGTCCTCTCCAACGCGGACACGGTCGGCCGGGTGACCTTCCAGTCGCTGACTCTGCGCGGCCCGTTGCCGAGTACGGCCGCCACCGTAATCGGGTCCGATGCCGCGAGCGTGGAGGGCGCCTGGTCGGGCGTCGGACCCAACGCCCGCGACGGCTACACCGACGGCGGTGACGACAAGGGGGTCAGCCGCCTGACCGTCCCGCTCCGTGTGGACAAGCCGGGGCGGTATGAGCTGGTCCTGACCTGGCGCAAGAACGCGGACGGCGCCGCCTCCGTTCCGGTCACGGTCTACGCCCCGGGCCCGAGCCGCCTGGCCCTGCCGCCCGCGCCCCCCCTGCCGCCACCCGGCCAGGCGCAGTACGTGCTGGATCAGACGGTGGATGGTGTGCCGTTCTGGGACGTCGGCACGGCCTTTCAGTTCAACCCAAGGGCGCCGCAGAGCGGGGTCGAAATCACCAACCGGGGTACGCGCAAGCGGGTCGTCGCCGACGCCGTCTCATTCATCCCGCAGGCTTCCGACGACAACACGCCGGCCCTGATCGTGCGCTCCAACGACGCGCGCGGCCACGAGAAGTGGCCCATCTTCAAGCCGACGGACTTCACCCCGTACAACACCATCGGCCCCGACCTGCGCTCGGACGACAACGCGCACAAGGGGGAGTTGAGCCTGCTGTACGCCCCGACGGCCGCGCTGCCGGCGGGACGTTATTATCACCTCCGGGTGAACTACCCAGGGCACGTGGACAACGAATCCCGCGTCCCCGTGACTGTGTACGCCCGCCGGTCCTCCCCGATCGTGCGGCTGCGCGCCCCGACAGAGGCGCCCGTCGGGGCGCGGGTGACGCTGGACGCCACGGCCTCGTACAACGTGCAGCACTCCCCGCTCCACTTCACCTGGTCGCAGATCGGCGGGCCGTTCGCCCGGATGTCCGGGGCGCATGGGCCGACACTGGAGGTCCAGGTGACACCGGAGGCAGGGGCGCAGCGGGCGTGGGAGGGGCTGTGCCGGGCACTGGTCCTGCACCCGGACTTCCTGTTCACGCGGCCCCGGTCGCTGGCCGCGACGCGGGACCCGGCCACCCGCCGCCGGCTCCAGTTGGTCAAGCTGGCCCAGGACCTGGTCGGGCGTCCGCCCACTGCCGCCGAAGTTCGGCGCCTGGACGGCGGGGCGACGTTGAGCGCCCTGGCGGACCATTATCTGGCCGGCCCCGAGTTCGAGACCTTCTACTTCCGGCGGGTGCGGCTGTACCTGGAGAGCCACGGCACGCCCACCCAGGACGAGCCGGCGCGGCTGTGGAGTTACCTGCTGCGCACCGGGCGTCCGTACACCGAGCTGCTCACCGCCGACTACACCATCACGCCGGACGGCCGGCGCGTGCCGCGCCCGGCCTACTGCGGCCACTCTGGAGTCCTGACCATGCCCGGCTTCATTGAGGGCAAGCCCGGCCTGCCGCACTTCAACTACGCCGCGCAGGTCTGCGAGAAATTCCTGGGCTACGTCTTTGAAGTCACGCCGGCCGTCGTCAAGGCCCGTGGGACGCTGACGGCGGCCTCCACGACCGACCCGTCGTCCATCTGCTACTCCTGCCACCAGGTCCTCACGCCGCTCGCCTACCAGCGGACACGCTGGACCGACGACGGCCAGTACCGGCAGAAGGACGAGAGCGGCCGCCCCATTGACGACTCGGATCGCCACGCTGTCGCCGGCTACCCGTTCCAGGGGGAGGGGCTGGAGGCATTCGCGCTGGCGGCCCAGCGCAAGGAGCGGTTCCACCGCGCCATCATTCAGACCCACTTCCTCTGGTACTTCGGCCGCCAAATGCGCTATGACGCGGACGAGCGGGGCCTCTACCGCCGCCTCTGGAACGAAGTCCACCGGACCCACTTCGCCCTCAAGCCGCTGGTGCGCGCCATCGTCACCAGCCCCGAGTATTTGGGGGCGCCCGCCCCGCCGCCCGCCGGTCTGCGGCTGGCGTACCGACCGAGACGTTCAAGCCCATGAAACCCTGTGACATTGACCTTGACAGCACCTGCATCGGCCCGCCGCCCCCGGAGCCGCAGAACCCGACGGCGCTGACGCGGCGCGGCTTCCTCGGACGGTCGGCGCGGCGCATGGTCGGCGCGCTGACGTGCGCCGACTTCCTGGGCTACTTCCTCGCCCACGGGCTGCCTGCCCAGGGCGCGGCCCAGGAGGGACGCATCCGCGCCAAGGTCGCCGAGGCCGACACGCCCCACTTTCTGATCTACTGGTTCATGGAGGGGGGCTGGGAGAGCTACGACATGTTCTCCCCGGTGGAGACGGCCAACAACGTGATCACCCGCCTGGACGACCCCTCCAAAGAGCGTTATCGGGTCCTGCACTGGGGCGAGCCAGGGTATCAGATTCAGACGCACGGCAACATCCGCTACGGCTACCTGGCCGAGCGGGGCAAGGACCTGTTCGGGGACATGGCCGTGCTGTCCAGCATGTCCACGGGGGACTTCCACTCGGGGGACCGTCTCAAGGCGCACATGGGGTCCTATGACATCGTGGACTCGGCGGAGCGCGAGGAGGACGAGCGCTCGGTGATGCAGGCCTTCTGCGAGGTCTACGGCCAGCCTTACGTCCTGCCCCACGTCTCCTGGCACTACTGGCTGGCCGACGGCGAGCTGAACGAGGCGGACTACACGGGCCGCAAGGGCTACTACGCCGGCCTGGGGCCGCCCCACGCCAACACCGTCTACGGGGGCACGCCGGCGAACCTGCGCCAGATGCTCGCCCGCCTCCAGGCCTCCTCCGGCGACCCCGTGAACCGCCAGATCGAGTCGTTCCTGGACGACGTGCATCGGCACATCCGCTCCGACGCCTCGCTGGACGTCGTGCGCTCCTACGACTCGGCCCGGGGGATGTTCCAGCGGATGTCGGCGGCCGGCCGCACCTTAGACCCCGCCCGTGTCGCCCGGCTGTTCACCGACCCAACTCTGCGCGCCCGCTTCGGCGTGTCGCCCCAGGACGAGTTA
>JAFAZD010000085.1 GCA_019239955.1 Armatimonadota bacterium | reverse complement strand
GTGGGCCGAGTCACCCAGCAGAGCAATCGCTACACCTCCCGCGACATCAAGATCCGTGTCGCGGAGGACCACGAGGTGAAGGTCCACGTCCCCTCCGGCACCCCGATCACGCGGGACGGCCGCCCAATCTCCGTTCACGAGTTGACGAAAGACGATGTGGTCCGCATCTCCGGCGCGTCCGACGGCGATGACTTCCGCGCGGACCGAATCACCGTCATCCGCACCTACGACGACTCGGATTGACCCACTTCTGAGCGTCATTGCTTGCACTTGAGGCCGGGCCTTCCGCAAGGTCCGGCTTTTTGTTCAGAAAAATTGCGGAAATTTCTTGTCATACACTTCGCTATCTGCCCAAACATGGGTTATAATGTATGTGACGTTACCCCCTGTTCGCCAACCATATCACCCCCCAATAAAAAAATATTTTTCAAAATCCCATATATAGACTTGACGTTTGCCTGATTGTGCTGTATATTGTAGATGAGCGGTCGTATAGTAAAGGCCGCCAGAGCAACACTCTGTTGTTAAGCGGGAGAACACATCCCGCGAAGAAGGGAAACACGATGACAGCAAGCACCCCCAGGACCTGCGCTCCGCAGGCCCGGGCGAGCGCACGCTTCCCCCGATGGAAACATGCGCCCGCCGCCCTCGCCTCGCTCGCACTGGCCGCCGGCCTCGTCGCGGCCTCCTCTCCCTCCGCCCAGGCGGATGCCCTTTCCGGAAAGGGCGCCCAGTTCCTCACCCGCAGCCAGGCCAAGACCGGCTGGACCCGCGTCATCCTCCGCCTGAACGGTGAACTGAACGCGGCCCAGGCCGCGCAGATCAAGGCGCTGGGCGGGGACATCACCCGGCATCTCCCCATCGTCCAGTCGGTCGAGGCCCGCGTCCCAGCCCGCAACCTGGGCCGCCTGGCCGCCCTGCCCTTCGTCCGTCATCTCTCGGCGGACGTCTCGGTCCGCAAGGACGACGAGTTCACGGTCGAAGGCAGCGAGGCGGACGCCGCCTGGCAGCAGTACAACGTGAGCGGCACGGGCGTCACTGTCGCCGTGGTGGACAGCGGCATTCACAAGTCCCGGGACCTGGGCGGCGACGGCAGCCGCGTCGTCAAGAGCGTCAACTTCGTCGCCGGGGCCGCTGACGCCAGCGACGAGTGCGGCCACGGCACCCACGTCGCCGGCATCATCGCCGGCAACGGCGCCGCCTCCACCGGGAAGCGCTTCTTCCGCACCTTCCTGGGCGTGGCCCCGCAGGCCCAGCTGGTCAACGTCCGCGTGCTGGACGCCCAGGGCGGCTCCGACGTCGGCACCGTGCTCGCCGGCCTCCAGTGGGTGGACGACCACAAGGACGAGTTCCACATCCGCGTCGTCAACCTCTCGCTCGGCCACCCCGTCGGCGAGAGCATCGAGACCGACCCCTTGTGCCAGGCGGTCGAGCAGCTCTGGCACGACGGCATCGTCGTGGTCTGCGCCGCCGGCAACGAGGGGCGCGTCCAGAACACGCAGGACTCCAGCCTGGACAACGAGGGCTACGGGACCAACTACGGCTCGATTCAGTCGCCGGCCAACGACCCGGACGTCATCACGGTCGGCGCGATGAAGTCTGTCAGCGACCTCAGCCAAGGCCCCTACGCCGCCGGCAGCCGCGCCAGCGGCACCATCGCCACGTATTCGTCGCGCGGCCCCACGTTCTACGACAATGTGCTCAAGCCCGACATCGTGGCGCCGGGCAACAAGGTCATTTCGCTGGATGTGGACGGCAGCACACTGGACACGGAGGATAGCGGCACCAACCAGATCCCGATGTCCTCCTACGCCTACACCAAGAGCACGGCGGATTCGGAGCACTACTTCCGCCTGTCGGGCACCTCGATGGCCTCGCCGGTCGTCGCCGGGGCCGCCGCCCTGCTCCTGCAGAGCGACCCGACGCTGACCCCGGACACAATCAAGGCCCGCCTGATGATCTCGGCGGACAAGTGGGCGGACCCGCAGGGCAACGCCGACCCGACCACCTACGGCGCGGGTTATCTCAACATCCCCGCCTCCCTGGCCTCCACGGTGGTCGCCACCGAGACAGCCGCCAGCCCCTTCCTCACGACGGACGACCAGGGCAATGTCTACATTGACCTGAGCCGCGCCATCTGGGGGACCAGGGCGATCTGGGGCACCAACATCAATGATCTGCGTGCCATCTGGGGGACGCGGGCCATCTGGGGCACAAACGCCGTCGGCGCTGACCGCGCCATCTGGGGCACCGCCCTGCAGGGCGGCAACGTGCTGTCGTCCAGCCGGGCTATCTGGGGCACACAGGCGCTCTGGGGCAGCCGGGCCATCTGGGGCACCAGCACCGACGCGGACCGCGCCATCTGGGGGACGCGGGCCATCTGGGGCACAAACGCCGTCGGTGCTGACCGCGCCATCTGGGGGACGGACCTGTCTCCTATCGTCATCAACGGCGAATAATTCTGAGGGAAAGAGAGGGAGGAGATCACATGAAACAAGCCATGCACATCAAACACACGACTCCCGGACAACGGAACCGCATCATCTGGGGTTCCTGAGTCCGCATCCCGAAGTGCCTCGCCCGCCTCCCACCGCGGAGGCGGGCTTTCTTTTTTCAGAGTCTGGCCCGCCGGCAGCGGCCCGCCAAGCCGAATTCTGGGGCCGTCTGCTCAATACGCCCCCGCGCCCAGACCTGCGGATCAAACTGTCCCTGTGTCATCGGTGGCCCTGTCACTTTCCCTGCGTCGGCGCGGGCGG
>JAFAZD010000299.1 GCA_019239955.1 Armatimonadota bacterium | reverse complement strand
GGCGGCCAGGAGTTGGCCGAGGGCGGCGGGTTCGAGGCCGAAGAGGGCGCGGACGCGGTCCTTGGGGCAGGCTTGTATCTGGGTCAGGTCCATGCCACCATTCTCGGCAGAACATGGGGCGCTCATTATTTCACGGAGTATCTATTGGAATGGCAGGCTAATTCTACAGGAAGACCCAGGGTTCAAAGGACAAAAGACCTTTGATTGCAGCATCACCTTGGATGCCGCTCTTGCCTCCCAAGACGAGCGGTGGCGGACTCTGATCCATGAGGCGCTCCACGCCTGTTCCGCCGGCTATGTCCGGGACGACTTTGAAACATTTCGGGGCTGGGAAGAAGGCGTTGTGGAAAAGCTGCAACGTCTGCTGCGTCCCCAGATTCTCGCTCGGCTCGGTGTGAATGCCGATGATGAGGTTTTTCGCCGGGCGGAGGACGGGCATCTCTACAACCGTTACCTGGCGGCACTGGAGGACCTGCAGTGGCTTACCGGGATGTCCGAGCAGGAGTTTTACGTTGATTTGCTGGGCGTACCGATCAAAGCCCGAATCGGTCATGTTCTGTCGCTGGCAAACGCCATGTCTGGCGGGCGGCGCGCAGAGTTCATCCGCACGTTCTCAAAATCCAACGCCGTTCTGAAAGGGGATGCCAGATGGAGCTTACTGAGACTCAAGAAGAATACCGGGAATGGCTGATTGACCTGGTACTCTCTGCGAATACCATCCCGGAGATCGCCGCCACGCGCGAGATGCTCCAGCAATGGATGGAGGCGCACCCCGATGACCTGGGCATGATGGACGGCTTTGACCACCTGGCGATGTCCCAGACTATCGCCCTCTCCCATGCTGAAGGAGAAAAGCAGGCCGCCTAGCGTCTACGCCGTGACCTGGATCGGCGGGGCGGCGTGGGCGGCCAGCACCGCGCCCAGCAGCAGGGCGGCGGACGCCCATCCCGCCCGTTGCGTTCGCTTCTGCAAAACCTCACGCTCCTTGAGACAGATTCGTGTGCTTTTCTATATCCGCTGGGCGGCCTTTCCAAACGCCGGGCGTGAAGGAGATGAGCACGTGAGGTACAATGGGGGGCAAGCGTTATCAACAACTGGGAGCGACAGAATGAAAGCCCTCTTCCTAGTCTTAGTCTTACTGACAGCACTGATTGCTGGCCCCGGCGCCGCGGCGGACGTGGAGAAGATGTATTATGTCGGCGATGTGAAACTCAGTTCCCCCTCCGGTCAGCCGCGCGGCTCCGAAGTCATCTTGCTGGAGAAAACCCATGACCCAGGCAACAGCACGATTACAGAGCATGCGATCGAGGTGAAAACGGACCGCAGCGTGGGCGAATACACCATGACCATGAAGGTGAAGGGAACTTCGTTTACCATCAAAGACGACCGGAACACGATCCAGGGCACCGGCGATCTGTTCGGCCCGGCGTGGCGCTGGACCTATTTCCAGGCGGTCTATGAGTCCATTACTACAGGTGTCCGCATCGAGGACGAGAACTACATGACCGATCCCAGCGTCCTGGTTGCCCGGAAGAAGATCTCGGTAGGCGGTAAGGCGCTGATGTACATGGACATCACCCTCAAGGCCGTCACGCCCCAGACCTTCGCCATCCTGTCGGCTTGTCTGCTGAAAAAGTGAATCGCCTTCAACAACTTCCTGCGTCTCGTACTCGGGACGGCTGAGGGGCGGTCAGTGTCGCATTTACGGAGACCCTGTTTGAAAGCAGGAGTCCATCTTATCCGTAGGGAATATATTCCGGCATCTTGCAGCAGGTCAGCAGGGGTGGGGGCAGACCCGGTCCCAATGCTTCTGGCATCAAACTGCCGCGCGCCTAAGATCACGGTTTAACGCGGTTTGGCGACTACCCTGGTGTGTCATGCGGCGTCGCCACGTCAACTTGCCTCAACAGCGACCGCCTCTTCACAGCCAAAATCTACGCGCCAGACTTGCAAACACCGAGGGGAACTGGAAATGGAGATCGCGCCGGGAATACACAGCCTGCGGCAGAACCAGGGCGGCCACGTCCACGCCTTCCTGATTGACGACGGCAGTGAACTGACACTGATTGACACCCTGTATGATACCGACGCGCGCCGAGTCGTGAGCGCCATCGAGGGCCTGGGCCGGAGCACGTCGGACCTGCGGCACATCATCCTGACACACGCACATCGCTCCCATCTGGGGGGGCTGGCGGCGCTGAAGCGTCTGAGCGGGGCGACGGTCTACGCGCATGAGTGGGAGGCGGACATCATCGCCGGTGAGCGCAAGGCGCAGGGGATAACGTTGCGTCCCATGCACCCGCTGCTGACCTGGCTGCCGGTCTATCCGCTCCAGCTGGGCCTAACGCTCGGCCTCGCCCCGCACCCGCCGTGCCCGGTGGACCAATGGGTCGAGGACGGGGACCGGATAGGGCCGCTCCAGGTGCTGCACACGCCGGGACACTCGCCGGGACACCTGGCCTTCCATTGGCCGGAGCGGCGGGCGCTCTTTGCCGGGGACGCGGTGGCAACGTGGCCGAAGTTCAGCCCCGGATGGCCCGCCTTCAATCTCAACACCACGGAGCACCGCCGCTCCCTGGGACGCATGGCCGCCCTGGACGTCGACGTGGTCGCGGTCGGCCATGGGGAGCCGATCACCGCCGCCGGCACCGAGCGTGTCCGCGATGCGGCTGCGATGGCCTGATGGGTAAACAGGCCCGTCCGGTTATTGACCGGACGGGCGCTGCACATCGGGGGATCGCCTACTGGATGGAGCTGACGGCGGCCAGGGCCTTCTTCTGGACGGGGTCGGGCAGGGGGGCGTAGAAGAGGCCGGCGGCGTCCTTCTGGCCGTCGGTCAGTGCCCATTTCAGGAAGTCCTTGACCTGCGGCTTGGTGCCGGTCTTGTAGACCAGGAGGAAGGTGAAGCCGGTGATCGGGTAGCCGTCCGGGGCCGGCGTGTTCACGGGGACGGCGCGGAAGTCGTCGGGCAGCGTCACGCCCGCCACTGCGGCGGTGGCGGAGGCGACCGAGGGCGCGATGAACTTGCCGGACTTGTTCTGCACGTCGGCGTAGGTGATGTTGTTTTGCAGCACGTAGGCCAGCTCCACGTAGCCCACGGCCCCCGCGCTCTTCTGCACCAGCTGCGCGACCCCGGCGTTGCCCTTGCCGCCCAGGCCGTTCGGCCAGTTGACGGACTTGCCCGCGCCGACCGACTTCCACTCCGGGCTGACCTCGGAGAGATAGGTCGTGAAGATGTTGGTTGTGCCAGACCCGTCGGAGCGGTGGCAGGCGATGATGGGGCTGGCGGGCAGGTTGACGCTGGGGTTGAGCTGCTTGATCTGCGGGTCGTTCCATGTCTTGATCGTGCCCAGGAAAATACCGGCGATGACAGGCCCAGTCAGGTGCAGGTGGGCAGGGACGCCGGGGACGTTGTAGGCGACCGTGACCGCGCCGGCGACGGTGGGGACGTGCAGGATGCCCGGTGCCGCCTTCATCTCCGTGTCGTTCATGGGGGCATCTGACGCGCCGAAGTCCACGGTCTTGGCGGTAATGTTCTTGATGCCGCCGCCGGAGCCGATGGGCTGGTAGTTGATGGTCAACCCATGCGCCTTGCCGTACTCCTGGAACCAGTTGTTATACAGCGGCGCGGGGAAGGTGCCGCCCGCGCCGGTGAGCTGGGCCGAGCCGCCCGCCGCATTCGGCGTTGCCCCGCCGCCGCTCGGCGTAGTGCCGCCGCCGCCGTTCTCGCCGCCGCTGTTGTTGCTGCACCCGGCCCCCAGCAGGGCCAGTGCGGCCACGGCGAGCAGGCCGCGAACGGCATTGTTGCGTCGTGTCATCGGGTGTGTCTCTCCTTTTCGTTCGCCTTGTCGCCGCCGGGCAAGGGCCGTGCGGCACAGGGTCACAGCCCGCTATTATGCGCCGGAAATGTTAAGGGAACATTAAGGCGGATTGCACCCGGCGCGGCTCGTGCGCGCGCAGGGTCAGCAACAGGCTCACCAGGGCCAGGGCGGCCGAGAGGAGAAAGACGGGGGCATAGCCGAGGCGGTCGGCGAGCGACCCGCCCAGCAGGGGCGCGGCGGCGCGCGGCAGGGCCGTGACGGCGTTGTAGAGGGCCGTGTACAGGGGAATGTCGCGGGCCGTGCCGGCATACTCCATGACGATGTTGTTGCCGGCGATGCCGATGCCCGCGACGCCCAGCGCGGAGGCGGCGAAGACGCCGTAGTAGGCGAGCGGCGACGGGGCGAGGACGGCGAGCACGGGCGCGAGGATAAGGCAAACCGACGCGGCGAGCAGGACGCGCTTGTTGCCGGCTCGGTCACCCCAGGCCCCCCACCCCAGGCCGCCGAAGGCCGCCGCCAGCACCAGGGCCGCCGTGTAGCCGGGCACGAAGCCGCCCGCGTGCAGCCGGTGGGCCGCGTCCAGCACGAAGAACGGGGTCGCCAGGGCGGCCAGTGTCCCCGCGACCTGGGCGCGGAGGAAGCGGCGGAAGCCGGCGTCCGTCCTCCAGACGCGGACACTGTCCTTCCAGTAGTGGCCGGTGTGCGGATCATCGGCGTCCGCCGGCACTCTCACCGGCTCGCGCACGGCCCCCAGCGGCAGCACGCTCACGGTCAGCACGGTGAAAGCGATCCAGAAGGCCACGCCATAGCCGTCGGGAAAGCCCCCGTCCGGCCCCGATAGGAGATGATGCAGCAGGCGCTCGACGCCCAGCCCCAGCACCCCGGCGACGCCGCCCGCGTAGCCGAACAGCCGCCCGCGCCAGTGGGCGGGGACGCACTTGCCGACCACCACCCAGTACGCCGGCTGGTTCAGCCCCATCATCGCCGCGTGAAACCCGATGCACCCGAAGACGGCCCAGAGCAGCCAGTGCGGGTGGGTCCGGCCCCAGGTCGGGGTCAGCACGGCCAGGGGGATGAGGGCGACGCGCTCGGCGATGGCGACCCAGAACAGATACCCCCGCGCCCGCCGCAGACGGCCGATGTGGCCCGCCAGCCACAGCCCCGGCAGGTACATCAGCAGGTTATACAGCGCCGGCAGAGCGCCGACCGCGACGTTCCCGGCCCCCAGATGCCCCAGGAAGACGGGGAGGATGGTGGTGGTGGAGATCAGCGCCGCCCCCAGCGGCCATCCGACCGCATCCGACAGGCAGGCGAGAAAATTCCACCGCTTGTCCGGGCGGGACAGCGTCATTTCGTCCCCACGTTCCGCAATCACGGCAGGAAGGATTGGACGCCGCCCGGTCCATTTCCTGCCGCTTCGGCAGGTCAGGCCGATGAACGACCCGGGCACTGAAGTGGCGGGCACGGCAATCGTCGGGTCGCCCCCGCTGGCGAGGACGGAATGCCCCCATTGTGGCAATTGGCACACCCGAACACTTGCCATCTGCTATAATAGGCTTGCTCGGCAACAGAATTCACGGGAGAGGAGCAACAGACGATGGCGAAAACAATCAAGGTAGGGGCGATTCAGCCAGAGGCGAAGTTCCTGAACAGTGACCAGTTTGAGGAAAAGATCATGGCCCTGGTGCAAGACGCGGTCGGTCAGGGTGCGGAGTTGTTGGTCTTCCCGGAGGACGTGGGGCTGTGGCTGGAGAAGATCGACGGCCCCCGCCTGCAGGCGATGGTTCAGGGACCTACGGCGGCGCAGATGCCGGAGTTCGACGGCTGGCTGGCGGACCCGGCCATCGCCGAGGAGTACAAGGAGACCTTCAGCACCGCCGCCCGCACCTACGGCGTCCCCATCGTCGGTGGCAGCATCTACGAGAAGCAGCCCGATGGCAACATCTACAACCGCTCTTACGTCTTTGACAAGGACGGCACCATCGCCGGCCACTACGACAAGCGCCATCTCACGCCGGAGGAGTTGTCTTATGGCGCATCCGAGTCGGCCGCGCCCTGCGCTCCGGTGAAGACCAAAGACTACAGAATCGGCGTGTGCATCTGCTACGACCTTAACTTCGGCCGAACCGAGCTTCCCCCCGAGACCCCGCAAGATACGGACTTCCGCAAAGAGCCGTATGTGGTGGAGGAGTTGAAGAAAGGGCGCGCCCAGATCATCTGCGCCGGCAGCCTGGGGTTCCGTCGCGGGCCGGACGATCCACCCTACGTCCCCCCCTTCCACCGCTACAGCGATCAGCCGCAGATACGGCGGGCGCAGGAAACCAAGCTGGCCGTGGTGCGCGCCTACCAGTGCGGCCATCCGATGCCCGGGGTCTACATGGCCGGCTGGACGGACATCGTGCTGCCCGACGGCTCGCCCGTGGCCGAGGCCCACCCGAACGACTGGCAGAAGGAACTGGTGTACGTCCGGGAGGTCCCCCTGGCCTGACGCCGGGCTGCGTCATTTCCCGGCGGGGGGCTTGCCGGGCCCCGTCTCCGACGCCTGCCGGGGGTCCGGGACGGCCTCCTCCTCGGCGACCAGGCGGTCCAGCACGTCCGGCACGAACTTCTCGGCGAAGCCGGCGGCGAACGACCAGACAAGCAGCTTGCCCATGTCCGCCCAGGTCATCAGAGTCCCCTGCCCCCGGCTGAAGTCGGGGAACAGGTTGGCGCCGCCCACCGTCAGGCTCGCCATCGCGCCCAGGAAGAACAGGTACAGGACGACGGCGAACACGGACCCGTAGACCGGGGACAGGAAGATGCCTGCCTGCCCCATGTCTAGCTCAATGGCGTCCAGCAGGGGCACGCGGCTGCCGGTCACGCTCTGCAAGCGACGCAGCATGCTGATGAGGCCGCCCAGAGCGCCCGCGGCGATCACCAGCATGAGGACCTGGAAGGAGTTGGGCATCCCCGGCGTCGGCACGTCGGCGGCGTCCTCGCCGGGCACGACAAAGCTGCCGGGCGCGGGGATGTGGAGGAGATTGCCGCCCACGAAGAAGAAGACCAGCGCGAGGATCAGGACCGTCAGGGTGCCGACGGCCCCGATGTTGACGATGGCGTTGCGCCTGTTTTCCCGCGCCACGATCATGGAGCGCAGGCGCTGCAACTCGCTCAGCAGCACCTCCAGGTCCGCCCGCAGGGCCGACGACGGCGGGGCGGCGGGGCCCTCCAGACTCGGCGGCTCCGGCAGGGCGGGGCGGACGATCAGGAAACTCATCGTCCGGGACAGAAAGCCGGTCGTGACCCGACGGCCCGCGTCGGGCGCTGCGGGAGGCGGCGTCGCGGGGGCTGGTTCCGGGGCGGCCATGCCGGGGGGATGGGACTGCACGTACAGGTCCATCCAGGGCTGGCCGGCGAGGTTGCGATACCGGGCGCGCAGATACCAGGCGATGCGGCTCAGGCTGGCGTCCGGCAGCAGGCGCAGCAGCGCCATCTCCAGGCCGCTGACGTCGCCCCAGTTCAGCCGGGCCTCCTGCTGCGCGATGATGGCGTCGGCGACCCGCCTGGCCCGGACGCTGCCCTCGGTATCAAGCGCCGGCTGGGGCAGCGTCAGGTACTGGGCCACCAGCTGGTTGAAATACTCAACCCCGTAGCCCGGCAGCTGCTTGCCGTGCGGCAGTCGCTGGTTGACGGGCGGGGCCTGCTCATCCCCCTCGCCCGCGGCCATGCCTGCATTTCCGCTGTGTCTCATTGGCCTCTGCTCCATTCGTATCCCTATTTACCCTGGTTAAGCAACGAAGTCTGCACAAATTGTGCCAAAACCCCGGCAATCGCGCCGGGCTTGACATTCCCGTCGCCCTTTTGCTACTATGGCGGCATTAAGCAAAGGGCATAATGGCAACGAATGGCGCAGACAGAGACGCAGGCGACGGAGTTTGGGACGGACACAGTTGCGCCACCCCGGGCGGGGGTGCGCGGGCGTATCCTGCTGATCGGGGCGCTGGCGACTGCGGCGGTGGCGTTCCTAGTGACTCAGGCCGAGATGGTGCTGTCGTCGCTGCGGATCGGCTACCTCCAGTTCCCCCCCGCCGCGCTGGGCCTGCTGCTGGCGCTCGTGGCGGTCAGCCGGGCGCTGCGGCGGCTCTCGGCCCGCTGGGGCCTGTCCTCCTCGGACCTGCTCATCATCTATTCCATGATGCTGGTCGGCGCGATGACCTCCTCGCACGGCATCGTGCAGAAGTGGATTCCCCTGCCGGTCGCCCTCCTCTACTACGCCGACCCCATCAACAACTGGCTGGGGCTGTACCGCGCGCACCTGCCGGCGTGGCTGTTCCCCTCCATGCCCCACGCCGCCGGCAAGGACCCGGCGGCGCTGTGGTATTATGAACGGCTGCCGCGCGGCGCGTCCGTGCCCTGGGGGGCCTGGGTCGTGCCCGTCCTGGGCACCGGCATCATCGTCGTGCTGGTCGTGTTCGCTTTTCTCTGCCTGGCGGCCATCCTGCGGCGGCAGTGGGTGGACAATGAGAAATTGTCGTTCCCGCTGGCCCAGCTCCCCCTGGAGATCGCGGGCGACGAGGAGCGGCGCACGTTCTTCTCCAACCGGCTGATGTGGCTGGGCGCGCTGCTGCCCATCGCCGTCTACGGCGTCAAGGGACTGCACCAGGTCCAGCCGACGGTGCCCGACATCACGCTGCAATGGAACCTGAGCGACTACGTCACCGTGCCGCCCTGGAACGCCGGGGCCAGCGAGACCATGTTCATCCTCTCGTTCGCCGCCATCGGGTTCTTCTTCCTGCTGCCGGCCGACGTGCTGTTCTCGATCTGGTTCTTTTTCCTGCTGACGCGCATCGAGCAGGTCTTCGCCGCCTCCTACAACATGGACATGCCCGGCATGCCGATCTACCCGCCGCCGCTGTTCATCGGCTACCAGACCGTGGGCGCGTACCTTGTCCTGACCGCTTACTTCTTCTGGCTGGCGCGGCCCCACCTCAAAAAAGTCTGGGCGGCGGCCATCGGGAAGGAGCGGGTGGACGACTCGCAGGAGATACTGCCGTATCGCGTGGCCGTCTGGGGCCTGCTCGGCTGCATCGTGCTCTCGGCGGTCTGGCTGTGGGCCATCGGGATGTCTCCCTGGCTGGCCCTGCTGGAGCTGCTGGTCTTCCTGTTCGTCACCGCCGTGGTCATGGCGCGGACGACCGCCGAGGCCGGGATGCTGATGACCGAGACCACGTTCCGGCCCATTGACCTGTACCGGATGTTCGCCGGCTCCAGCGGCATCCATGGGTTGGGCCCGTCCAACCTGGCCGCCCTGGCCTTCTTCGACAACCTGTTCCTGCGCGACCAGCGCGGGCTGCTGCTGACGGGATTTCTGGACGCGGGGCGCCTGGCCGACGGCACCTCGGTGCGCCGCCGCTCCTTCGCGGGGGTGCTGATCCTGGGGGTCTTGATCGCGCTGGTCGTGGCCGGCGGTCTGAACATCTCCCTGCCCTACCACCTGGGCGCCAATACCATGTACGATTGGATGGAGCACGGCAGCCCGACTCAGACCCTGGTTGACTACCAGCCGTACTTCAACCCCAACCCGCCGTCGCAGGCGACGCAGGCCTGGCAGATGCCGCTGTTTTTCACGGTCGGCGTCGTCATGACCCTGTTCCTGACCGCAATGCGGGCGAACTTCTTCTGGTGGCCGCTGCACCCGCTGGGCTACGCCATCGCCGGCTCGTGGAGCACGGTGGAGTTCTGGTTCGCCTGCCTGATCGCCTGGGCCTTCAAGACCGTGTTCCTGCGCTACGGCGGCATGTCGCTGTACCAGCGGGCGCGTCCATTCTTTCTGGGCATGGTGCTGGGCGAGTTCGGCATGGCCGTCTTCTACGTCCTGCTCAACATCCTCACCGCCTGGCTGACCCCCCAGCACAAGTTCCCGCCCCCCGCCTTCCCCTGGGGCTAGGCGGCGTTTAGGCGGGCGGGCGCGGGGGTAAACACAGGGCAGCGTCAACACGCACAGCTTCGTCCAAGGAGGATTTCGCGCATGAGCGTCAACCCGAATGCGCCCGTCGAGGACCCCGGCACCAGCAACGCCCGCTGGGGCACCATTGTGATCGTCCTGGTCGTGATCATCGCGGCCATCGTCATCGCGGTCGTCGTCAACAACAACAACGCCGCCAACCAGCCGGCGGGCGGAGGCCCGACGGTGGTTAACACCGCGCCGTCGAACCCGCCGCCGTCGAATACAACGGTGGTCGCGCCCAGCACGCCCGGCGCTCCCGGCCCGGCCGGCGCGCCGGGAGCGCCCGGTGCGCCGGGAGCGCCCGGCGCGTCCGCCCCGGCGGGCCCAGCGGGTCCTGCCGGACCGGCGGGTCCTGCCGGACCGCCCGGTGCCAGCGGCGGTGCGGGTAGCGCGCCGTCCGGGGGCAACGCTGGAGGTGCCGGTGCTGGCGGGGGCGGCAACGCCGGAGGTGGCGGCAGCGCCGGTGGGGGCGGCAGCGCCGGAGGTGCCGGAGGCGGCGGCAGCGCCGGTGGCGGCGGCGGCCAGTAATCCCCGGCACAGGTAATCCCGTAGGGGCGCAGCATGCTGCGCCCCTGTTCTATCTCAGTGCCGCCCACGCCTCGCGCGCCTGTGCGACCAGAGGCAGCAACTGGGCGTCCAGCGCCGCGTCCTCGTCGGCGATGCCCTGCGTTGGGGCCAGGAACCAGTGCTCAGTATGGAGGGTGTGCTGGCCCGGTTCCAGCGTCTGCAGCGGCCCCAGCGTCTCCAGTTCCTGAAATGGACCGTCTGTGTAGGTCTCAAAGTTGCACCCGTCGTCGGGCAGGACGGACGGCCCGCCGGGGGCCACGTCAATGGCGATGAGGAATGCCTGCTGGGGGGTGAGGTGCGCCGCCCAGCCCTGCGCGTTGTAGACGCCCACCTTCTGCGGGTTGCCCTGCTCGTCGCCCTCCTGCCGCAGAGACAGATACTTGCGGCCCCAGCGCCAGCGCGGGTCGGCCATGTCGGTGAATTTCCACAGGACCAGCGGGCGGGCCGGGGTCAGGTCGTCGTCGTGCGAGACGAACGGCTCCTGCGGGATCACCGCCCGCCCGCCGTTGGCGACGATGCTCAAGCCCCAGGGCGCGAGCGTGATGGCCCAGAGGTTGTGGTTGATCAGCCGGTGCTCCACCCGGGCCGCCGTGCCCTGTGGGGCCAGCATGATGCGCATCTCCCGGAAGAGGCCCGTCCCGGCCTCCCAGTTGCCGACGCGCAGCCCGCCGCCCTCCATCTCCACCACCTCGTCCGGCGGCTCGTTGTCCGGCTGGTACGTGCGCGGCATCACCTCCGGCGCGTGCCAGAGCCGGTGGCCGCCGTAGGGGAACCACTTCCCGCTCCCGATCTGCCCGCGCGTCTCCGGGATGACGTGAAAGGCGTTCGGCCCGCCGGTGCGCCCGTAGTGGATGATGCGCGGCCCGAACGCCGCCGTCACCACCAGCTCCGCCGCGCCGTTGGCGAGCCGGACGCAATCTTTCCAGCCTTCGTACTTGATGTGTTCCATGAAAAAGAGCCTCCCTTGTTGCGCGTCTATTCGCGCGGGGAGGCTTCTTTTCCTGTCTGCCCTGTTTTGCTCCCCCAGAATTGGGGGCTGGGGGGCTACCCTCCCGGCATCCGCACCTCACCGGCGGCGGCGAAGACGGCCCCGCCCGGCTGCCGCAGGTGGACGGCCACCGGCGTCTCGGGCGCATGATGCTCCCGGCGCACGTAGGCCAGCGCCAGCGCCCGCCCCCCGAACTTGGGCGACGTGACGGCGCTGGTGACGCGCCCGATCTCCCGGCCCGCCTCCGGCGCGTCCTCCGGCAGATGCACCGTGTCGCCCGGCTTGGGGACCGCCGCCTCCTGCGCCAGCAGAATACCCCGCAATGCGCGATTGGTGTGCCCGCGCGCCGCGATGCGGGCGACGATCTCCTGCCCGATGTAGCAGCCCTTGGTGTAAGAGACGGCGTCGTCCAGCCCGGCCTCCGGCAGCAGAACAGTCTCGTTCAGTTCCCGGCCCCATGCGGCCAACCCTGCCTCCACCCGCAGAACCTCCCTCGCCTCCTCACCGACCGGCACGGCCCCGTATCCAATCAGCCGCTCCCACGCCGCCGGGGCCGCCTCAACCGGCAGCCAGAGGTCGTGCCCCGGCGCGGCGCTGTGTCGGCGCGGGACTGCAAACCCGCCTGTGCCATCCTCCACTGACGCCGCCAGCGCCTCCGAACGCTCGCCTTGCAGGGCCAGCGTCGCCCACTCGGCCGACACATCTCGAAGCCGCACCTTCTCCATGATGAGGTACTTGTCGAGCGTCTGCGCCAGCCGGTCCAGGCAGCGCGGGTCGGTCTCAATGAGCAGTTTATCCGGCAAGGCATGAACGAAGAGGTCGGCCAGGATGTGCCCGGTGCTGTCCAGAAAGGCCGCGCGGCGGCCCTGCCCCGGCTGGAGAGAAGCGACAGCGACATCGTTGGACACCATCCCCTGCAAGAACGTCTGCCGATCCCGGCCCGTCAGTTCCAACACGCCCAGCCACGAGCGGTCTGTCAGTCCCACGCTACCCGGCTTGAGCACCGCCTCGTACTCCGCCCGCCAGTCCGCGCCGTAGCGCGCCGGCAACTCCCACGTCCCGTCCAGCATCGGGGCCAACGTCAGCGCCCCACCCGCCAGCCGCCGCTGTGTGTCCAGCAGAAGGGGGTGTTCCATCGCCATTCTCCTTCGCCTCGTCCTTCCCGGTCAATTCGCTCAAGAGCGCCATTGACAAGCCGCGCCTCTTCTCCTATAATAACAACGTCTATGAAACAACGTCACACGAGAAATCATTCCACATCAGGAAAAGAACGCCATGCCACTGTATGAATACGTCTGCCGTCAGTGCAGCGCCGACTTTGAGGCCCTCGTCCCCGCCGGCCGCCGCGATGCCGCCGACACCCCCTGCCCTCAGTGCGGCGCGACCAAGACCGCCCGCAAGATATCCCTGACCGCCCCCGCTGTCGTGAAATCCGGCGGCCCCAGCGGCCCCGCCTTCGACTGCGGCGCCCCCGGCGGTTGCTGCGGCGGCTCCTGCGCGGTGGACTGATCTAAGAGTGTCTGTATGTTCAGGAGGTAGGAGCGTTGATGCCGATAGCCGCCAAGATGGAGATCACGCTCAAGATCAGCGAGCTGCCCGCGGGGGCGCACCGAGTCCAGAATGACTGGACGGAGTTCGTGGTGAACGCGGAGGGCCAGGAAGTGACTGTCACTGTCCGGCCCAAGATGTGGAACAAGTTGGAGCAGGCCCAGGCGGAGTGGCCGCTGTGGGTGGCTTCCATTACGGGGCGGATGGGGCCGAAGACGCCCCTGGGCTTCGTGCTGCTGGAGCCGGCGGTGCAGGTCTTTGAGCGTAAGGCCAGGGAGGCCGCCCCGGCAGAGGCCCTCGAAGCCGCCCCGTCGTGAGTGTACGGGCTGGCGCAATGGAACAACTTGGGAAGAGGCGGGCGCTCGTGCGCCCGTGGGTGAAGACGGAGGGAGGGTGAAGACAGTGTCTGACAGTTTTCCGCTTGAGATCAGGGAGAGCAAATTCGCGGGCGGCCAGGCGGCCATGCTCTTCGCCTTCGGTCACCACCCGCCGGCGGACTTCCTTCAGGCCGTCCGCCGCTACCTGGGCGGCCGGGCCGCGCCGGTGGAGGAGTTGCTGACCGAGGACGAGGTCTGCCAGGGCCGTGACTGGACGCGCGGAGGCGAGGGGGAGTCGCTGCGGGCGCGCAGCGGCGGGGCCGTCCCCTTCACGGCGATCCTGCTCCCCAAGGACTTGCTTCCGGGCGATACTCCCGCAAAGGGCGCGCCGGGCGACGCAGGGGGCGGCAATGGCTGACGACAAGGCAAAGGCGCAGAACCCGGCCAACGCAGCCGGTCGTGGGTACGACCCGCCCGCCAGGCCTGATGTCCCGGCCGACACGGCATCCCACGCCGCCGACGTTGCCGGGGACGACCGTTCGGGGGCGGAGGTGGCGGACCAGGGGCCGGCGGGCGAGCAGGGCAGCGAGTGATCGCGTCGCCGGCCTTGTCGTCGCAGGAGTGCAACCACACCGCTACTCCTCCATGTTCCCCTTCCGGTCGCTGCGCCGCCGGGCCAGTGTCAGGGCGAACCCGGCGACGACGGCGAGGCCCGCGCCGAGGGCGAGCTGTTTCGCCAGCGGGTCGGGGGCAGGGGGCGGGACGGACAGGATGCCGGTGTCGTCGGCGCGGGCCGGCTCGTGGATGTAGCGGCCGTGACTAGGGACAGGGAAGTTTTCGGCGAAGGCTTGCAGGTCGCGGGCGAGATTCGGGCCGCTCATGGGCCGGCCGTGGCCGGTGGCGGCGGTGAAGGGGTGCAGGCTGGCGAGGCGCTGGACGCTCCGGCGGGCGCTGTCCCAGTCGGGGGTGGCGGGGGTCGGGGGCGGCGTGAGCTCTTGCTTCTGCGTCACGGTGTCCGTGAGCTTGCTCAGGCCCACCGTGATGAAGGCGTCGCCGGCGATCAGGGTGCGGTCGCCCCTGCGCCACAGCGAGACGTGACCGGGGGTATGGCCGGGAGTATGGTGCCACTCCCAGCCGGGCATGTGCGGCAGCGCGCCGTCGGCGGGCAGTTCTTGCAGGCAGTCGGCGGAGTCGTAGCTGTCGCAGGGAAAGAAGCGCGACAGGAACGCGAAGAATCCGCCGACGGTCGGGTCCATGGGCGGGTACAGGGACGCGCCCGTGAGATAGGGCATCTCCAAATGATGGGCGTAGATGGGGACGTCCCACTCCCGAACCAGGTCGGCCAGCGACCCGGTGTGGTCGAAGTGGCCGTGCGTCAGGACGATGGCGGCGGGCCGGGCGCCCACGCCGTAGCGCGCCTCGGCGGTGGCCCTGATCTTGGCGGCGAAGCCCGGCATCCCGGCGTCCACCAGCACCCAGGGCGCGCCCGGCTCGCCCACGAAGTAGACGTTGAGACGTTGACGACCGCCACAGCCAGGCGCGCTACTCCCGGCGCGACCTCATTCATGACCTGCTTCCCCTTGCGTTTCCCGCGCCTCGGCACGGCCCATGTGTTCGCTGACGACTTGGACGAGGTGCTCCGGGCTGAAGGGTTTGGTGATGTAGGCGTCCACGCCGACGTCCATGCCCCGCCGGATGTCCTCCTCCTGGGCCTTGGCGGACAGCATGATGATGGGCGTTTGGGCGTACTTCGGGTCGGCGCGCAGGGTGCGGGCGACCTCATAGCCGTCAATGCGCGGCATCATGATGTCCAGCAGGATGAGATCCGGGCTGTGCGTACGCACCATCTCCAGTGCCTGCTCACCGTTGACGGCGGTGAGCATCTGGTGGCCGTGGCGGGCCAGGATGAACTCCATCAGGCGCACGATGGGCGGCTCGTCGTCTACGACCAGGATTTTGTAAGGCATCGGTTGCTTTATACCCGATTGAGGCCGCGCCGTCTATGCGGGGTGCAGCGTCGTCCACACCTGGCGGGCGAGCAGGAACAGTGACAGGACGGCGGCGACCGCCGTGACGGTCCAGGCGACCACGTTCATGCCGAGGCGGTTGCGGTAGCGGCCCATGACGCGGCGGCGGTTGATCAGCAGCAGCATCAGCACCAGTTCCACCGGCAGCAGCGCGCAGTTGACGATCTGGGCGTTGAGGATGATCTGAATCAGGTTGGAGGCCGGCGGCAGCAGCACGATCAGCA
>JAFAZD010000150.1 GCA_019239955.1 Armatimonadota bacterium | reverse complement strand
TGCCCCGGCAGGCCAGTGCCGTCGCGGGCTACCGGCGGCGGCTGGCGGAGGGATTGGAGCAGAACATCGCCTTGGTGCAGGCCAAGGGCCTGATCGGCCTGCGGCGGGCCGGCGTGGACTACCGGGACATCACCCGGCAGGTCGCGCTGTTCGGCGTCCAAAATCGGGACAACTGGGGCGGCGGCCTGACCAGCCTCACGGCGCTGGCCACGCTGGTTCCCCATCTCGGCGAGGAGACGGCGCACTTCGCCCTTTATCAAGGGGCGGTCCGGGTGGCCGAGGACTGCGCCGGGCGGCCGCCGCGCCGCGAGCGGCAGCCACTGGACACGGAGGACGTGCCGCTGGACACGCTGAAGCGCTGGCTGCTTTCCTGGACCGAGGTGCGCCACCGGGACGCGGCCGAGCGGACGCTGCTGACGGCCATGCGCGGGGGCGCGGACCCGGCGCAGCTCTGCGACCTGCTCTGCACCGCCGCCACCGAGCGGTTCTATGCGGACGGCGGCCACGTCCTGGACTTCACCAACAAGGCGATGGAGCTGCTGGACATCATCGGCTGGGAGTACGCCCCGGACGTCCTGCCAACGGTGCTGGGGCAGCTCGTCTCGGCGCGGGGCGGGGAGGAGATGAGCCATTGGCGCTCCCCGATTGATCTGGTCGGGCCGCTGCGGGAGAGCGGGGAGGAACTGCCCGCCCTGCTGCGCGAGGGCGCGGGGAAGTCCTGGGATGATGTCCGCGCTCTCGGTGACGCGCTGCTGGGCGGGCAGCCGCTGGAAATTCTCCGGGCGTTGCGGGAGGCCATCCGGGAGGGCGCGCGGCCGGAGCAACTATCAAAGGCCCTGTGCTACGCCGCTGCCATGCGCGTCGCCCGCTTCGGCCCGTCCAACGAGATCGGCGACTGGGTCACAGTGCTGCACACCTTCACCCACTGCAACGCCCTGCACCAGGCCGTCAGGCGCAGCCCGTCGCCGGGCGTGACGCGGGGCGTCTTCGCCGGGGCCATGTCCGTCTACGCGGATCGATTCCTGAACGTCCCGCCGGCCCGCCTGCCCGGCGAGCGCGACTCGCTCGACGCCGAGCCGCGCGGGGCCGGGGAGCTGCTGGAGCGATTCCTGGAAGCATTAGATGGCCAGCAAAAGACGCCGGTGGCAGCGCGGGCGGTGGCGCGCTATCTGGAACTCGGCCACCCCCTGCCGCCGCTCTGGGACACGCTGGCGCGGGCGGCGGTGCGGGAGGACGCCGATTTCCACACGCTGCAGATGCTGGAGGCGGGCCTGCGCCAGTCTCAGGAGTGGGAGGGTCAGCCGGAGGCGGCCCAAATCCTGATCGCGGTGGCGCGCTACCTGGCGGCCCACTCGCCGACCCAGCGCGCCCGGCTGCAGACGGCCCAGATCGCCCTGCGCCTGCACCGGGGCGAGAGCCTCTACGAGTCCGAGGAGGCGGAGGGAGCAGCCCCATAGTCCATCCCCGGCCCGACTGTTCACGGCCCGCCCTTGATTTGAGGCCCGGCCGCTTCTCATGTCCGGGCGCAGCACCCCCAAAAATGGCCGCCCATCATTGCTGGGCGGCCCAAGTGGGAAACACGATTCCTTTCGAAATGCGTGTAAGAGTTAATGCCCGAATGCACATTCAAATAAACGTCAGTTTGGTTAACGGAAGGTTACAATTGCGGTGGTGATCCTGAATTAGCGGCCCCGGACGTTCATGGCAGAAAGACGGCGGTGAGCAGGCCGAAGTAATGGTCCACCTCGTAGGAGAGGACGCGGGGGTGCAGGGGGACGTGGCGCTGGACGCCGATCAGGGCCAGGGTCTGCCAGTAGGAGTCGGTCTGGGCGGCCTCGATCCAGCGGTCGTCCCAGGTCAGCAGGCGCGGCAGGTCGTCGGCCAGCACGGCGGCGAGCATGGCGGCGTCGTACTCGGCGGACTCCGGCGCGTAGCCGTAGGGGCCATCTATCGCATGGCCGTGGCCCTGGTCGGCGCTGACGATGAAGGCGACGCGCAGGGCGAGTTCGTCGGCGGCGACGGCCAGCGCCTCGCCCCAGGCGATGAGCTGCGGGCGGGTCAGCGCCGCGGATGGGCAGGCGACGGCGAGCGGCGGTGTGTCCGGCGAGTGGGCGAGCAGGGCGAGCGGGATGGTCGCGCCCCAGTCCAGCGGCAGGGCGGCATCCGGGTCGGAGGCGATCAGCGGCAGGACCGGGACGCCACGTTCGGCGGCCCGGTAGGCCCAGGCGGCGGCCAGGGTCAGTTCCGTCCGCGCCGCGACCACGACCCCATCCTGCACCCCGGCGCAGTAGGGGGCCGCGCCGATGGTGTACACGCCCTCGACGGCGAAGCCGTGCGGCGTGATCAGCGCGACGGCCTCCGGCTGGGCGGCTTGGAACAGGCGGTGCATCTCCTGCATCGCCGCGCGTGTTTTCGGGATCGGCGTCGGCTCCTGCTTGCCGAGCATCAGGTGCCCGGAATGCGGCGCGATGCCGGCGAAGACGATGGGCATGATACGATTTTCGGCCCGCCACCGGACCTGACTCCTTGTTCGCTGCGCGGAACCTAACCCCGGTCGCAAGCGACCTGCCCCTTCCCTGCCAGGGAAGGGGCGAGGAGGGGCCGCGCCTTTGCCATAGCCCTTCCTCTTTTCGTCCCTTCCCTGACAGGGAGGGGACAGGCGGCTTGCCGCCAGGGGTAGGTCTTTCCCGGTTCCCCTCAGAACCGATACCCTGCTTGCAGATTCAGGCCCGACAGATCAAAACCCTTGATGCTGGACAGGGCGTAGTAGCGCGCCTCCAGGAAGGCGGTGTCGCCGAAGTTCAGGCCCGTGAAGGCGCTGGCGCCGACGCCCACGTTGAAGCTGTTGTGGACGTTGTCCGGGTTGGACGTGATGTCGGCGAAGTTGATGTCGCCGCTGACGCCCGCATAGGGGATCACATTGGTCCCCGGTGCCAGGGCGATCCGGTAGCCGAGGCCGAGCGGCGCAAAAAAGGCGCGGTTGCCGTCGCGCTCATGATAAAACAGGTTGAGGTCGAGTGCGAGGGTGCCTTTGGTGGACACGGGATTGATCGAGCCGAGTCCGATGCCGATTGAGAACCAGGTGTCGCCGAACCGATCCCGCACCTTGCCGCTCGTCGGCAGGAACACGCCGACCGCCGGCCCGATTCGAAACCGATTTGAGCGTGGCGCGTTCTGGCCCTGGTCGCTGGGCGTCTCCGGCGTCTCCACCGGCGTCGCCGGGGTCGCGTTGGGGGGCGGCGTGGCCGTGCCCGGCGTCGTGGTCGCGGGCGGGGTGGTCTGATCCGGCGCGGCGGCCGGAGGCGCGGCGGGCGGATTGCCCGCATCCGGCGTCGGCGTCTGCGCGCGGGCGACCGGAAGCGCGAAAGCCGTCAATAGCAGCGCGCCGCCGAGAACGGCGGCCTTTTTGTGTAGTGCCTTCATGTCGTCATGTTCTCCTTTAGAGCAGTGCGAGTTGCAGTTCCGGCTGTTTTGTTGCTTCCTTGTCGTCGGGCGGCAGCTCCGACATCCCCGTTGTTCGCGCGGCGGCGCAGACTTCTCCCCAACTGATAAAGTACCGGTCGAAGTAGTCAATGGGATACTGGCTGCGCTCGGCAACTTCCTCTCGGTTCGGCAGCCGCCCCAACTCCTGGGCGATACGCTTGACATCCAGCTGCAGGACTTTCTTGCTGGCTTCGCAGCGTTGCTTGTTGACGCGCTTCACCCGGCTATTTTTGGCTCTGGGGACGGCATCCACTTTGCCGAGAAGGGTGTCAAGCGAGCTGAAAGCCTCCCAATCAGGGTCATATCGTCTGATCAGTGCTAGTGCCTGCCTGCCGCTGGGCGCAAGCCCCGTCCCGTTGTAAAGATTTAGATCCAGAACTTCTAATGTCGCGTTGAGATCAAGAACGAGGCACTTGACTTCTAGAAGCAGTTCTTTCTCAGTATCAGTCGGTTCAGACATCCCCCTTCTCCTTCATGACAGGGAATCTCTTTCCCGTCCTGGCTCAGTAAATGGCCTGTTCGGTGTCGGCGTCGAAGAGGTGGGTCTTGTCCAGGTCCAAGACCACGTCCAGCGCCTCCCCGTCCCGGGCCCCCGTCTCCGCGTCAATCGTCGCCACGATCTGGTGCGCCCCCGCCGTCAGGTACAGCGTCACGATGTCGCCCATCGGCTCC
>JAFAZD010000144.1 GCA_019239955.1 Armatimonadota bacterium | reverse complement strand
TTGCGCCAGCTTCGCCATGTCCACCAGGCGCTGGTAGGGGTCGCCGCCGTAGGCCGCGATGATGCCCTTCATCCAGGGCGGGGCCGTCTCCGCATACGACGTGTAGTGCTCCTTGTCGAACATCTCGATCTTGCAGCCGGCGACGGAGACGTTGATGATGCCGACCTTGATGTTGGCCGGGAGGTGGGCGACCAGCGTCCGGCCGAAGTAGTCGGACGGGCCGATGCCCGCGCCGGGCCGCGACAGCGGGGGGACGGCCGTATACCAGTGCCCCCTCTGCCTCTGCTGATTGGGGAAGTCCACGGCCGCCATCATCTGGAAGCGCGGGTCCACGGGCCCCTTGTCCTGGTCCTCCACTCCCGGAAAACCCTCCATGTTGGACTGCCCGAAGGCCAGAAAGAGATAGAAGTTCTTATCCTGCGCCGAGGCATTCACGTTCAAAAAGAGCAATGCAGCTAATACAAAGAACACGGTTTTCATGTCACAATCCTTCGTCATCATGCTTCTGTTCGTCACCGGGGCGGAATCTCTTCCAGCCAGAGGATCGCGGTGACGCCGCGCGGGTAGTACCGGCTGCCGACGGCCTTGCCGGACACCATCTGGTCGCTCCAGGCCCAGTAGCCGTTGTCGGGGTCGGTTAGCCACGACGCGTGGGCGGCGTCGGCGCGCGCCGTGACGGCGTCGCCTCCCAGGCCGAGGATGCGGCGGGCGACGAACTGGCAGAGATAGATCTTGGACAGCCACGAGTTGTTGCTGGTCGAGCTGAGCTTCCAGCCCCCATCGTCGAACAGGCACACGCCCGGCACCAGGACGGTCTCCAAGTGGTGGCGCAGTGCCCCCAGGTATTCACGGAACCGCCCGGCCGGGGCAAGTGCCTCGCGGCAACCGGCGAAGCAGGGATAAACCAGCCCCTCGATCGCCGGGATGATTCGCGAGTCGTTTCCCTCGCCGAGCACCGCCGGGATGTAGCCCTCCCCGATGACGTGACGGGCGAGTGTGGCGGCGCACCGGTCGGCCTGATCGCCCGCCTGCCGCGCCTGCTCCTCGCGTCCGCTGTCCCGGAACAGCTTCTCCAGGGCGACGTAGCAGGCCCAGGTCTTGCCCGCGAGATAAATGTTGTTGCGGGCCTGCCCGAGCGAGACATCCAGGCTGTCGTAGGTGGTGATCTCGGCCCCACCCGCCGTGCGCGAGCTGTCCAGAGACATAATGCCGTCGCGCTGCGCCGGGTCCGGGTGGTCTCGGTTGACAAGACTCCGGAAGCACGCCTCGACGGTGCCCAGATTGTCCTGGAGCCACTGGGTGTCCTGCGTCTGGGCCACATAGACCGTGGCGCAGCAGAGCCAATTGACCACCTGTTCATGCGTCATGTACGAGAAGCACCCGGTGAGGCCCGCCTGCTCATAGCTGGAGTAGCCCGGGCGGGAGAAGACGTTGCCGATCCCCATGTCATGCGTGAAGCCGATCCCGCCGGGGTACTCGGCCGGATCGCCGGGGAGGCGCGCGGTGTCCTGGTAGCAGTACCGCGTGGAGAACAGGTCCAGTTCGTTGCGGACGGTCCACGGGTTCATCTTCATCTCAAAGAAGAGCTGGTCCACCGTCAGGTCGAACGTGTTCATCATCCGGTACTCGCCCTCGTTGACCACCCAGAGCGGCGCGCCTTCGTGATCGAGGAGCTGCGTGCTGCCGTAGTAGGAGCGAACGGCGTGGGCGAGCATGAACTTCTGGTCGTCCGAAAGGGTATCGTTCTCCACAAGCGCGTCGCCGTCCAGGGCCGCCTGCTTGAGCGCGCCGAATTGGGCCAGCGCGTACTCGGCGACCGCCTCAACATTGGGGAAGAAACGGGTGTAATAGTAGGTGGCGTCAAGGCCCGCGGCGGCGAGGCCGCCGCGGTGGAAGCAGACGGCGAACCGGAAGGTCCGGGTCTGGCCGGCGGGGACCTCCATCACCAGGGCGGCGCAGGTCCCTAGGCCGAAAGCCAGGTCATCCGGATCCGCCTCCAACAGCACTCTCCCGAGGGTCAACGCCTGGCCGGAGCGGACGTCCGGCGAATCCGTGACGATGGCCGTAATGCGACCCTGGCCGACTCCGGCGAAGCCAGGCATGGTGTCGTCCAGGCGACGCATGGCCGCGTAGGGGTCATTGCCGCCGTAGCCGAAGAAGGCGCGGCGCGCGAGCGACCCGTGCGTGTTGTCTACCGTCACCTCGGCCAGCACGGCCGGCACAAGCGCGGCCATCAGAGCGGCCGTGGCCGCCGTCTTCGGATCAGGCACGGAGCACACCGGGGAGTAAACCGTGAACGTCAGGTCGCCGGTGGCCCAGGCGTCGGTCGCCGCGCGGAAATCGCGCCGGATCGAGTCGGCCGCGAACGGGACGACGCGTGCGCTCTGCCATTCCGGCATGGCCTGGTTGGCCTGCTCGACCTCATACCGGCGGCGCTCCTCGTCCCCTGCGTCTGCGTTCCCGAAAAAGGGCAGGGCCTCGAATGTGCCGCCACCGCGTGTTTCAAGGCCGATGTAGACGTCCTGGTCGGCGGGTCTGCCCAGTTCGAGGCCAAGGCCCCCCTTCGCTCCCTGGGACCCGAGCGTGAACGTGGCGAAGGCGCCGATGGGTGAGTGGTGTGCGTTAAAAAAGGGAGTGTGCAAAATCTCCTGTGACCTGATCCTTCCTGTCTTGACTCTTGCTCAGTAAATGGCCTGTTCGGTCTCGGCGTCGAAGAGGTGGGTCTTGTCCAGGTCCAAGACCACGTCCAGCGCCTCCCCGTCCCGGGCCCCCGTCTCCGCGTCAATCGTCGCCACGATCTGGTGCGCCCCCGCCGTCAGGTACAGCGTCACGATGTCGCCCATCGGCTCC
>JAFAZD010000171.1 GCA_019239955.1 Armatimonadota bacterium | reverse complement strand
TGCCGTTCCGGTACGTCCGCGTCGGCCCGTCGGCACTGCCGGCGTACCAGACCTTCCTGCGGGCGCGCTACAAGGATGACATCGCCGGCTTCAACGGCAAGTACGGGACGCATCTGACGTCGTTCGGCCAGGCGGCGCTGGCCGATTCCGACGCCGTGCCGGCCGCCGGGCCGCCGCTGCTGGACTGGCTGGCGTTCCTGGGGGCCGCGCCCGCGGCGGCCCTTGCGGCGGATACGCCGGAGACCCGCTGGGGCGGGCCGCTGGGCCCCTCGGCGCAGCAGGCCGACTGGGCCTACGTGCAGGCGAACGCCGGGCCGCTCCGCTGGGACTTCCTGGGGCGCAACTACCGGCTGGTCACACAGTACATGGTGCTGCACGGGCGGGCCGTGTTCAACACGTTCGTCTACTGCGCCCTGGCGATCCTGACCACGCTGATCGTCAACCCGCTGTGCGCCTACGCGCTGTCGCGCTACAGCCTGTCCTACGGCAACTCGGTGCTGCTGTTCCTGCTGGCGACGATGGCCTTTCCGGGGGAAGTGACGATGATTCCGAACTTCCTGCTGCTCAAGAACCTGCACCTGCTGAACACGTTCGCCGCACTGATCCTGCCCGGAGTCGCCAGCGGGTTCTCCATCTTCCTGCTGAAAGGCTTTTTTGACAGTTTGCCCAAGGAACTCTACGAGGCGGGGACGCTGGACGGGGCCTCGGAGGCGCGTATGTTCTGGGACATCACCCTCCCTCTCTGCAAGCCGATCTTCGCCGTGATCGGCCTGGGCGCGTTCACGGCTGCCTTCACCAACTTCCTGATGGCGATGGTGATCTGCCAGGACCCGAAGATCTGGACGCTGATGGTCTGGATCTACGAATTGGGGTCGAGCGGCGCGCCCCAGTACGTCATGATGGCGGCGGCGACGCTGGCGACCGTTCCGACCCTGCTGGTGTTCCTGCTGGCGCAGAACACCATCATGAAGGGGATTATCCTGCCGAGCTATAAATGATGCCCATTTTTTCCGACGACGATCCGCAGTGGGCCGCCCTGCGGGCGGAGCAGCAGGCGCGGCACGGGGCCGCCATCGCCTACATCAAGCGGCGGGTGGGGGCGGGGACCGAGTACGCCAACGAGGTCGCGCGGGCCGTACTCTCCGACGCCGGGGCGTACTACCAGCTCACCGAGCTGCCGGAGGAGTTCGTCGGTGCGCTCGGCGCGGACGTCTCGCACCGCCTGATCGCCGAGGCCGAGGCCCTGGAGACCCTGGAGCGCCTGCACGCGCTGGTCCGGGGCGTGGCGGGCGGGGAAGTGCCGGCGCGGGAGCTGTCGCTGTACGTCCTGTACCCCGGCGGCAGCCTGCGCGCGCGCCGCGCGATGTTCGTGTTTGACAAGCGGGGAAACTCCGCACCCTTCACCCACGGCGTCTGGCAGCCCCGCCATGTCCCGCGCGTCTTCAAGCTGCGCCTGCACCTGAACCCCGGCCATGCGCCGGCCGGCTTCCCGGCCAACGGCATCGTCCTCTTCCTGGCTCCGACTCATACCGACAGCGGCCAGTGTCTTCTCGCCGCCATCACCCGCACCGCCGACCTGCACGACCTCGGCAGCCACCCCGCATTGCCGAAGACCTCACGGATCAACTAGCGATGACACAGATACGGTTCGGCCTTTTTGAGACTCCCCTCGGCGTCGCGCTGCTGGCGGCGACGCCGCGCGGCCTCTGCGCGCTGCGCCTCTGCCGGTCTCATGGCCCGCAGGAACAGTGGGCGGAGGTGGGGCTGGAATTCGCGGGGGCGGAGATGATGGAGGACGCGGCGGCCTTGCGGCCCTACGCCGACCAGCTGGTCGCGTTCCTGGACGGACGCACGGACGCCTTCCGTCCTCCGCTGGACATTCTTTCCGGCACGGCGTTTCAGCGGCAGGTCTGGGCGGAGGTGGGACGCATCCCGGCGGGCGAGACGATCTCCTACACCGAGCTGGCCGCTCGGGTGAGCCGACCATCGGCAGTGCGGGCCGTCGCCGGCGCCTGCGCCCGCAACGGCCTGGCGGTCGCCATCCCCTGCCACCGCGTCCGGCGGCACGACGGCACCCTGGCCGGCTACCGCTGGGGCAAGGAATGGAAACCGCGCCTGCTGGCGTTGGAGGCACGCATGGTGAGAGGAGGGTAGGGGCGACCCGCCGGGTCGCCCCTATGGGTTTGTCCCGGACACTTTGCTGTGATAGCGGCCGTAGGCAAAGTAGATGATCAAGCCGACGGCCAGCCAAGTGAGCAGGCGAATCTGGGTCTCGGGGGGCAGGCCGACGACGAGGTAGAGGCAGACCAGGATGCCGGCGAGGGGGACCCAGGGGACGCCGGGGCATTTGAATGGACGCTCCAGGCCCGGCTGGTGGCGGCGCAGGTAGATCACGGCCCCGCAGACGACCACGAAGGCGAACAGCGTCCCGATGCTGACCAGCTCTCCCAGCAGCTTGATCGGCGTCAGCGCGGCGATGATCGCCACAAGGACGCCGAGCAGAACCGTCGCGCGGGCGGGTGTGCCGAAGCGCGGGTGCAGGCGGCTGAACAGGGCGGGCAGCAGGCCATCGTGCGCCATCGTGTAGAAGATGCGCGTCTGCCCATAGCAGAGCACCAGCATCACCGAGGTCAGCCCGCAAATCACCCCCAGCTTGACGATCGCCGCCAGCCATGCGAGGCCCATCGCGCCGATGCCCACCGCGATAGGGTCGGGGACGCCCAACTTCGTGTAGGAGACGACGCCGGTGAGCACCAGCGCGACCAGGATGTAGAGCACCGTGCAGATCGCCAGCGAGCCGAGGATGCCGATGGGCATGTCTTTCTGGGGGTTCCGTGCCTCCTGCGCCGCCGTGGAGACCGCGTCGAAGCCGATG
Organism: Armatimonadota bacterium; assembly: GCA_019239955.1. GTDB lineage: Bacteria > Armatimonadota > Armatimonadia > Armatimonadales > Capsulimonadaceae > JAFAZD01. Next base: position 7,150 of record JAFAZD010000171.1, on the reverse strand, counting down.
TAGGCGAAGAAGATCATGCCCGCACCGCGCAGGACGCCGCTCCAGCCGAAGTCGCCGAAGTGGCCGGTGTTGACCGGTAGGAACGGGCGCCAGTTGGCCGGGTGCAGGTGCATCACGCCGAAAATGAGAAAGGCGGCGATCACCAGCAGCTTGATGCCCACGATGGCCGTGTTGACGTTGGCCGACTCCCGCACCCCCAGAATCAGCAGCGCCATGACGCCAAGCACTGCCAGGAACGCGGGCAGGTTGAAGACGCCGACGCCGTTGACGCCCGGCGCGGCGGTCAGCGCCGGGGGTAGCATCACGCCGAAGCCGTGCAGGAAGCTGACCACGTAGCCCGACCAGCCGACCGCGACGGTCGCCGTGCCCAGCGCGTACTCCAGAATCAGGTCCCAGCCGATCATCCAGGCGACCAACTCGCCCAGCGTGGCATAGGCGTAGGTGTAGGCGCTGCCGGCGACGGGAATCAGGCTGGCGAATTCGGCGTAGCAGAGGCCGGCCAGCGCGCAGGCGACGCCGCTGATGAGGAACGAGATCACGATGGCCGGGCCGGCGCACTGCGCGGCGGCCTGGCCGGTCAGCACGAAGATGCCCGCCCCGATCACTGCGCCGATGCCCAGCGCGACGAGTTGCAGCGGGTTCAGCGCCCGGCGCAGGCCGGCGTGTCCCTCGTCGGTCTTCTGGAGGTCGCTGACGGTTTTTTTGGCGAGAAGGGGGTTCATGGAGCCGCCTTTCGGACTTTCGGATAGGCTATTGTACCCCGAAGGCTGGGACGGGGCCTACACCGCCACGGTCTTCCACCGGCCCCGCTTGAACAGATACCACGCCCACAGGCCGCCCGCCACCGTGGAGGCGGCCATGGCCCACCACGCCCCGACCGTGCCGTAGCGTAGCGTCTGCGCCAGCAGGACGGCCAGCGGCAGGCGGACGCCCCACATCGTCACCGCCGAGGCCCAGGCAGGCGCTTTCGTGTCGCCCGCGCCGTTCAGTGCCCCCGTCAGAATCATGCCGAACCCCAGGAACGGCTCCGCCAGCGCCGAGATGCGTAAATAGGCGACGGCCAGCGGGACGACCTGCGGGTCGTGCGTGAATAGGTGGGCGAACTGGGGCGCGAAGATGAAGAAGACCGTCCCCATCGCCACCATGACGCTTAGACCCTGCCCCAGCGCGGCCCAGGCGGCGCGCTCGGCCCGGTCCGGGTTCTTCGCGCCCAGGTTCTGGCCGGTCAGGGTGCTGGCGGCGGTGGAGAAGGCGAAGCCGGGCATGAAGGCGATGCTCTCGGAGGTCAGCCCGATGGTCAGCGCGGCCACGCCTGCCGTCGCCTCCGGCGTGCGCGCCAGCACCCCGGTAAAGAGTAGCATCGAGAGGACGCGCGACAGGTTCTGCAGGGCCGCCGGGACGCCGATGTTGAGGATGCGCCGCGCCCAGGCCATCTCCAGCCGCCGCTTGCGGGTCAGCAGGCCCGAGACGGGGGAGCGGCGCAGGAAGGTGACGTAGAGGATCGCGCCGACGACCTGAGAGCAGAGCAGCGCCAGCGCGCCGCCCGGCAGGCCCAGCTTCGGGAAGCCGGCGTTGCCGAAGATCAGCAGAAAGTCGCCGCCCAGGTGGATGACGTTGACGCCGAGCATCACCAGCAGGGGCGTCACCGTATCGCCCAGGCCTCGGTAGACGCCGCCCAAGATCAGCATGAGAAAGAGGGCTGGGACGCCGAGGATGGTAAGGGTCAGGTACTGGACGCACAGCGCGGCGGCGGGCGCACTCAGGTGCATCTGCGCCACGACCGCGCCCCGCAGCGGCAGCATCAGCGCGACGCACAGCAGGGAGGCGATGCCGGCGATCCAGACGGACTGGTTCGCCGCCACGGTCGCCTCGTCCGGCTCCTGCGCGCCTGTGAACCGGGCGACGAGCGCCGTCGTCCCGACCGAGACGGACATCCCGACCGAGAACAGCAGGAACATCAATTGCCCGGCGACGCCGACGGCGGCCAGGGCGTCCGATCCCAAATGCCCGACAAAGAAGCGGTCGGTGAACGAGTTGACCGTCTGCAGCAGCATGGTCAGCACCGACGGCCAGGCCAGCATCCACACCGCCCGATGCAGCCCCACGCGCGTCTCAATGACATGCGGCTCGGCCAGCGCGACCGTGGGCGGCCAGCACTCCTCGTCTTCCTTGCCCTGCGCCCCGACACCCGTGTCTATGGCCATGCGTCCCGTGCCCTTCCCAGCGCCGCCCGTCGTTGGGCCGCACAGGGCCTTATTGTACCACGAGTCTTGCCGGAAGGTAGCCGGGCGAGCAAACTTGCGGCTCGCTTTCAGCCGCCGGCAAGCAGTTCCCGGTCAGCCTCCCGCATCTCCCGCTCCGCATGGGCCAGAAACTTCAGCGTCGCGTCCGCGAACAGCTCCGGCGTGTTGAACCCCGCCGCGTGCGCCGTGCTGTCCAGTTCCCGGTACTCCCCGCGCGGCAGGGCCGCCGCCAGTTCCCGCGCCGCCCGTTCGGGCACGATCCCGTCCTTGCCGCCCCGCAGCACCAGGCACGGGGCCTGCACCCGGTCAATCTGCGCCAGGGGGTCGTCCGCCATCATGTGCCGCAGCGTCGCCACATAGCGCGGCAGGCCCATCTGCGCGTACATCTTCAGGAGCGTCAGGTTGTACGCCGGCGGCTCGACCAATCCGTCCAGCAGCAGCCCCAGCGCGTAGCGCCAGAACGACTCCAGGGCCGGCCCTGTCGTCGGCCCCAGCAGGGCCAGTCCCCCGACCCGCGCCGGGTGCCGCCGCGCCAGCGCCAGCGCCGCCTGACAGCCCAGCGAGTTACCGGCGACGTGCGCCCGCTCGATCTCCAGGACGTCCATCAGCCGCGCCGTCCAGTCGCCCAACTCGTCCATGTCCAGCGCGCCGCCCGCGTTGCGCGTGCGCCCGCAGCCGGGGAAGTCGGGCGCGTAGGCCGGCTGCGGCAGTCCGCGCCCGGCCAGGACCCGCAGCGACGGCGTCCAGGCGTCCGACGAGCACCCCAGCCCGTGCAGCAGCAGTAGGGGCATTCGGGGGGACGCCTCGTTCCCGACCTCATACCCGGCGGGCGCGGCGCGGCAGCGCGTCTTCTCTCCATCCACCACTGGCCAAACCGTCCGCAATCCTTGATCCTTCATTTCCCTCACTCTACCCGCCGCGCGAAGGCCCTCAACAAAATGGCCTGCACAGCCGACAATTGTGATGACCCGGCGGGGTCAGTCTGTCTCTTTAGACAGATCACATTGCGCGTTTGTTTCTTGCGAATTGGCACCTCCGGGGCGGTTTGCCCAAATAATGCAGCGTACTGATGGTAATCACACTAATAATCAGTCTGTCAATTCTGTTGCAATCAGGGGTGGTCATGCTCGCCTTGCGTATGTACGTGCGCTACGGGCGACGCCGGGCCTGGCTGCTGCTCTCGCTCAACTTCATGGTGTGGCTGGTGCGCAGCGGCCTCGCGCTCCACCACCTGAAAGTTTCCCCCCACCTGCCGTCGCTGCTGGCCGACCTGCCTCAAGCGATGCTCGGCTGCCTCAGCGCCGCGCTGCTGCTGTCCGGGCTGGCGCTGATGGACGGAGTCCACCGGGCTGCCGAGCAGGCGGAGCAGACCCTGCGTCACGAGAAGCGGCACCTGACCATGCTGGTGGACCGGCGCGTCGCCGACCTGGAGGCGGAGGTGACGGAGCGCGCGCATGTCGAGGAGGAACTGCGCCGGGATGGCGATCGCTTCTCCGCCATCATCGCCACCCAGCAGGACATCGCCACCGCTGATCTGGACCTGGACGCGGTGATGGACCTGATCGTGACACGCGCCCAAGCGCTGACGGGGGCCAGCGGGGCCGTCCTCAAGCTGGCGGAAGGCGACGCCGTCGTGTTCCGCGCGGCCAGCGGGAGGGCCGCGCCCCATATCGGCCTGCGGGTGCCCAAGTCCGCCGGTCTGACGGGCGAGTGCCTCCGCACGGGCCAGGTCCTGCGCTGCGACGACGCCGAGCGCGACCCCCTTGTCAACCGCGATGTCAGCCGCCGGACCGGGTCGCGCTCCGTGATCATCGTCCCCCTGTACCATCACCGCCGCGTCATCGGCGTCCTGAGCGTGATGTCCCCGGAGCGACACGCCTTCGGGCCGACGGACGTGCATACGTTGCAGCTGATGGCCGGCCTGACTGCCGCCGCGATGAGCCACGCGGCCGAATTCGAGGCCAAGCAGGAACTGCTCGCCGAGGCCATCGAACGTGCCGAGCGTGACCCGCTGACCGGGCTGCTCAACCACCGCGCCTTTCACAAGAGGCTGGAGGAGGAGGCCGACCGGGCGCAGCGCGAGGGGACGTCTCTGGCCGTCGCCGTCCTGGACCTGGACAACTTCAAGTTCTTCAACGACACCTACGGGCACATCACGGGCGACGATGTGCTGCGCCGGATCGCCACGGCCCTCCAGGAGGGCTGCCGTCCCACCGACATCCTCGCCCGCTATGGCGGCGACGAATTCGCCCTGCTGGTGCCCGACGTGCGCTCCGGCGGGGCCGCGCAGGTCGCGGCCCGCCTGACGGCGCATCTGGAGGGCCTCGGCTACCAGCCGCCCGCCGGCGGCACACAGATTCCCCTGGTGTTTTCCGTCGGCGTCGCCCTCTTCCCCGATGAGGGGGCGACCCGGCTGGAGGTGATCGAGCTGGCCGACGCCCGGCTGCGTCGCGCCAAGACCGGCGCGGGCGACGGCGCGCGGGCACTCGACATGTGTGCCACCCTCGCTCGTTCCCTGGAGGGCTTCTCGATGCTGGACGCGCTGGTGACGGCGGTGGACAACAAGGACCGCTATACGCACCGGCACTGCGAGGACGTCCTGGCCTACAGTCTCGAGATCGCGCGGGAACTGGAGCTGGACGAGAAGACGCAGCGCGTCGTCGCCACCGCCGCCCTGCTGCACGACGTGGGCAAGATCGGCGTCCCCGACGCCATCCTGCGCAAGCCGGGCAGGCTGACCGAGGCTGAGTCCGGGGCCGTGCAGCAGCACCCGATGATGGGGGCCATCATTGTGGGCGCGGTGCCGGGCTTCGAGGGGACGCTGGACGCGATCCGCCACCACCACGAGCGCTGGGACGGCGGCGGCTACCCCGGCGGCCTGTGCGGCGAAGAGATCCCCTTCCTGGCCCGCCTGATGGCGGTGGCGGATGCATATTCCGCCATGACCACCGACCGGCCCTACCGCAAGGGGATGTGCCCGGCGCAGGCGCTGTCGGTGCTGGAACAGGGCGCGGGGACGCAGTGGGACCCGGAGTGCGTCCATGCCTTCTTACGCACCCGCCGCCGCGCCGTCGAGCCGAGGCTGACGGCGCATGAGGCGTCCCTCCTGCCCCTGGCCGCCTGACTGCTTGCGCGAAGGCGGCGCATAATCATGTATAATGAGGCGGATGATTGCCCCTGCCCGCCTCTACCATGCCGCGCCGCTGCACTACCTGCCCCACATCCTGCGTGATGGGGCCTTGTACGCGCAGAGCGTCCTGGCGGCGCGGGGCATTGCGCCCCGCGCCACCGCCAAGCGCCGCGACCGGATGCTGGGGCTGGCCGACTACATCCACCTGTCCCTGCGCCCTGACACGCCCCTGCTCGCCGACAAGGTCGCCCAGGGCTACCCCCACTCTCTGATCGTCTTCGACGCCCAGAGCGTGCAGGCGCTGCCTGAGACCGCCCTGCTGCCTTACAATGCCAAGGCCTGGCGCGGGCGCGCTGCCTTTGTCCCCGTCACCGACCCAGCGGAGCGCGCCGCCCTGCTGCGCCGCCACGCGGAGACGGGCCGCTGCCCCAGCCTGGAGGTGCTGGTCAAGTACGGCCTGGCGCTGACCCACGCGCGCCAGATCGCCTTCCTGACCGACGCGGAGCGGCTCCAGATCGCCGCCCTGCAGACTGCGCTCGCCCTGATCACCCCCGCGCCGCTGGTCACGGCCCCGGCGCTCTTCCCACGAAACGTCCCGTATGTCCCCGTGACCGGCGACGCCATCGCCGACTACTTCCGCTGCTGCGCCGAGGCCGGCACGGTGCTGCCACCCCCGCCACTACCGTTCGATTGAGGTGGTGCGGCGGGATCAGGTACAATGACGGCGGCCTCGCCGTCCGAGGCGGCCCAGCGCACGAAACGCAGGACTTCGGCCAGCCCCGTCGGGTCCGGGATCGCTTCCGTGTGCCACGCCCGCGTCCGCTCCACTAGGGTATGCCACGGCTCCGGGAGAATGCCGAGCGCCCATGCCACGGCGCGGGGCTTGGTGGGCAGCGTGCCGTGGGCCAGGGTATACAGGGCACGGCACATCGTCTGCACTTCAAAGGCCTGGTAGAAACGCGGTAGCAGCCATTCCGGCCCCTCCGGCTGTGCGGCCCAGTCCCTGAGCCGTGCGGTTAACTCGCTGCGTACTGCCTCTCGCAGCTGATCGGCGGAAATGGGGGCGATCAAGGTTCTGGGGTCCGGCCCCCAGAGGACGACGCCGCGCTCGCGCACGGTCCAGAGTTCCAGAATCCAGTTGTCCCGGTGCTCGCCCCACCCGAACGCCCAATCGGTTCCGAGAGTCGGGTGCCGCCGCCCTCCCACCGGGAAGCGTCGCACGGCGGCGCGAGGGATGTACGATCCTTCCAGCCGCCGGGCGTACCGATTTGATGACTGGGCGAGTTGCGCGTGGAGATCGGCGAGGGACCTGAATTCGCTATCCGTGACGGGTCGCTCGGTCACGGCGAGGAAGTCAAGATCGCTGGTGAGCGGGTCGAAATCACCCAGGGCGAGCGAGCCGCGCAGGTAGACGCCCGCCAGGTTTTCTCCGAGCGCCTGTTGAACGCCGGGCAACAGGGCATCCAGCATCGCACGTACTTCGGGAGGCACTCTCATACAAGTCTCTCTTTCCGACAATCGGGCCGGTCCTCCTGCCCGCCGGCACTGACCTGATGACTTATTTCTTGCTTCAGCGCTGGCAGGACGTGCTGCATTACGGGAACGCGCACGGAGTCAACCCCTGGGTGTTCAGTGCGCTCTACCTGGCCCACCACCCGCTGTTCTGGGGGACGATGGCCTGGCTGGTCGCGCGGGCGCGCCGGAAACGTCCGATGGCCGGGGTCGTCGCGCTGGCTGTCTTCTTCTGGCTCATGCCCTACGCCTACATCCTGGTCTT
>JAFAZD010000125.1 GCA_019239955.1 Armatimonadota bacterium | reverse complement strand
CTGGCGCAGCGCGCCCAGAAAGTCGCGCGGGGGCGGCATGTCCTCCAGCCGCGCCTGAAAGTCGGAAGAGGGCAGGGGCCGCCGGGCCTGCCGCTCGGCGACCTCGTAGAACTTCTCGGCGAGGATCGTGTCTAGAATCGTGCTCATAAGATGAAGGAACCCCCTCCGTCCCGGCGAGCCGGTCCACCTCCCCCGAAACGGGAGAGGAAAGTTTGCCGAAGCCCGGATTGCTTCACATGATTTTCCCGTCGCATGGGTGCAGGTAAGGCGACAGAAGAGGCAACAGCCATTTTTCGCCCCTCCTCTCCCGTTTCGGGGGAGGTGAACCGGCTCGCCGGGACGGAGGGGTTCCTTACCCCTGCGTGAACTCCCGCAATTTCTCCAATGTTCCCAGTGCCGCCCCGCTGTCAATCAGCTCGGCGGCGCGGGCGAGGCCGGCCTGCCAGTCCGCCACGATGCCGCCGACCAGCAGGACTCCCGCCGCGTTGAGGCAGACGATGTCGCGGCGCAGCCCCCGGTCCTCGCCGCGCAGGATCGCCCGCAGGATGTCGGCGTTCTCGCCGGGAGTCTCGCACCCGGCCAGGTCGCCGATGGTCGCGGGTGGCAGGCCCAGGTCACGCTGCGCGTCCAGGGTGTAGGATGTGACTTGTCCGTCCCGCAACTCGCTGACCGCCGTGGGGCCGAGCGTGGACAGTTCGTCCAGGCCGTCCAGCCCATGCACCAGCAGGGCGCGGTGGCTGCCGAGGTTGCCCAGCACGCGCGCCAGCGTCCCGCACACCGCGCCGTCGTAGACGCCGATCAGCTGCACGGGCGCGCCCGCCGGGTTGGTGAGCGGGCCGAGTAAATTAAAGATCGTGCGGATGCCGATCTCCTTGCGCGGCCCGGCGGCGTACTTGAACGACGGGTGCATGGCGGGGGCGAACAGGAAGCCGATGCCGACCTCCTCGACGCATGCGCCGACCCGGTGCGGCGGCAGGTCCAGCCGGACGCCCAGGGCCTCCAGCACGTCCGCGCTGCCGCACTTGCTGGTCGCCGCCCGGTTGCCGTGCTTGGCGACCGCCAGCCGCCCGTCGGCGGCGACCACGAGCGCCGCCGCCGTGGAGACGTTGAACGTCTTGAGCGAGTCGCCCCCCGTGCCGCAGGTGTCCACGATCACTTTGTCCGTCTGCACGGGCACGAAGACGGCGTACTCGCGCATGACGCGGGCGAAGCCAGTGATCTCGTCCACCGTCTCCCCCTTCGCGCGCAGGGCCACGGCGAGGGCGGCGATCTGCGCGGGCGTCGCCGTCCCCTCCATGATCTGCCGCATGGCCTCCGCCGCCTCCGCCTCGGTCAGATCGCGGCCTTCAATGAGATGCTGGATGGCTTGCTTCACGTGTTCCTGTTCCTGAATGCTTCCAGTTCAGCCCGCAGGCGGGTGATCTCAGCCTCGGCGGCACGAAGGGCGACGGTCGCCTTCCGAGTGCGCCGAAGGTCAACACGCGGCGACGGCAGGAAGCAGTCTTTCTGCGGATCGAACAGGCGCAGGTATTCGCCCTCCTGCACAAAATCTAGCCCCAACTGTTCGCTGTACAGGCGGCCGTTGACTGGCTCCAGCCGCTCGTAATGGCCATCCGTGAGACGATAGCCTTGCAAGCGCGGGCGCAGGTAATCCCCTTTGGGGTCGAAAAAGAAGCATTCTTGCGTCTTGAAGACCTGCTCGTACAGCGGCAGTTTCTTCTTCATATCGTGGTGCCGGGTCTTGCGTGAGGTGGCCTCAAGGATGAAACTCGGCAGATGACCGCCTTCGTTCCAGGCCATGTAGCAGTCGCGCAGGTAGCCGGGGACGCCGAAGACGACATATACATCCGGCGCGATGCGCGCCTTCGGGTTGCCCTGCTCCCAATAGACAAAGTTGTTCGCGGAGGCGTAAACGTCGGAGCGGTCGGCGAAATGGATTTCCAGGGCCGTGAGTGTACCCGTCATCGCCTCGTAATGCCAGTCACTTTCGGAGAACGGCTTCCCATCCTCAGTCGGATACATGACTCGGCGCGGCTTGACTACCATGTGGCTGTCCTTGTCCCTGCCCTAAACGGCAAGGATACACGGGATAGTTCCCTGGGCTGGTTGCCCTCTCATTGCGCTTCGTCAGGCTTGACTTGTGCGAGAGCCGCCTGCAACTTGGCGGCCTTCTTCTGCAGAACCTCGCGCAGCCAGTTGCTACCGCGAGTGCTGCCGTTTCGGACGGCGCGCTTGATCGTTTCCTCAACTACGCCTTCCTCAATCATCTGCGCGAGGCGCATCACCACGTATTCATCTATGACCTCTTGATGAATGCTGACGCCGCTGGCTTTGTTCTCGCCGTTCTGCAAGTGCCACTCATGAATGTTGCCCTCGTCATCTCTGTGCCAGCCGGCTTCGTCCCAGCCATCGTAACCGTCGGATGCCCAGATGTGAAGGCCGCTCTCATCATGCCACAGATAGTAGTCATCTCTGCCGCTCATGGCGTAACCAGTCCTCGGACCAGTTCAGCGCGCTCCGGCTCGCCCTGCGTCTCCAATGCCTCGGCGTCCAGGCGCAGTTGGTCGGGCAGGGGCGGCTCGTTTCCCGCCTGCACGTCGGCTTGCAGGGTGGGGAGGGTGGCGGCGTTGACCGACGTTTCCAGCGGCGGCTTGGCTGGCATGGTCTGGTAGAAGAAGGACGCGACCGGCTCCGTCAGGGCCTCCTTGCGGCCGTCATCATGGATAATCTCCAATGTTAGAGCGCGCGGGTCAATACGGATGGGATGCACGGCGGGCCGACGCAGACGCCAGCGGTAGGCGTTCAGGAAGCGGCGCAGTATCTCGTTGCCGGACGCCAGCGCCTGCGCGCGCAGGGCCTCATAGTCGCCGATTTGCTCCAGCTCGCGCTCCATTGTCAGCCGCAGCGAGCGGCCCGTCCACCAGGCCCACTCGCCGAAGATGCCCTGGCCGTCGGTACCCTCGCCCAGTGAGGGCGGGAAGTAGAGCGTGGCCTGCATGTCGTTCAGGATGCAGGTCAGCGGGTCCACATCCGGGCCGCGCGCGCAGAGGTCAATCTTGAAGGGCAGTTCAATCAGAGCGTCGGCGATCAGTTTCATGGGGCCTACACCACCGGCAACTCCGCCGGTATCTCTTGATTGAGCACCCGCGCCGTGCCGTCCTCCCGCACGGTGACGATGTTTTCCAGGCGGACGCCGAACTTGCCGGGCAAATAAATACCAGGCTCGACCGAGAAGCATTGGCCGGGTTGCAGGGGAACGTGGTTGCCGGCGACCATGTAGGGCGGCTCGTGGTCGTCCAGGCCGATGCCGTGGCCGGTACGATGGACGAAGAACTCGCCGTAGCCGGCGTCGGCGATGACCCGGCGGGCGGCGGCGTCCACGTCATGCCCTGATGCGCCGGGCCGGACGGCGTCCACGCCTGCCCGATAGGCGCGGTAGACGATCTCATAGACCCGGCATGCTTCGTCGGAGGCTTCGCCGAGGGCGACGGTGCGCGTGATGTCGCCGCAGTAGCCGTCCACCTTCGCCCCGAAGTCCAGGATGGCAACATCGCCCCGATGCAATCGTGACCTATCGGTGTGGTGGTGCGGCAGCGCGCCGTTGGCCCCCGCGCCGATGATGGGATCGAACGACGCCTCGTGCCCCGCCTGCGCCAGGCCGGACCGGACGGTCAGGGCGACCTCCAACTCCGTCGCGCCGGGGCGGCAGGCGGCGAGGAGGGCGGGGATGAGGGCGTCGGTGGCGTCGGCGGCGCGCTGCATCGCATCCAGTTCGGCGGAGTCCTTGCAGAGCCGCAGGGCAGATAGGGCGGGGCCGGCCAGTTTCAGCCGCGCCGTCGGCATCAGCTCGGCGATCTTCAGGGAGAAACGCGCGGGCATGTCGTCGTCGAGGCCGATGGTGCCTGTGTCGAGCCTCAGATCCTTGCCGACCTCGCCCAGCAGCCTCTCCCAGCCCGCGCCGTCGTCCCAGACGCGCACCTCGGAAACACCCGCCGGGTTCCGGCGCACCTGGTCGGCGTTGAGGGCGGGCGCGAGGAACAGCCAGGGCCGGTCGCCCGGCGGGACGATCAGGGCCAGCAGGCGCTCGAATCCGGCCTCGGAGAAGCCGGTGAGGTAGCGCATGGGCGCGCCGGGGGTGAGGATCAGCGCGTCCAGGCCGTTTTCCTGCATGGCCGTCCGCAGGTGGCCGAGGCGTTTTTCATAGAGGTTCATGGGGCCATCATTCATCCGTCGGGGTTGAGACCAGCGAATCAATTCGCCGCTCAGTGGCGCTTCGCGCCGAGTGTCCGCCTTCGCGGACATAATATGGGCCTGTCCTGTCTCCGCGCAGGCGGAGACTCGGCCGCAGGTCCTCAGCGGCGATTTCAATCGCTGGCCTCGTGTGGCTCATTCCGTGTCCAGAAAATTCTCACTCGCTGCCCAAAAAATTTCGGAGCATCTGCTTGCCGTGTTCGGTCAACACGGATTCGGGATGGAACTGGACGCCCTCCAGAGGCCAGCTTGTGTGCTTGAGGCCCATGATCTCGCCGTCCTCGGTCTCGGCGGTGATGCGAAGTGCGTCGGGCAGGGTCTCGCGCTCGACCATCAGCGAGTGGTAGCGGGTCGCCTCCAGCGGCGAGGGCAGGCCGTGGAAGACGCCCTCGCCCCGGTGCAGCACGGGCGAGGTCTTGCCGTGCATCAGCTTCGGTGCGCGGACGACCCGCCCGCCGAGCGCCTGCCCCATCGCCTGCAGGCCCAGGCAGACCCCGAAGATGGGCGTCTTCGGGCCGAACTCGCGGATCACGTCCAGCGTGATGCCGGCGTCATCGGGCGTGCCGGGGCCGGGGGACAGGACAATGCACTCCGGGGCCATGCGGGCGATATCGGCGAGCGTCAGGGTGTCGTTGCGGTACACTTCCAACTCCGCGCCCATCTCGCCGAGGTACTGCACCAAGTTGTAGGTGAACGAGTCGTAATTGTCAATGACCAGTATCATTTGTTCCGTCAACCTCCTGTACGGCTAAAGGCGGTCCCACCTACATGCCCGAGGCCGGCAGGGATCATGCTCAGGCGAGTGGTCTATTGATTTTACCACTTTCACGACGTTCTCTCGCGGTTTCTCCGCTTGCACAGTCTTGAAGTCGCGGCAAACAGCGACCGAGGATGCGGAAGGCGGCCCGCCAGTTGGCGGCGACCGTGCGCCCTCTTGAGCGTGGTGCAGCCGAAGCAGCCTTGCGGGAGCGCGACGGTGATGACCTGGGCGTCCGTGAAGGCAGGTGCGATATGCCAGGCAGGCGGCTTGGCGTTTCGGCATCACGGGGGCGTTGGTATAACCGGGGCATGAAGACGACACGACGAGCTTTTGTGCGGGGCGGCCTCACGGCGGCAGGGCTGGCGATGGCGGGGGGCGGCGCATTGGCCAAGGACACGGCGCAGGCGCGGCTGCCGACGGACGCGCCGACGACTCTCACGCCGCTCACCACGCCGCCCACTGTCCGCAAGGGCGACATGGTGTACCGGACGTTGGGGCGCACCGGCGAGCAGGTCTCCCTGATCGGCCTCGGCGGGGCGCACATCGGCTACCAGCGGGAGGAGCAGGAGAGTATCCGGCTGATCCGCAGCGCCGTGGACCGGGGCATCACCTTCCTGGACAACTGCTGGGACTACAACGGCGGGGCCAGCGAGGCCCGCATGGGCAAGGCCTTGCAAGATGGCTACCGCCAAAAAGTCTTCCTGATGACCAAGATTGACGGCCGGACGCGGGAGTCGGCGGCGCGCCAATTGGACGAGTCCCTGGGCCGCTTGCAGACGGACCATGTGGACCTGATCCAGTTCCACGAGATTCTGCGGATGGAGGACCCGGACCGGATTTTCGCGCCGGGCGGCGCGCTGGAAGCGATGGTGTCGGCGCGGCAGGCCGGCAAGGTGCGCTTCATCGGGTTCACGGGGCACAAGGACCCGCTGGTCCACCTGCGGATGCTGGAAGTGGCCGATAGGCACGGCTTCCGCTTTGACACGGTGCAGATGCCGCTGAACGTGATGGACGCCCACTTCCGCTCGTTCCGGGAGGGCGTCCTGCCGGTGCTGGCGCGGGAGGGGATCGGGGTGCTGGGGATGAAGACGTTCGGCGATCACGCCATCCTGGATCACGCCCTGAAGAACAACCTGGCGACGCCGATTGAGATGCTGCACTACTCGATGACCCTGCCGACATCGGTGGTCATCACCGGCATGGACCGGATGGAGATTCTGGACCAGGCGCTGGAGGCGGCGCGGACGTTCAAGCCGCTGACTCAGGAGCAGGTCGCGGCGCTGCTGGCGCGGACGCGCGTGGCGGCGTTGGAGGGGGCCTACGAGCGGTTCAAGACCACGACCCAGTTTGACGGCACGGCCCATAACCCGCAGTGGCTGGGCTAAAACAGAGTCATTTTCGGCTCGCTCTTGGCCTGCTTGGCCTTGTCGCGGGCGGCGATGAGGTCGTCAATAAGCAGTTGGCGGCTCTGGGCGTAGGCGTCGCCCTCCTGGCGGAGAATGTAGGCGGGGTGCAGGGCGGCCATCGCGTAGCGGGCGTACTTGCTCTCAAACCACTGGCCCCGCTCCTGGGTCATCTTGAAGTTCCTGTGGATGATGGTGTTGGCGGCGGGCGCGCCCAGGCACAGGATCACCGAGGGCTGGATGACGGCGATCTGCTTCTCCAGCCAGAGGGGGACGCAGACGCCGATCTCGTCGGCGCGGGGCGGGCGGTTCTTGATCTTGCCCATCTCCTCCAGGGTGGGGCGGCACTTGACGACGTTGGTGATGTAGACGTGCTTGCGGAGCATCCCCGCTTCGCGCAGGCACTCGTCGAGCAGCTTGCCGGCGCGCCCGACGAAGGGCAGGCCGGTGGCGTCCTCGTTCGCGCCGGGGCCTTCCCCGATCAGCATCAGCGGGCTGTCGGCGTTGCCGTCGCCGAAGACGACCTTGGTGCGCGACTGGGCCAGGTCGCAGGCGGGGCACGGGGCCGCCTGCACGGCCAGTTCCTGAATCCGGCGCGCCTTCTCACTCAACGCTTCTTCCGCCACTTCCGTTCTCCCTCTCCCCCCAGGCCTCGCGCAGCTTGCGGGCGCTGTTTTCCAGCGCATCGGGCAGCACCTTGACGTCGGCCAGGACCGGCATGAAGTTGGTGTCGCCGTTCCAGCGCGGGACGATGTGCAGGTGCAGATGGTCGGCGATGCCCGCGCCGGCGACGGCCCCCAGGTTCATGCCCAGATTATACCCCTGCGGGTGGAAGGCGCGTTCCAGCGCCGCCTGAGCCTGCTGGGCGAGGGCCATGATCTCCAGCGTGACCGCGTCTTCCAGATCATCCAGCCGGGCAGTGTGCCGGTATGGGGCGATCATGAGGTGGCCGTTGTTGTAAGGGAAAAGGTTCAGAAGCACGAAGGCGCGCGCACCGCGATGGACAATGAGATTCCGGTCGTCGGCGTCCTGCGCGGCCTTATCGCAGAAGATGCAACCGGAGCCGTCGGCGGGGTGGTCCTTATCCGGCTGGTCAATATACGCCATGCGCCAGGGCGCGTACAGTCTGTCCATCGGGTGCTGACTCGGCAGGAGCGGTAAAAAAGAAAATCGCCGGACGCAGGTTGCGTGGCGCTTCTTCTGAGATGGGTAAGGTCAATTACTAAAAGAGAGTAAGCCTAGCCCCGACGAGAATCGAACTCGTGCTTTCGCCGTGAGAGGGCGACGTCCTGACCGCTGAACTACGGGGCCACAGTGCGGTGCGCGCTTCGGGCGCGACGGTGTATGATACCCCAGGCGGCGGGGAATGTCAATACCTGGGTCGAGGGGCGTTGCTCGTCCCCCTGGAACTATGTTCATCTTGACACGCGCGGCAATTTTTGCTACTATGAACTCACATTTTCTCCGGGGGACGCCGGCTTGGCGAAACGCAAGCGCTACGAGGATCATATGCTGCTCGCGCCCGGCGAGCGGGTGCCGGGGCGGCAGGGGACGTATGTGGTGGACCGGGTGGCGGGCATGGGGTCGTTCGGCGCGGTCTACTCGGCGCGCGACCCTGCCCTGCCGGGCCGGCACGTCGCGCTGAAGGAGTTCTTCGCGCCGCGCCACCCGCGCGAGCGGGGCAGCCTGGACGCGCTCTTCGAGCGGGAGCGGACGGTCGGCGATCTGGCCAGCCCGCACCCGCTGATGCCGACCTTCTACGAGGCGTTCGAGGCCGACGGGCACCACTACATCGCCCAGGAGTTCATTGAGGGCGCCACGCTGGACCTGATCATCCTCAAGCGACACCCGCTGCCGCGCGCGTGGACGCTGAAATGGGCGGTCTCGCTGTGCGACGCGCTGGCGTTCCTGCACTCGCGCGGCGTGGTCCACCACGACCTCAAGCCGGCCAACATCCGCATTACGCCCCAGGGGCACCTGGCGCTGCTGGACTTCGGCGCGGCGCAGTACTTCGGCAAGGGGCACGAGCACGAGAAGCCCATTGACCTGTACGGCACAGAGGGGTACCTGCCGCCGGAGCTGGATGGCGACGGGCAGTGGGTGGCGGACGCGCGCACGGACATCTTCGCCGTCGGGTGTATCCTGTACGAGATGATCGCCGGGACAGCACCGGACCAGGAGAGCATCAACCAGCGCTCGATGTACGTCACGAATTCGCTGATGCAGCAGCCGAACGCGGACCTGGGGATGATCCGGCTGATCAACAAGGCGCTGTCCTACAACACCGAGTACCGCTATGCGAGCGCCAACGACTTCCTGCTGGAGATGCGCCAGATCGCGCCGCCGGTGCTGCTGGTGACCAAGAAGCACCTGCGCTTCGGCGAGGTGACGCGGGGGCAGTCCGTCACGCCGCAGCACCTGTCTCTGTATAATGCAGGCGGGGGGCAGATCCGGGGGGAGATCAAGCCGCGGACGGCGTGGGTGATGGTGACGCCGGTGGCGTTCCACCACAACCGGCAGGAGGTCGGCGTGGGGGTGGACACCTCCAGGATCGCCGAGCGCGGGCAGGTGGTGTCCGGGCGGTTGGAGATCAACACGCCGGACATCCATGACGAGGAGGGCCGGATCGTCAGCCAGGGCGACCGTTGGTTCGTGGAGTGCAGCGTGATGGTGACGCCCCGGCCCGGTGTGCTGGTCGTGGCCGAGCGGCCCGCACCGAACTCGCCGCCCATCGCCCTAGCCGGGCGGCGTGGGCAGGAGGCGACCGGCGTGTTCCACCTGCGCAATGACGGAGACACGTCGGTGGAATTCACGGTCGACACGGTGGGGGCGATCACAGCGACGCCGTCCGGGGGGCGCGTGGAACCGGGGCAGGAGGCGACGATTGAAGTGCAGGCGCCGACAGCGGGCCTGCCGGCCGGGGTTCACGAGACCACGCTGACCGTGCGCCCGGCGGCAGGCCCAGCACTGACGGTGCCGCTGTCGCTGCACGTCCAGTCGCCCCTGGCGGCGCTGAAGTCGGTGTTCGGGCGGAGGGAGGGGCGGCCCTGAGTGGTTGCCCTAATGTGATGGCCGACCGAGGACAGGGCGGCCACAGAGGGCCGCCTCTACCCCATGCTACCGCGTCTTCTCGCGGACGGGGGGGCCGGATTCGGGGGGCGGGGCGGTCTGCTCCTCGACCGAGGCGATCAGCTTCTCGCGGCCCTGCGCGAGCGCATCGGCGGCCTGGGCCTTCCAGTCGCCGGCACGGTGGGCGATCTGCTCACGCACCTGTCGGCCCTCCTTCGTGGCCAGCAGCACGGCGGCGGCCGCGCCGAGGGCGAGGCTCATCAGGAGGAGGACTCCGCCGGGGCCGGGGCCCGTGTCGTCCTGGTCATTCCATTGGCTCATGGCTCTTGCCTCTTACGGCTCTTCCGTGGCGGCGATCAGCTCGAAGAGGCGGCCGAGGTTCTGGGCGCGCTCGGCTGTCTCGCGGGTGACGGTCTCGCCCTTTCGGATCAGGGGGAAGCCGAAGTAGGCCTGCACGTCACGCTGGGCGACGCGGCCGATGATCGGCTCGACGTGGCCGATCACGCTGTCGTCGTTCGGCAGGGCGTTGCTGTCCTGGGCGGCGGTGCCGCCGGTGCCGGCGCGGGTGCCGGTCTCGTGGGGCATCAGACTGTCTCCTTGACCGAGATCTCATCGAGGCTGTAGGCGAGATTCATGATGGTGTCAAAGCGGCCCAGCTTGAGGACGCGCTCCGGCTGGCGGCCCGCCGTCAGCAGGATGTGCAGGGGGCGCGCCTCAGGGGCGAGGCGCTTGCGGGCCTCCACAAGCAGCGCCAGGCCGGCGCTGTCGATGAAGTCCACCTGGCTCAGGTCCACGATCACCGCGTCCCTGCCGCCACTGTTGACGGTGTCCATCAGCGGGATGCGCAGTTGGGGCGCGGTAGTCAGGTCCACCTCGCCCACCGCCTGAATCAAAGTGCCTTTCTCGGTCGGGCGCTGGTTGATGGTGAGTTGGGCTGCATTCAAAGCCAAAGTTCTCCCGAAGTGTCTTTCCGAAGCATCGTGCAATGCCGGGTGCAGAGTTCCTTACTAAAACTTTT
>JAFAZD010000022.1 GCA_019239955.1 Armatimonadota bacterium | reverse complement strand
GGTGGTATAATCAAGCCGGAGACACCAAAGGAGCATCGCCATGCAAGCAGAGGCCCCCATTCTCCTGGAAGATGAGCTTGATCGCCTCTCTCAGATCGGACGTGCGATCTACGAGGACAAACTTAAGGCCATTCTGGAACCGGCGTACAACGGGCAGGTGGTTGCCATCCACTTGGACTCCGGTGACTACGAGGTCGCCAAATACTCGCGGCCCGCATGGACGGCCCTGCGGGCGAGGCGGCCTGCCGGAATGATGATGGTCACGGACATCGGCCCCGCCAAAATCGACTCCTTGGCCGTGCGGATGCTGGCCAGCCGTACTCACTCGACAGGGGTAATGAGGAAAGTCATGTGGGCAGCCTGGAGGTCAACTTGAAGGACAGCAACGTGAGTGACTCTCGCTCTGGGGTAGCAGCCCTTGGTGAGCAGGACGAGAATGGCATAGACCTATCGCTGTTGCGCGCCAATCTCCGCCTCATCCCATCGGAAAGAATTGAGAAACACCGCCGCGCGCCGAGGGCGGTTCGTGAGGTGAAGCGTGCCGGACGAGCCGCTGGACTTACAAGCCATCCTCGGCGCGCTTGAAGCTGCCGGTGTCCGCTACTTCCTGAGCGGTAGGCCCATGATGGAGCCATGATGGAGTATGGTCGGGGAGGCGGACATTCTGCTGCGGTTCCGGAAACGGCTGCGGCAGTTACGGAAGGAATGGGGCTACAGTCAGGAGCGTTTCCCCCTCGAATCTGGCCTCGACCGAAGCTACTACGGCCAGGTCGAGCGGGGCGAACAGAACGTGACGTTGAAGAACCAGCACCGCATCGCCCACAGTTGGACCTCACGCTGTCCGAGTTATTCGAGGGCTTGTGAACTCCGGCAGGTCATGCAGGCTGTGGGGATGACACTGCCGGAGTTCGTCAATTGGTATGAGACAGAACTGCTTCGGGTTCGGGATGCGGCGGCTAATCCTCCGCATATCTGGAGTTTAAGGTGCCGCTGTTGAGCCAAGCACATCCTGAATGTGCGATCTGTTCTGGTTCACCTTTGTTTCGTATTCACTGGCTTTGTTTACGAGTTCACCCAGAGTGATGGCTCCGGTAATTGATGTAACGGCCGGAGGTGTTAAGACATTGTTCTGGTTTGCGGCAGCTGCTGCAACGGGAACATGGGTCTTGCTAGCGAGATAAGCAGTGTATGCTGTCGGATTGGCCTTCTGTAGCCGAGTGTACCTCAGGGCAAGAATCCCGGTCTTGTCATCTTTTGTGTATGTTGGGTCTGCATTCAGAAGAGGACCTACGTTGCTAATGGCTTGCTCAATTTTCTCGTAGTCGGTAGTGTAGTCCTGCTGTGACTCGCCTTGCTTGTTTGCAAGCCCTAGAATGTCGTTGTCGATCGTATCTAGTTGACTCTTCCAAGCACCGGTACCATACTGTTCCGTCTTTACAGGCAGAGTATCCACCTCAAGAACGAGGTACGATAGATTACTCACGTCCGTATTATCTACTTGTATACTACCATCATCGCCGACGTGAATTGCATTGGCAGAGAGCGAGGCCGGTAGTGGATATTTCGGATCTTCGCTTGCGAACATGACGTAGTATCCATCACGAACATCGCCGACAGCAGGCGATAGATCCTCTTCCATATCCAAGAGATCCGTCGTTGATGAATCTGACGAATCGCTAAGGGTACTCAATAGTGTTGAAGCAATGGTCGAAACTTTCGCTGCCACGGCAGCGGTCGCAGGGTCCAGAGAGAGCGGAGATGCAACCGTTGAGGTGTCAGTTCCGCCGCCCAACATTTGCAACAGAGTTTGAAATTTATTGCTGGTTTCGGCAATGAAGCTTACTTTGATGTGAGCATTGACCATTGAGGCCGGAGTCAACTCGATGAGATCGATATTGGCGTTCATAACGTCTGGATTGTTTTTCTTAATGGCCCGAACGTGCTGAATAGTAGTGACTGGATTGCCGCCAATAGATACTTGGGACGTGACCACTAAGTCCTTCACTTTTTGCCAGAAGCCACCAAAGTACGCCGCACGCATACCCTTAATCCTGACCCTGAAATAGTAGCCGCTGCCTTTCTGCTCGGCCGTTGTCTTGTCTGTAGTAGGTACGAAAATAGCGCTAGTAGTTCCTAAGCCCCCTGTTGTTTGGCGGGCATGAGCACTCCCTATTGCCGACAAGTATACTAGAGACGTCAAAATCACGGGAGCAACCGATGAAGAAACCTTGAACACGACGCACCTCCGGTTGTCTTGTTGATGTAATCAATTTAACATGTATGCGGATATTTGTCAAACGTAAAACAAGTCGGTAAACTGTTCGGTATGTCATGGAGTCAGTATGAACCTCATGTAAGAAGGCCCGTTCTGTTTTTTGCGAGTTTTTTCGCTTAATAATATGGTTTCGCGCTTGGTTCGGTGACGTCCTGTGAAGGATGATCCCGCAAACAGAGTTAACATAAGCACAGCACCACGAGCCTATTACTAACTGATGTTACGCAGAGGTTGAGCCGAGCAGGCTTCTTGGCTGAAGCCTCTGCAACTGGTCAAAGACCGCCACATAAAGCCGCTACTTGAGCGCGAAGTGGCCGCACTGGGTCCTGAGTTTCAGCGTGTCCAGCTCGCCCACGTCGCCGAGGCCATCCAATACCGGGCTTTAGACCGGAAACTCTGGGGGTAAACTCAGTCATGACCACATCCAACACGGCGGCCGCAGAGCGGCTGTCAGACATGTCCAAGTACACTTACGGCACCACACGGCTCGGCGACGAGTCCATTCCCTTCGCCGACCGGGTTAAGATCGCGCGAGCCGCCATGGACGCCGGGGTCTGGTTCCACACCAGCCACACCTACGGCAACGCCCTTCAGGTCCTGCGCGCCGCCTTTGATGAAGACCGCGCCCACGTGCCGCCCGCCATCTTCAAGATCGGGTGGGACTCCGTTGACCAAATCCGCGACGTCATCCGGCAGAACATTGAGCCGCTGGGCATTGACCGGATGGCCATCGGCCAGCTCTGCCTCGGCGGCAAACTCTCCGAGGAGTTCCGCACCGGCGGACCGTGCTACGACGGCTTCCGCCGCCTCAAGGATGAGGGCCTGGTGGAACGGTTCGTGCTGGAGGTCTGGCCGTGGAACTCGGACGTGCCCCTGCAAGCCCTGCGCGCCGGCTACCCCGATGGCGTGGTGGACGGCTATATCTTCTACCTGAACCCCTTGCAGCGGTTCGTCTCGGATGACCTGTGGGACCTGCTGCAAGAGCGCCACGAACCCATCGTCGCCATGCGGACGGTCTCCGGCGGGCCGGTGCATCGGCTGAAAGAGCACGGCCCGGAGTACCTGCGGGGCCGGGCCGCCCAGGTCGCGCCGCTCTACGACCGCTCCGGCTGCCAAAACTGGACCGAGTTTTGCGTCCGCTACGTCTACGGCTTCCCCCAGGTCCGCACGACCGTCGGGGCCACGAGTCGCCGGGAGAACCTTCAGGAGTTCCTCCAAGCCGTCCAGAACATCACCCCCCTGCCCCAAGACATCCAGGCCGAGATCGTCGCCCTCCAGCGCCGCTGGTACGCGGAACACGACCGTCACGCCGAACCCTGGTCCATGTGAGAAGAGTGACGCGCATGAGGCCATTGCTGTTGGCGGTGATGTTGGCGGGGATGCTTCTGCCAGCGCTCGCGCCCGTCCGCGCGCAGAATAGCCCGCAGATCGCCATCAATAACGCCGACTGGACGGCGACGGACGATTTGGGGCGCACACTGCCGACCTACGCTCAGGTTGGGCCGCCGAAGCCGCATCGCTGGGTCGGGCTGTTCTACTGGCTGTGGCATGGGCCGGATCGCTGGGGGCTGAACTACGATGTCACGAAGTTCCTGAAGACGCATCCCGGCTTCCGGGACTTCCAGGCCTACCCGCCCGGCGGGCCGAATGACCCCACCTGGTACTGGGCCGAGCCGCTGTTCGGCTACTACCGTTCCACCGACCCCTGGGTCATCCGCAAGCATCTGATCCTGTTCGCCGATGCGGGCGTAGATTTTTTGTTTCTGGATTACACTAACGCCGCCATTTACGACCCGGAATTGAAGACCCTGCTGGCCGTCGCGGAGGACTTGAAGGCGCAGGGCGTCGCCGTCCCCCGCCTAGTCTTCTTCCTGAACTTCCAGCCGGAGTGGAAGATCGAGGCGCTGTATAAGGAGTGGTACAAGCCGGGCCAATATGATGATATGTGGTTCCGGTGGCAGGGCAAGCCGCTGCTGATGGCCCCGATGCCCACCGACGCCGCCAAGCTGAAAGACCCGTCCCTGCTGCCCGCCATGCAACGCTATTTCACCTGGCGGCCCACCTGGGCGTTCCAGGACGCGGCCAAGGAGCCGACCAAGTGGCGCTTCATGGACGAGTTTTATCAGGGCAAGGCGCAGCGGCCCGCGCTCGGCCCGGACGGACGGGTGGAGCAGATGGTGGTCTCCAAGTCGCTCGGCGGGCCGATCTGGGAGAACATGAAGACGGGAGGCGTCAGCAGCTACCCCGGCCACGTGCCCGTCTACAACGACCAGTGGGTCTCGCCGGACGCGCCGAAGGGGCTGTTCTTCCAGCACCAGTGGGACAACGCCCTGCGGGTGGGCGCGCCCATCCTGCTTGTCACCGGCTGGAACGAGTGGACGGCCTCCGTCTGGGAGACGCCTGGCGTCAAGTTCCTGGGGCGCGTCACCCAGAAGGGCCAGGGGCATATCGTGGACGAGTTCAACAGGGACTTCAACCGCGATCTGGAGCCGATGCGGGGCGGCTACCGTGACAACTACCTCTGGCAGTTCGTGGCCGATATGCGCCGGTACAAAGGGATGAAGGCCCCGCAGACCGCCTCCGCGCCCAAGACCATCCGGCTGGACGGTCCCTGGAGCCAGTGGGACGGCGTCCGGCCCATTTACCGAGATGCCCAGGGCGACACAGCGGACCGGGATTGGGACGGCGCGGCCCCGCACACGCACTACGTCAACCGCAGCGCCCGCAACGACATCATCATGGCCCAGGTCGCCCGCGACCGATCCACGCTGTACTTCCATGTGCGGACGGCGGCCCCGCTGACTCCGGCGACGGACAAGAGCTGGATGTGGCTTCTTGTGGATGCCGACGCCGGCGCGAAGACCGGCTGGCACGGGTACGACTTTCTCATCAATCGCAGGCGCGACGGCAACCGCTGCACGGTCGAGCGCAACGTCGGCGGCGAATGGCGGTGGAGGCCCGTGGCCGATGTGCCTATGCACTGGGCGGGGCGAGACCTGGAGATCGCCGTGCCGCGCGCCCTGCTCGGCCTGTCGCCCACGCGCGGCCCGCTCCGTGTTGACTTCAAGTGGGCCGACAACCTCCCCGCCCGCCCGGACATCATGGACTTCTACAGCCAGGGCGATGTCGCCCCCGATGCCCGCTTTAATTATCGCTTCGCTCCCCAGGTCACTCCGTTCTGTCCTTGAGGCGGACTGTAGGGCCATGGCGCGCCATGGCCCTACCCGCTGAGTTTCCTGTCCTAGCGGGCGGGTGTCTCCGACGGGGGAGAAGGGGTCTCACCGCAAGAGCGGGTCGGGCGGTACTCCTCCGAGATGTTGGCGAGGTAGGCCTGCACCTGCCGCGCGGTCTCGGCGGCGTCCCAGCCGAGTTCCGCCGCCATGATGTCGGCGACCTCCCCGACCACGGTTGCGCCTTGTCGCCGGTCCTCCAGAACCAGGCGTGTCCGGCGCGTCAGCACGTCGTCGAGGGTCAAGGCCATCTCGTGGCGGCAGGCGTAGGGGACCTCAGCCATCAGATACGGCAGGCCGGGGACGATGCGGCGGGCGAAGCGCTTGTCCTCGTCCGCGACGGCCAGGACCTGGCGTAGATCCGCCCCATAGGCCGCGCCTAAGTGGGCGCGCACCTCCCCGTCCAGGCCCAGGGAGTGCCGCTCGATCACCCGCCGGACGAGCGGCCAGCCGGCGGCGCCGTCGAGCGGCAGGGAGCGCGTGACGGAGGAGGGCAGGCGTCCGTCATGGCGCGCGACGTGGTTCATGGCGTCCTCGGCCATGCGCCGCGCGGTGGTCAGTTTGCCGCCGACGACTGAGACCATCCCCGCCGGCCCGTCCAGCACGGCATGGCTGCGGGAGAGCCGGGCCGACGTGACCCTGTCGGCACTCCGGCTCTGGATGAGCGGCCGGAAGCCGGCATACGTGCTGATGACATCTTCCGGCGTGAGATTGACGTTGAGATAACGATTACAGTGGTCGAGCAGGTACGTGACGTCTTCGGCGGTCGTCCGGGGCCGGTCAACGTCGCCGCCCTCGGTATCGGTCGTGCCGACGACGACACGCCGCTCCCAGGGCAGCAGGAACAGCAGCCGCCCGTCGTCGGTCTCCGGCAGGACGACGGCATCGGATGTCATCGGGATTTTCTCGCTCGAAAAGACCAGATGCACCCCCTTGGCCGGCGCGATGGCGAGCTGGGACGGCAGCCCGGTCAACTCCTCGATGTGCTGGGCAAAGATACCCCCGGCGTTGACGACATGGCGCGCCCGGATGGTGTATTCCTGCTGGGTCAGGCGGTCGCGGACGTGCGCCGCGCGGATGCGGGTCCCGGCGATGTCAAAGCCTGTCACCTCGGCGTAGTTGGCCGCGCGGACGCCGTGCCGCGCGGCGGTGCGGAGGACGGCGAGGGTCAGGCGGGCGTCGTCGGTCTGGCCGTCGTAATACAGAAAGGCGTGCCGCAGGCCCGGACGCCTCAGCGCGGGGGCGCGGCGCTCGGCCTCGGCCAGAGTCAGGCGGCGGTGGCGCTGCGGGTTGAGGCGGCCCGCGAACAGGTCGTAGAGCAGCAATCCCGTCTGCACGACCCAGTCCAGGCCGAGGCCGCCCGGCGGGGCGATGGGGGTTCCGAGGGGCCGCCGGTTCCAGGCATACAGGGGCAGCACGAAGCCGAGGGGGCGGACGAGCCAGGGCGCATTTCGGAACAGCAGCCCGCGCTCGACAAGCGCCTCTCGGACGAGACCGAAATCGAGCTGCGGCAGGTAGCGGAGGCCGCCGTGGATGAGCTTGGTGGACTTGCTGCTGGTGCCGCCAGCGAAGTCCGCCTTCTCCACCAGGCCGACACGGTAGCCACGCGCCGCCGCGTCCAGGGCGACGGACGCGCCGGTGATGCCGCCGCCGATGACGAGCACGTCCACGCCGTCCCCTGCCATTCGCTCCAATGCGGCGAGGCGGTCGCGCTGCGAGAAGGACTGCATGTCCTGCTTTTTCCCACTTATGTGCCATGCCAAGCGGGCCGGGGCGGAACTGCGCGGCCCGATTCCGGCGTTGTTAGGACATGGCATCCCTGACACTTTCGGTGCTCGACCTGGCGCCGGTCGGCTCCGGCACGACGGCGGCTCAGGCGTTTCAGAACACGCTGGACCTGGCGCGGCGCGTCGAGCGACTCGGCTACCGCCGCTACTGGCTCGCCGAGCACCACAACATGCCCGGCATCGCCAGCTCCGCGCCGGAGATTCTGATCGGGCAGGTGGCGCGCGAGACATCCACGATTCGCGTCGGCTCCGGCGGCATCATGCTCCCGAATCACACGCCCCTGCACATCGCGGAGGCCTTCCGGACCCTGGAAGCCCTGTTCCCGGGCCGCATTGATCTGGGCATCGGGCGCGCCGCCGGCACGGACGCCCGGACGGCGCTGGCGCTGGGCCGCATTCCGGGGGCGCGGGGCGGGGAGGACCTGCCGGGGCAACTGGCGGACCTGTTCGCCTTCGGGGGCGCGGGGTTCCCCGAAGGCCACTCGTTCCGGTCGGTGGCCGCCGTGCCGTCCGACGTGCCGCTCCCGCCGGTCTGGCTGCTCGGCTCGAGTGACTACGGGGCGCGCCTGGCCGGTGAGTTGGGGCTGGGCTTCGCCTTCGCGCACCACATCAATCCCTACGGCACCCTGGAAGCGATGCAGATCTACCGGGACGCCTTCACGCCGTCTCGGCACCTGGACGCGCCGCGCACGATCCTGACCGTCTCCGTGATCTGTGCCGAAACGGCATTGCGGGCGGAGGAATTGGCGTCGTCGTTGGACCTGGCCTGGCTGCGGCTCTATTCGGGCCAGCCCGGCCCCCTGCCCTCCCCAGCGGAGGCGCGGACCTACCCCTACACGCCCCAGGAGCGGATGCACGTGGAGAACAACCGCACACGGCTGATTCTGGGTGAACCGGCGGGGGTGTGGGACCAACTGTGCGCCCTGGCCGGGCGGGCCGGGACGGACGAGGTGATGGTCACGACGATGGTTCACGATCACGGGGCGCGGGTGCGCTCGTATGAGCTGCTGGCACAGCAGCAATGAAGCGCAACAGGTACAGCAGCAGGGACAGAAAGAGGCCAGCGAATGAATTCGCCGCTCCGGGCGAGGACGCCGAGTCTCCGCCTGCATGGAGACAGGACGCGCCCTCTTCTGTCCGCGAAGGCGAACACTCGGCCGAAGGCCATCAGCGGCGAATTCATTCGCTGACCAACTGACTTTATGCGATGACAACTTCCGGCGCAGGAGACCAGAGACAGATGCCGTGGAAAATGTGGAACCCAGAGGCGCGGTTTGCGCTGGTGTTGGAGCGGCCCTTGACCGGCTTCGATCCGACCGCTGTGCTCGGAACATCGTTGGCACGGGTTGTGGGGGCGCACCCGGCGCTGGAGCCGCTGCTGGACTTTGCCAGTCCCGATCCATTGCAGGTCGCCCGCGCCGTCGGGATGCTCTCCCCGGATGAGGAGGACGCGGAGGACGACCTGCGGGACCTGGATTGGGACGCGCCGGAGTGGTTCGAGGCGCCTGCCGGGCTGGCGGCGGTGCGCGGGGCGCTGGC
>JAFAZD010000232.1 GCA_019239955.1 Armatimonadota bacterium | reverse complement strand
AGAAATCCCCCCAGCCCCGTCACCTGGCCCGGCGGCAGCACGAGCAGAACGGCGAGGATGGGCACGCCGTACAGCAGCAGTGTCCACAGCGCCGACCGCGCCACCATCGCCGGCACGTCCCGCTGCGGGTCCCGCATCTCGTCCCCCGCCGCGCTCGGCAGCTCGAACCCGCTGTAGTTGAACACCAGCACCGGCACGGCGGCGATGAACGTGGCATAGGTGGGGGAGAAGTCGCGGACATGGAACCCGTGGACGCCATGTTTGGCCGCGTAGAGCGCCACCGAGAGGGTGAAGAACGACAGCACGACCACCCGCGCCCACGCCCCGGCCGCCGGGAGCCACTTGCCGTATTTGAATGAGATGATCGCCGAGCCGACCGTCAGCCAGATGAAGCCCAGCGCGAACGCATACTTCGCCGCCCCGTGCAGGGGCGTGAAGAAGTCGCCGAAGGCGGTGACGGCGGTGATGCACAGCGACCCGCCCGCCCAGATGGGATTCGAGGCCCAGTAGAGCACGGCCGTGACCGCCCCCGTCAGCCGCCCGAACGCCAGCCGCGTCCAGACATACGGCCCGCCCTCGTCCGTGAACGCCGACCCCAGCTCCGCCGTCAGCAGCCCGTAAGGCAGGAAGAAGAAGACGCCCAGGAACGCCAGCCAGGTGAATCCCTGCGCCCCATTCTTGGCGACCGCGCCGATGGTGTCCAGCCCGACCAGCGTGCAGAGCAGGTAAAAGAAGATGTCGCGGCGTCCGAAGTGGGTCTGGAGCTTGCGCTTCTCCTCGCGCGCCGCCTGCGTCGTCTCCCCGATGCCTGTTTCCGTCCGCACGCAAGCCCCCTTGGAATCTCAGAGTATGCATGGAAAGAGAGTCCCTGGGCTGAAGCCCAGGGCTTCGCCGAGCAAATGCCCGCCTGCGCGGGCAAGGACGCATCCTGCCCTCCTGAAGACGTGAGTTCTTCTGCCCTTACCCTCGGGCATTTGAACTTGGCAGCACGGGGGTTCAGCCCCGTGTGCCGCTGCTGTCTCTAGGCTTTCCTTCCTACGCTCTCACGTCCGCCGCAGCACCTCGCCCGGATGCGCGCCGGTGCTCTTTCCCTGGTCCAGCACCTGTACGCCGTTGACGAACACATCGGGCAGGCCGACCGGCGGTGACGCTGGCTGCGCGGTCGTCGCCGTGTCCCGGACCGTCCGGGCGTCAAAGAGCACCAGGTCGGCCTTCATGCCCGGCCTGATCGCGCCCCGGTCCCGGAAACCCATGCGGGCGGCGGGCAGCCCGGTCATCTTGTGGATCGCCTGCTCCAACGTCAGGACGTGCCGCTCGCGGACGTAACGGGCCAGGACGCGGGGGAACGAGCCCGCGCCGCGCGGGTGGCTCGGGTGCAGGCTTCCGTCGGTGCAGAACATGATCCGGGGCGACGCGATGAACTTGGTCAGGTCGTCCTCGGTCATCGCCGTCACGACCACGCTCTCGCCCGCGCCCGGCTGCGCCTCCTTGCCGTGCGTCCGGGCGACGACGGTCTGGATCACCGTCACCGGGTCCTGATGCGTCATGTCCGCGATCTCCGCGACCGTCTTGCCCTGCCAGGTCGGATCGGGGGTGTAACTTGTCAGCAGGATGTGGCCCGCCCCGCCGACCTCCGCCAGCCCCTTCGTCCACGCCGCCCGGTCGTCCCAGTTTCGCGTCGGGATCAGCACCGTGATCGTGGACTGCCAGAACGTGTAGGGGTACACGTCGGCGCTCACGTCCTGCCCTGCCCGGTTCGCCGCGTCCATCAGCCGGAGCGCGTCGCCGGCCTTGTGCCAGACGGGGGTGGTGTCCAGCTTGATGTGCGAGATCTGCGCCGGCAGGTGCCCCTCCCTGCCGATGGTGATCAGCTCTCGGAAGGCGTCGAAGACCTTGTCGCCTTCGTCACGGACGTGGCTGATGTACAGCCCGCCGTGCCGCCCCGCCACCTGCGCCAGGGCGACCAGCTCATCGGTCGTGGAGTAGAAGCCGGGGTCGTACTCCAGCCCCGACGACAGCCCCATCGCCCCCGTGTCCATCTCCTGCGCCACCAGCGCCTGCATCTTCTGGACCTCGGCGGGCGTCGCCGCGCGCTTGTAGTCGTCGCCCATCACCTGCCGGCGCATCGTCCCATGCCCGACGAAGCTGGCGATGTTGAGCGCGACGTGGCGGGCCTCCAATTGGGCGAACCAGTCCCGGAGCGGGAAGTGCGAACTGCCGTCCTGCCCGACCACCGATGTCGTGATGCCCTGCCGGATCATGGCCTCGGCGTCGGGATCGTCCAGCAGGCCGCCGTCGGCGTGGCTGTGGGTGTCAATGAAGCCCGGCGTCACCGTCAGACCTTTGGCGTCCAGGACCCGCTCCCCGGCCAGCGGAGTCAGTCGCCCGACCGCGACGATCTTCTCCCCCTGGACGCGCACGTCCTCGACCTTCCCCTTCGTCCCCGTCCCGTCCACGACGGTCCCGCCCCGGATCAGCAGTGACGCGGGCGTATCCGACGCCGGCGCTCCCCCCGCCGCCCCGCCGAGCAGCGCCAGCCACACACCAATCAGCCCCCACCAGATACGCCAGATACGCATGATTCAACTCCTCACCAGAAAGTGTCGCAGCAATGTTCGGGGGATTATCACAGATTCCTCCCTATCGTTCCGGCCCCAGAGTCATTCCGTTCCTGCTGGCCGTGGCGGCCTCCACGCATTCTGTAGGCAGGGCGGCGGCGGTCTCGGCGAGCAGTGCGGGGGCGTGGGAGTCCATCCGCCGGACGGCGGCAGCGACGGCGGCGGTAAGGCGGGCGAAGTTCGGGCCCTCAAAGGTGTCCTGACGGGCGCGGTCGCAGAGGCGCGACAGTCCCTCGGCCACGCCCTCATCATCGGCGTAACTGTGTAAGTATCGGGAGCGGGTGAAGCGGGTCAGGACGGCGGGCAGTTCCGGCAGGCGTGCGTGCAGGGCGGCCTCCGTCCAGCGGACGGCCTGTGCGAAGTCGGCGGCGTCCAACTCGGCGTAGAAGTCCGCCGCCAGCCCCGGCTCGGCCCGCAGCAGGGCGGCGTCCAGGGCGAGTTCGGCCAGGACATGCGCCAGGAAGAAGGGGCGCAGCCGCATTCCCGCGAAGCCGCCGCCCCGGAGCAGGGCCTTCATGTCCGCCTGCGCCCGCGCGAACGCATCCGTCTTGTGAAAAATGGCGTCGGTGGCGAGGTGGGTCAGGACGCCGGATCGCAGGGACGCCTGCTCAGGGCCGGTCGCGGGCGCGCGTTCGACGACGGCCCGGCGGAGGCGGGCGCGGGGGGCGGCGAGGGGCAGCAGGTCGGGCAGGGTGTTGCCCAGGACGTAGGCGGGCAGAGAGTCGGGCGGCTCACGGTAACGGGTGGCGAGGACGTAATGGGCGAGGAAGTTCATGGGGATGCAGGGGCATGGCGCGCCATGCCCCCACAACTGTTTACCGCACGATGTAGCCGGTCTTGCTCCGGTCGAAGCCCTCCGGCTCGCGCTTGGCGTCGAAGGTCCAGCGGTTGGCGCGCGGGTGGAAGGCCAGGTAGCCGCTCAGGATGCTGGCGATCAGGCGGCGCGGGGTGCGGCGCACCAGGTTCACCTCCGTCAAGAGCGTCAGGAACGACGCACCCTTGCGGTAGTGGTCCAGGATGCGCCGGATGATGTCGTAGGTGGAGACCGGACCACTCTCCACCTCCGCGCGGAAGTCCAGCATCTCCCCCAGGCGCGCGTCGCTGACGAACACCCCGGGGTCGGTCTCGTTGGCCTGAACGAAGCGGTACTCGGCGGGGTTGTCCGTCCGCTCCAGGTGGAAGACCGCACCGGAATCGGCGGCGATGTCGGCGTAGACATCGAACAGGCCGTAGACAAGCTGCACGTCGTAGTCCACGTAGATCGGGTAGGCGTTGCCCGCTGCGTCCCGCAGGGTCAGCTCGACGATGTTCGGCTCGGTCGGGAAGAAGCCGAACGGAATCTGCGCCAGCGGGAAGGTGCCGATCTCCTTGTGGTGGGCCTTGAGCACCAGGCGCAGGCGCTGGGCATCGGCGGTCTGACCCTCCGGCCAGCGGGTGCGGTCGCCGGGCTCCTGGTCGTTGACGTCCTGCGCGACCGGGTCCAGGATGGCCTCCTTCAGATCGTCCTCAAAGGCGGCATCCGTGAGCATCTGGTCCAGAATCTCGCCGTCGGCGGTCTCGAAGCGCGGCAGGGCGGGGAAGGTCAGCGACTCGGGGACCTGGCCGATGTAGGGCGGCAGAGTGTCCGGGGCGCGGAATCGGTCCGTGCCCACCCAAAGGAACTGATCGGGGCGGGCGCGCAGCGCCTGGGTCAGCGTCTGGGCATCCTGGGCAAAGGTGCCGGCGCTGGCGGGCAGCTCAAGCACGTTGGTCAGCAGCGCGGGTACGGAGACGGCCTCCTCGCGGCCCTCAAAGTAGCCGGCGATCTCCTCCAAATCCTCCTCGGTGAGTTCGAGGGGCTTCGCGGGTGCGGCCGGGGCGATCTCGGCGGCCGGCTCCTCCGGGGCAAGCTCGGCGACCTGCGACGCCTGAGCGCGCCAGACGGCCCGCAGCGGCTCCAGAGCGTCGCTCGGCAACCAGCGGTGGTCGGGCAGGGCGAGCAGGATGTCGCTCTGGGCATGCATCTGGTCGTACAGGGCAACGGGGTCGAAGTCCTCGCCGAGCGCACGCCAGGCGAAGAACTGGATCAGCCGGTTGTCCATCGGCAGCCCCCCGCCGGCGGCGACCAGCGCATGGGCGGCGGCGAGCGGGTCGGCCTCCCAGTCCGCGCCTTGGACGACCGGCGCGAAGGCCGCCACGGTGTCCGCGCTCAGGTAATTGTAGAACAGGACGTCGTCTTCGCGTTCGGTGCTGGTGTCGAGCAGCCAGGCGCGCAGGCCGTAAGCGAGGCCCTCCGCGACGGGGAAGAAGCGCGGGCCGCGCAGCAGGCGCGGGGCGACCTCCTCGAAGTGCTCGCGGGGCCGCCCGTAGACGTGAGCCAACTCCCCGGCGGCGTTTGCCAACGGCAGGGGCGCGCCGTAGGCCGCCACCACCTCCTCCAGCGTCCGCTCCTGGGGCCGCTGCCGGTCCAGATACCGCTGCGCGATGTCCCAGCGCCGGTCCACGGCGACAAAGCGGCGCGGGTGGGTCTCCATCGCCCTTCGGGCCAGCGGGGCCGAGATCGCCTCGTCGCCGATCTCGCGGACGATCTCCGGGACGCGCGCCGGCTCGCCCAGGCGCACCAGTACGCGGTGCAGAAAGGTCAGCAGCACCTCGCCCGCCAGCGTCTCCACCGGATCGGCGGCAGCCGCAGGTGTTGGCGCTGCGGCCTTCTTGGTGGTCTTCTTCTCAGCAGTTTTCGTCGCCATGACGTATGAAAGTCTCCTTGTTACGCGAACAACAGGTGCCGCCCCGTGGGTTCAGGGGCAGGGTTGCCGAATTCGTGCGCCGTCTCGATCCAGAGCGTCATTCACCTCGGCGACGAA
>JAFAZD010000236.1 GCA_019239955.1 Armatimonadota bacterium | reverse complement strand
TGGCTGCGCTCCACCGCCTTCGGCGACGACAAGGACCGCGTGCTGCGTCGCGCTGACGGCACGCCCACCTACATCGCTGGCGACGCCGCGTATCATAAGGACAAACTGGACCGGGCCGACATGGCGCTCAACATCTGGGGCGCGGATCACGCCGGCTACGTCGCCCGCACCAAGGCCGCCGTCGCGGCAATGGGCTACGATCCTGCCCGCGTGAACATACTCCTGTACCAGCTCGTCCACATCGTCAAGAACGGCGAGGAGGTCAAATCCTCCAAGCGCATGGGCAACGTGCTGGAGCTCAAGTCTGATCTGGTTGATGAGATCGGCAGGGACGCCGCGCGCTTCTTCTATCTGATGCGCTCGCCCAACTCCGAGCTGCTCATTGACGTGGACCTCGCCAAGAAGACCGAGAAGGACAACCCGGTCTACTACGTCCAGTACGCCCATGCGCGCATCATCCAGGCCGTGGAGAAGGCGCGGGAAGATCGGGGCGTCGCCGTGCCGCAGGCCGCCGAGGCCGACCTGTCGTTGCTGACGGAGGAGGCCGAGGCCGACCTGATCAAAAAGCTGTCCGAGTTCCCAGACGAGGTGCGCCTCGCCGCCCAGGACTACGCGCCCCAGCGCCTGACTCAGTACGCCCGCGACCTGGCCGCCCTCTTCCACGCCTTCTACGACGCCGGCAATCGCAACCCCGCCCTGCGCGTCGTCTGCGAGGACGAGCCGACCATGCGTGCCCGGCTGGTGCTGGTCAACGCCGCCCGCCTCGTCATCCGCAACGTCCTGACCCTGCTCGGCCTGTCCGCCCCCGATAGAATGTGATGCAGTACCCCTTGCACTGGCTCCGCGCCCTCTCCGGTTCCCTCAGGATTGGGGGCGGGGGGGCCTCCTGGCCGCCCTCCTCCTGCTCCTCGCCCTCGGCCCCGCCATCGGCGGAAAGGCTCCCGCGCCTCCTCCGGCTCCCCCGGAATTGGGGGCGGGGGTGGTGAAACCCGTCACGGGCGGCACGTTCCGGGACGCCTCCGGGCAGGCGCACCCCTGGCACATCACCCAGGCGCACCTGCTGGAATGGGACGGCGCGCCCTACCTGCCCGTCGGCGGTGCGTTCACGCCGCACTTCTGGGCCGAGGGCCAGACCGACGCCGCCTGGGACGCCGACACCCAGGCCCTGCAGACCCTCAAGCAGCACGGCGTCACCGACCTGTATCTTTACGCCGGGGCCGGCGGCCTCACCCGCGTCCCGCCCGCCGCCGTGCAGCGCCTGCTGGACTATCTCGACGCCAGCGGCTTCCACTACGGCCTGGAGATCGCCGATTTCCCCAAGGACCCGCTCGTCGGCTACGTCGTCAAGCCCTCGGTCTACCGCGACCCCTCGCCGCCGTATCAGGGGCAGGCCCGCTTCAGCCACATCGCCGGGCTGCAGGATGCCATCTACATGCTGGTCTCCGGCAGCGAGGTGCAGCCCCCCGGCGCGGCGAAGATCATTGACGGCGAGACGGCCCAGGTGGACATCCAAGAGGCCCCGCCAGGCGACGTGCTGCTGCTGTACCCACGTCGCCGGTTCGGCGCGGGCACGCCGGAGAGCCACCTGCCCGATCTGTGGCAGGGCTACGACGAGTACCGGGACCGCCTGCTCGCCTTCTTCAGCCGCGTCCGGCTCGGCAAGGGCTTCCGCTTCTTCCTGGACCCCCTCACGGACCGGCTCGGCATGAACGGCGAGGTCCAGAACCTGATCCCGACGACGCAGGGATTCCGGCAGGACTTCGAGGTCTGGCTGCACAACAAGTACTCTTCCGAGGACGCGCTGACCCGCCGGTGGGGCCTGGAAGATCGCAATCAGGGCTTCGATTTCCCCACGGCGGCCCGCTGCATTCCCCTCTGGTATCAGTTCAAAGGCGATCCGGCCCTCTACGACCCCATCAAGGGCGGCCCCGAAGCCCTCTACCCCGTTATCAACAAGCCGGTCATCAAGAGCGCCTACTGGGATGACTTGCAGGCGTTCAAGATCGAGTCCACGCGCGGCTATATGAACGCCATCGCGGAGGCGCTCAAGAAGGGCGTCGCCGACGTGCCCGTGATCTACAAGTGGACGCAGCACTCCCCGCTGTTCACCAACACGTCCGATGGGGTCGGCTACGACGGCATCGGCATGGAGGCCTACGGCACCGGCCTCGCCCTCAGCCGCGATGCCGGCGCCTACGCCTACGCCCAGGCCCAGGAGACGCCCAAGACAACCTGGCTGATCGTCAGCGGCACCGCCGAGACGCCCCCCGAGGAGAAGACCACACCCGGCTTCGTCTCCAAGGCCACCCTATTCGACGACTGGGACCACCTCAAAGACATCGGCGCGCGCGGCTTCTTCGCCCAGGCCCTGCAGCGCCTCCCCGCCGACGACAACAAGAACGTCAACCTGCTCGCCGTCCCGGACCAGCTCGCCTGGCTCGGCTCCTACGCCGCCACGCTGCAGGCGTCGGCGCGCGACCTCGCAACGCAGCGCCCGCAGGTGCTCTGGTATCCGCAGGACGTGGCCGGCCCCGACGTCGGCGTCCGCCTCCTCCCCGGCGATGTCTGGTGGCTGCCGACCTACCGCCCCGGCCAGGGCCTGCTGCTCGGCCCGGACCTGCTCGGCTACAGCCTGACCGACCCGACCGACGGCCAGCCGCTCAACGTCCTCTGGTCGCCCCGGGATGCCTCCACCTCCGCGCGGTTTGACCTGGGCAAAACCGCCGCCCCGACCGTCACCAGTGCGGCGGGCGCGCCGCTGCCTGCGCCGCACAGCAAAGGCGTCTGGACCATCCCGGTCGGCGCCGCCCCGACCCTGGTGCGCGGCGTGCCGACCCTGCCGCTGTCTTTGGACGCCCCCGCCGCCGCCGAGGAGGAGGCCCGGCACCTGCTTGCCCTGGCCGACTCCGAGAGAATAGACGTGGAGCTGCTGCGCCAGCAGTTCTTCCACACCGAGAACGCCACCCACGACACCCCCGCGGATGCGCCGGTCCGCTACCAGTCCTTCCGGCAGATCGTGGACGGCCTGACTCTGGCGCTGCGCCCCTATGTCTGGCAGGAGGGCGAGGACACGTCTGAAAACACCTTCGACGCGGTGACCCCCGACCCCGAGGCCTCCGGCGGCGCCTACCTCTCGCTCGACACCGACCGCGCCCCGCCGCCCCTCAGCGCCGACTCTCCGGGTGCCTACCGCGCCGTCTACAAGTTCCCCGTCAGCGCCCCCGGACTCTACACTCTCTGGATGGCCGGCACACCGCCGGGTACGCCCGCCGCCTCCCCCTTCACGTATCAGATTGACGAGGGCACGCCCAGCGGGACCCGCGACGCCCCGAGCGAGGGAGGCGCCTATGCCGGGAAATTCGTCTGGAGCCAGTTGGGCGACGCGAAATTGGCCCGCGGCCCCCACACCCTGACCATCACGGTCACGGGCCGCCGCGCGCTGGACAAGCACTACGCCCTGGCGCTGGACGCCTTCTGCATCACCCGCGCCCCCTTCCACCCGGACGGCACCCGCCAACCCCCCATTGACATCCCCCCCGACATCGCCGCCTCTGCCGACAAGGACAAAGGCAAGGGCCACAAGAGGTAAGACCCCGCGCCGAAAACTTAATGTTCTCTTAACATTGGCCGCCCGCCATTCATGCTATCATGAAGGACGGGCGGCTCGCCTGCCATGTACTTCAGGAGTCGCTCAATAGGAGGACACGAGAATGAATCACTTGAAAATGGCGGCCGCACCCGCCATGGCCGCGGCCGGCCTATTCGGGCTCGTCAACGACGCCCATGCCCAATTCTTCACCCCGGGCAGCCTGATCGTGTCGAGCAGCACCTACACGGGCACCGCCTCCACGGTCACGGTCGGGCAGACGCTGCCCGGAGGCGGCACGGCGACCTATAATGGGACCTACCCCAACGTCTTCAACAACGACAAGCCCGACGGCAGCTTCGGCGTGACCGCCCCCATCTTCCTGAGTCAGTTCACCATCTCCGGCGCCGGTACCAACACCCTGTCGGCTACCACTGGGCCGACCCTGAGCATCCCCACCAACCTGATCACCAGCAGCTTCTCCTCCAAGTCCGAGCTGGCGCTGAACCTCTCGACCGACGGCACCGCCTTGACCTTCATGGGCTACCAGGCTGCCCCGAACCAGCTCGACATCTCCAACTCCAAGACCCCCGGGTTCAACGACCCGAACAACCCGGACACGGCCCCGGCGACCTACCGCGAGATCGCCCAGGTGGACGCCTTCGGCAACGTTCAGGTGACCACGACCACCGCCTACAGCGGCAACAACGGCCGCGCCGCCATCCTGGACAACACCAACGGCCAGAACGAGTATTTTACAGTCGGCAACTCGGGCAACGGCGGGAATGCGACGCCCGGAGACCAGGTGTACACGGGCGGCGGCGTTCAGGGCATCACGCCGGGGCAGGGTGGCACCCAGAATCAGGTCGGCTTCTATAACATCACCCAGAACGGCTACCCCGCCGACAAGGCCAACAAGGACAACAACTTCCGCGGCGAGACGGCCTACAACAACACGCTGTACGTCACCAAGGGCAGCGGCGGCAACGGGATCGACACCGTCTATCAAGTCGGCAGCAGCGGCAGCCTGCCGACCGGGAAAAACCCCAACGCCACGATCTCCATCCTGCCGGGCTTCCCCACCGGCCTGGTGCCCAGCCCGACCGCCCCGGGTCAGTTCTACCCGTTCGGGCTGTTCTTCGCCAACCCCACCACGCTCTATGTGGCCGACGAAGGCGACGGCGTGCTGGGCGACGCTGCCAAAGACCCGAGCGCCGGCCTGGAGAAGTGGACCTTCAACGGGACACAGTGGAACCTCGATTACACGCTGCAAGCCGGCCTGAACCTCGGCACACAATACACCGTGCCCGGCTATCCCACGGGGAACAACCCGGTGACCAGCAGCCCCTGGGCGCCCGAGACGGACGGCCTGCGCAACATCACCGGCGAGGTGAACCCCAACGGCACCGTCACCCTCTTCGGCGTCACCTCCACGGTCAGCGGCGCGGTGGACCAGGGTGCCGACCCGAACGAACTGGTTGCGATCACGGATAACCTCAGCGCGACGACCCTGCCGGCTAACGAGTCGTTCACAGTCCTGGAGACGGCCGCCAACGACCAGGTGCTCCGTGGCGTCGCCTTCGCCCCCCGGGCCGCCGTTCCGGAGCCGTCCCCCCTCATCCTGATGGTACTCCCGCTTGCGGGACTGGGCCTGGCCGTCCGCCGTCGCAAGGCGGGCCGCACCGCCTGAGCGTTCGCCGACAACAAAGACGCCCCCGGCTCGGAGGAGCCGGGGGCGTTCCCACTTTCCGTGTCAGTCGCGCTTGAGTATCTGAAACAGGTTACTGTAGTCGTCCGTCCAGAGGCGCAGGCCGCGGCGCGCCGGGATCGCCTCGACGGCATCCTTCACCAGCGGCCCCTGCCAGAAGCCGTCGCGGCCCGTCACCAGCGCCCATTCGGTCGGGAACAGGTTGGCCGAGTCGTCCTCGGGCGTCTCCACCAGCCACGCCTCCTTGCCCACTGCCTGCGCCGACTGCGCCACCACCGGGGCCAGGTCCAGGAACAAATTCGTGACATGCACCGCCAGCACGCCTCCCGGCCTCAGGTGCCGGAAGTAGAGCGCGAAGGCCTCGCGGGTCAGCAGGTGGATCGGGATGGAGTCGCCGGAGAACGCATCCACCACCAGCACGTCGAACCCCTGCGGCGGCTCCCGCTCCAGCGACAGGCGCGCGTCGCCCAGCACCACGTCATGCGCCGCCCGGCAGTCGCGCAGGAAGGTGAACTCGGTATTGGCGACCTGGACCACCTGCGGGTTGATGTCGTAAAACCGGAACCAGTCGCCTCGCCGCCCGAAGCAGGCCAGCGTGCCCGCGCCCAGCCCGATCACGCCCACCCGCACCGGCCCGCGCGCCTGCGCCTCCCGGATCGCCCGCGCGACGCCGGTGTCCGGCCCGTAATAGGTACCGGGCTGCATGTGCTTTTTGGGGTCCAGGAACTGCTCGCCATGGTCAATGGTGCCGTTCGCCAGCGTGCGCGCCGCCAGATCGTCGGTCGGGTCGTCCGGGTCGCTGACGTGCAGGACCCCGTAAAAACTGCGCTCGGTCAGGACGTTGTGCTCCCCCGGCCGGAAGCTGCGCTCCGTGTGGCGCATGTCGAGCCCCAGGTACACGATGAGTCCGACCGTCAGCGCCGCCGCCGTCCACCACGCGCCGTCCCGCCA
>JAFAZD010000102.1 GCA_019239955.1 Armatimonadota bacterium | reverse complement strand
TGTATCTCTTGACAGCCGCCGCCGTGCTCGCCGCCAGCGCCCTCGCCTACGTCTCCTACCGGCACCGTGCGGCGACCCCCAGCCCGCGCCCGGTGATCTTCTTCGCCTGTCTGGTCTACGGCCTCTGCGCCCCCCGGTTCGCCAACTACACGTACATCCTGCTGCTCGTCCCGGCGCTGTTCGTCCTGCGCGCGGAGCCGCGCAAACCCGTAGCGTCCCTGGTCGCCGTGATCGTCCTGCTGTCGGGGGCCATGGCCTCCCTGGCGGGCACTCCCTACCTGCGTGTGATGGCGGCCCCGTACTCCCACCTCCCATCCCTGTTGCGCGACTATCTGCCGCTTTGGAGCGCCTTCCTCCTCTGGTTCCTGTTGCTGCGCCGTCTCCGCGCCTCCGAATCGGGTAAAATGACGGCGTGAACCCCACCCTCACCCACTTCACCTGCTGCGCCCGCCACTGCCACCGCCAGATATGCGGGGGCCTCCGCAGGGTATAATAGGACGTGTGTGCCTTTCGTCCCGCCAACCCCCTGATTAACGCGCCCGCCGACGGCCAGACGCTGGACACGCTCGAAGGCACCATCGAGCGCATCACCTTCCACAACGCCGAGAACGGCTACACCGTCGCCCGCCTGCTGCCGCCGGGCGCGCGCGACGTCATCACCATCCTCGGCAACTTCTCCAACCCCGTCGTCGGCGAGAGCCTGGTCTGCTACGGAACCTGGACCCATCACCCGCAGTGGGGGCGCCAGATGCAGGTCGCGCGCTACGAGGTCGTCCGCCCCGCGACGGCGTTCGCCATCGAAAAGTATCTCGGCAGCGGCATGATCAAGGGCATCGGCCCGGTCATGGCCAAGCGCATCGTGGACAAGTTCGGCGAGGAGGCGCTGGACATCATCGAACACAAGCCGCAGAAGCTGCGCCAGATCCATGGCATCGGCGACAAGAAACTGGACCGCATCAAGCAAGCGTGGCAGGACCAGCGCGAGGTCAAGAACATCATGCTGTTCCTGCAATCGCACGGCGTCTCCCCCGCCTATGCCGTCAAAATCTACAAGACCTACGGCAGCAAGGCCATTGAGGTCGTCGAGAAGAACCCGTACCAACTGGCCGCCGACATCTACGGCATCGGCTTCAAGAGCGCGGATAAGATCGCCCGCGCCCTCGGCATCGCCGAGGACGACCCCCGCCGCATCCAGGCGGGCGTCGTTTACGTGCTCAACGAGGCCGTCGAGACCGGCGGCAACGCCTACCTCACCGAAGACGAGCTGACCCGGAAGGCGAACGAGATCCTCGGCATGGAAGACATCGCCCCCGCCATTGACGCCCTCGCCTTCAGCGGCCGCCTCGTCCTCGAACCCGCTGAATTTCTGGGCCAGACTGAGACCGCCATCTACCCTCCCTCCCTGTATACCACCGAGCGCAACCTGGCCGAGCGCCTGCTGCGCCTGCTGTCCCAGCCGATAGAGCCGGCCAGCCCGGCCAAATTCGACGCCTGGCTGACCGCCCTGGTCGAGAAGCGCCGCCAACCCCTCTCCGACGAACAGCGCGAGGCCGTCAAGCTCGCCCTCACCTCCCGGTTCACTATTTTAACAGGCGGTCCGGGGACCGGCAAGACCACGACAACCAACACCATCGTCGCCGCCTTCGAGGCCCTCAAGAAGAACGTCCTGCTCGCCTCGCCGACGGGCCGCGCCGCCAAGCGGCTGGCCGAAGTGACGCAGCGTGACGCCCGCACCGTCCACCGCCTCTTAGAGTTCGACCCCGAGCAGCGCGGCTTCAAGCACAACGCGGAGAACCCCTTGGAGTGCGACGTGCTGATTGTGGACGAGTGCTCCATGCTGGACATGGTGCTGACCTACTCCTTGCTCAAGGCCGTGCCAGACGGCTCTCAGGTCGTATTCGTCGGCGACGTGGACCAATTGCCCTCCGTCGGCCCCGGCAACGTCCTGCGCGACCTGATTGACAGCGGCCGCGCCCCCGTCGCCCGTCTCACCCAGGTCTTCCGGCAGGCCGCCCAGAGCCTCATCATCACCAACGCCCACGCCATCAATGCCGGCCGCTTCCCCCAGCTCCCGCCGCCGTCGGCCTTCAAGGACTGCGCCTGGCTGGACGCCGAGGAGGCCGAGGAGGTGGCCGACAAGGTCATCGCCGTGGTCGCCGTGAGCCTGCCCAAGCGCGGCTACCCTCCGGGCGACATCCAGGTGCTCACCCCCATGCAGCGCGGCTCGGCGGGCGCGGCTTTTCTCAACCAGCGCCTCCAGGAAGTCCTCAACCCCCCCGCCGACGACAGGCCGGAGGTCCAGCGCGGCAGCCGCCTGTTCCGCGTCGGCGACCGCGTCATGCAGATGACCAACAACTACGACAAGGGCGTCTACAACGGCGACATCGGCGTCGTCGCCGCCATCAATCACGAGGATGACACCCTCGCCGTCCACTTCACCGACGCCCAGGGCAGCACGGAAGTCACCTACGACTTCGCCGACATGGACGAACTCACCCTGGCGTATTCCTGCTCCATCCACAAGTGCATCGCCGCCGAGGAAAGAGTCCACACGCGGGATCGGGGCCTCGTCGCCATCAAAGACTTGCAGGCCGGAGATTACGTCTACACCGGCGAACACGTTGCGAAGCCGGTGCTGGACAAGATCGCCACGGGCCGCAAGCCGGTGCTGCGAATCACGACGCGGATGGGCTACCGGATTGATGTCTCGCAGGATCACCCACTCCTCGCCAGTGACGGAGGCCCGCCGCAGTTTGTGACGGCGAAGGAGGTCAAGGAAGGGATTCATCTCTGTCTCAGTCGTCATGTCGTTGATCCACAAGTTCCCATCCTGCTGCCCCGCGTGTCGTCCGAATTAGGTCGGCAAACCCTGCACCTGCCGACGCACCTTGATGAAGACCTGGCGTGGTTCTTAGGCGCGACCGTCGGCGACGGCTCATACCGCGACATGAAGGATGGGACAGTGGATTTCACCAACCAGGATCAGGAGGTGCTCTGCAAATACCGAGCCGTCCTGGAGGGCTACAACCTCCGCGTCTGCACTTCCCGGCCCGTGACCCGGAGCGCGATACGGCTCCGTGTTGTCTCCAAGGCCTTTCGGGATTGGCTTTGTCGCCTGGGCCTTGGATACTCCACGGCCAACGACAAGCGCATCCCGGAGATCATCTTTCAGGCGTCGGCCTTGGTGAAGGGGGCATTCCTCCGCGGATTGTTTGACACCGACGGGGGCGCATCGGGCAACTCCAACACCTGCCGACTCATCACGAGCTCCTTTTCGCTCGCAAGGGAGGTGCAGGCCCTGCTGCTGTCGCTCGGCATCGTCTCCGGCATCGCCAGGTGGATGGAGCGGGCTTATTGTGTCGGCGTCAGTGGCCCCTCCCTGCCGGAATTCGCCGAGCGGGTCGGCTTCACGGTGGGGTACAAGCGGGAAAGGCTGCATTCCTTTGTTCAAATCTCACTCCGGCGCGGCAAGGCGAACGTGGATACCGTGCCTTTCAGCCCCCATCTTATTGCGGAGGCCTCTGAGTGTCTGAGACAGCACTTCGGGAACAGCCGGGGCATCAAGGGGAAGGGTCTGTATGCCAACGGTAACTGCAGGATCGGCGCGATCTTTCAAAAGGTCAGGCTTTTCGGCAGCCCCCTGACCTACTGGGACATCAACGCCTTGTTCGGCCACCTACAGCAGATCGGCGCGTCAATCCCCGCGAGCCTGTCTGAGACGGCCAACCGGCGTTACCTTTACGACCGAGTTGTCTGCGTTGAGCGGCTGTCCGAGGAGACGGAGATGTACGACATCGAAGTGGAAGGCATCCACTCCTTCGTCGCCAATGGATTCATCTGTCACAACTCGCAGGGCAGCGAGTACCCCGTCGTCGTGCTCGCCCTGCACACCCAGCACTACATGCTCTTGCAACGCAACCTGCTCTACACCGCCCTCACCCGCGCCCGCAAGTTCGCCGTCCTCATCGGCCCCCAGCGCGCCATCGCCCTGGCCGTCAAGAAGCAAAGCGACATCCATCGGCACACCCGCCTCAAAGAACGCCTGCAAGGGACACTCTGAGGCGAATCCCTCAATTTTCTGTTGATGAAACCCACGCCGGTGCCATGCAGCCCATGCACCAAGCCGCCCGCCGCGCCGCTGTAACAGGCCCCGCCTTTTCACCGTCGGCGGAAGGAGAAGAAAGGCAAAGCACGAACGCAGGCCCTGGTCGGGCCTTCGTTTACGAGGGCAGTTCCCGGTCCTCCTCGGCGCGGGCCTCTGGCTCAGTGAGGGACTCCTGTGGGTTCGGGGACGGGCGGCGCGGGGGCAGGTCGGGCAGGAGCGCGGCGATGTCGAGAGGCGGGTTCGCGGCGCTGCCGGATTCGGGGGCGCCCTCGGTAAGACGCGCCTGACGCTCGGCCTCGCGGCGGGCGCGGGCGGCGGCGCGGCGGCGTTGCCAGCGGCTGCGCGGGCGGGCCTCCTGTCCCTCGGTCGTCGCGTTGTCCGCCTCACTGACCTCGGAATCTGCTTCGTCCGCGGCCTCCGGCATCTCCAGCACGGCGGCCAGGTCCGAG
Organism: Armatimonadota bacterium; assembly: GCA_019239955.1. Classification (GTDB taxonomy): domain Bacteria; phylum Armatimonadota; class Armatimonadia; order Armatimonadales; family Capsulimonadaceae; genus JAFAZD01. The sequence goes on along the minus strand of JAFAZD010000102.1, from coordinate 3,500 downwards.
ACTTGCAGCGTGACGGCGGGCGTTTCGGCGACCCCGCCGGCCGCCCCGCTTTCCTGCTCCTCCAGCTGCTGGCGCTCATACCGGGCGGCGATCTCCGCCGCTGACTCGCTGCGGGGTGGGGCAATGGGGGAGGGGCTGGGGGGCGGCTCCGGCAGCGTCACCGGCTCCGATAAGGCCGGCGGCTCCGGGACGGCCAGCGGCTCCGGCCCCGATGGCAGCGGCAGGCCCGTCGCCGCCTGCACCGCCTCACGCTCGCCCCACAGGAACAGCCGCGTCGTGCGCGCCCGCAGGAATGCCCGGAACGAGCGCGTGTCCACACCGATGATTCGGTGCTCCGCCGCGTCGTAGACCGTCGCCCGCTGCGGCAGCCACAACGTCCGCTGTCCCGTGAACGGCGCGTGGACCAGCAGCGCGCCGTCGCCAACGTAGGCGATGTCGTCCTGCGAGTCGCAGATCGGCACGTCGGCGTAATGGTACAGGCCCCGCAGCAGCTCCACGGTCAGGTGCGGGTCGCCGAAGAAGACGGACTTCCAGCCGCCCGGGTGCTCGCGCACGGCCAGTGACGGCGCGCCGTTGCTCTGGTACTCGGCCAGGACGGTCGCCTGCGGGTCGCTGACGGCATACGAGGGATTGATGACCTCGTCCTGTCCGACCCGCTTGCTGTTGCGCAGCCGCTCCGTGATCGGGTGGCGCGCCTCGGTGATCTGGCTGCCCAGACGCGCGTTCCAGGGCTGGAGGCGGAGCACCATGCCCACCACCTCGCTGCTCTCCTGCGTCGCCGCGCCCTTCTCATCGAACACCGCCGGGGCGTACAGCCAGGCCAGCGTCTTGCCCCGGCGCTGCAGCTTCTCCCGGATCGCCTGGCGCTCCGCCGTGGTGACGCGCAGAGCGTTCAGGAACAGGTACAGTTTCGAGTCGGGGAAGTCGGCCTGCGTCACGTCGCTCTGCAGGTAGAAGCCGACCGATGCGCCCGCGCGCAGCAGCAGGTCGCGGGTCTTGCCGATCAGGTGCTGGCCCAGCCCGTGCGGGTCGTTCTTGAGGTAGGCCAGTGATGCTTCGTCCACCAGCACCGCCACGTCAGGGGCCTGCCGGCCCGCCGTGAGTCGCCCCCAAAGGTCCGCCTGCGCCCGCAGGGCGCGCAAGCCCTCCCAGATGTCCGGCCTGTTCAGCCAGCCCTGGCCCCACAGGTCCATCCAGGTGACGCCCGCCCGGTGCGTCAGCGCCGCGCCGAACTGCCGCTGGTGGATCGCCTGCGTCTCCGTCTCCCCGGCGATCTTCGGGTTGTACGTGTCCGGCGTCTCGGCCTCGGCCAGCCACGTCTTGGTGTCGTCCTCCACCAGCCACAGTTTGCCGTGCAGGGCCACCGAGTCCACGAGCGCGCCGAACGCGCCCGTGCCGCCCGCGCCGCGACTGGAGTAGGCGTTGGGGCCGGCGACAATGTCCACGTCCGGCGAGGCCAGCACCCGCGCCATTGCCAGGTGGCCGGAGTCGTTACGGGTGGCGAATTCCAGGGTGTAGCCGTAGGAGACCGCGACCAGCATTCGCCCCGCCGACAGAGTCTTCACCGCCGACGCCAGGCCGGTGATGACCTGGGCGACGATGTCCGAGGAGAACTGGGCGTAGTCCACCCAGCGCCCCTCCCGCGCCCCGGCGTAGAGCGGCGTGTGGCCCTTCTTGCCGCCCTGCGCCGCTGGCAGCGGGATCTCGGCCTCCTCGAAGGTGACGGACCCGTCGAACCACGCTGCGCGCAGGGCGTAGGTCGCCTGATACTTGGCCCGCAGCCAGTTCTGGAACGCCTCCCGGTTCGGCGGGGACAGGTCCGGCCCGCTCTGGGCATCGTAGAACCACTCGCCCCGGTCCAGGTGGAAGCCGATGACGCGGTCCCCGCCCGGCGTATCCGAGTCGGAGAGGTGCGCGATCAGGGCCTCTAAGGCGTCCACGCAGTCCGCCCAGAACTCGGGTGAGGCCAGCGACACGTCGCCCTCGCTGCCGTCGGCGTAGCGCGCCATCTGGTCGGGGTGCGTGCGCGCCCAGAAGTTGGTCGGCACGAACTGTAGGCGCGGCAGCAGATAACCGTCCGAGTCGGAGGCCAGAACCTGCTGCACCAGGGCGTCAATCGCCCCGAACGAGCGGTCGCCGTAGGCATTTCGGAGCGGCAGGTACATCACGCCGGAGTACAGGTGGACTCCCGAGGCCGCCGCCAGCCGGATTTGCGCGTCCACCACCTCGCCCCGCTCGGCGGTCTCGGCGTTGACAAAGAACAAAAACGGCGCGTGGTCGTCGTCGTTGATCGTGATTCGCGCCAGGCCGCCGTTCGGATCGGGGCGCAGGGTGGCCGTCGTCCGTGGCCAGGATGCGCCGGCCGGCAGGGGCAGGACGGGCGGCACGAGCGGTGGGGCAGCGTAGACCGGCGTGGACGGCGGCGGCACGAAGACCGTCTCTTCCTCCGCCTCCGCGGTCGCCGTCTCGTCGGGCAGGACCGTCCCCATCTCGGTCAGGTCCACCGGCTCAAGGATCACGTCCTCCTGCCCGCGTCGCCGCCGACTACGGCGTCCGCGCCGCCGCCCGCGCGCCTCGCCCTCTTCCGCCGACTCCTCGGCGACCGGCGCTTCCACGTCGGGCAGGGTGGCCCCCCCCTCCGCCAATTCTGGGGGAGCCGCCTCCGGCTGCGTTGTGCGCCGCCGCCCGCGCCGGGTGGCCCCCGATGCCGGGGGAGAAGATCGCCCCCCGACCCCCAATTCTGGGGGGGCCGGAATGTCGGCGGGCGGGGCGGCCAGGTCAAAGGGTTGCGGCGCGGGTGTCTGTTCCTCGTCGGGTGTGCCTTCGACCAGGCCCCCGAGGTCCACCGGCGTCTCCGCCGCGTCCGCCTTGCGCCGCCCCCGCCGCCGGGGCGCGGGCGCTTCCGCAGGGGCTTCTGCCACCGGCAGGTCCGACACTTCTGTCGGGCGCTCCTCTGCCGGGGGCGTGTCTTCCGGCGGGGCGGCTTTGCGACGCCCGCGCCGCCGCGCGGGCGCGGCCTCCGCGGCTTCGGGCGCGGGGGCGGCTTCGGCCGCCGGCGCTTCCGTTTCGGCGGCAGGCGGCGTCTCGGTTCGGGCGCGGGGGGAGCGACGGCGGCGCGCGGGCTTGGCGGCGTCTTCCGCTCCTGCGGCGGGGGCGGGCACTTCAGCCGTTGCGGCCTCCGGCGTCGGGTCCGCATCGGGCGTCCAGGACATATTCACAGTCTCCGTTATCCAATGGGGTTCAGGCGTGAAATCTTCGCATCAACGCTGACGCTGCCTTGATTATACCCGCCCGGAAGCGGGAAAAGGCGGGGGAGTTTTGATCCCCGTGTCGTTCCACCGCAATTGCCTGCTCCCTGAGAAAGCGGGATCGGGCTAACGCACACTGAGTACACGCCTAGGAAAAGATGAGCCGATTGTTGAGGGCTAGTGGGTCACTTGTCATGGGCGTAGCCTTTCGGCCTGGACCGCCGCACGGGCCGGAGCGTGCAGGCGCCGGAG
>JAFAZD010000029.1 GCA_019239955.1 Armatimonadota bacterium | reverse complement strand
CGCCGCGCCCGCCTGATCGAGGTGCTCAAGCACCGCGGCTCCGCCCACTCGTCCGCCCAGCACCGGTTAGTGATCACCGAGGGCGGGCTGCAGATTTTGATGGCCGCCGAGGGGGGGAGTTAGGGTATACTGGTGTCATCATGTCTGCCCCGCCCGCTTCGTCTGCCCCTGAGACCGAGACCTGCCCCCTCTTTTCGCCCGATCTCGATAAACTCGACACCCCTGATGCCATTGCGGCCTATCTGAAGGGCTGGCACCGGCGCATCAACGGCCCGGAGGCGATCCAGCACGGCGGCACCGGCGCGATCCTGGAGGCCCACAACACCGCCCTCGTGGACGCCGTCCTGCGCCGCCTCTTCGCCCTCGCCGTCGCCCACGCCAGCCCCGCGGACACCGCGCCGGCCCTCGCCATCATCGCCACCGGCGGCTACGGCCGGCGCGAGCTGGCCCCGTTCTCAGACGTTGACCTCACCTTCGTCCCTGCCCACGAGGACGATGACTTCCTCAACATCATCATCAAGGACATGTTCCAGATGGTGATGGATGTGTTTCTCTATGGCGCGGGCCACAAGGTCGGCTATGCCTATCGGCTGATCGGCGACCTCGGCCAGCTCGACCACCAGACCCAGACCGCGCTGCTCGACGCCCGCTTCCTCTGCGGGGATCGCGCCCTCTTCCGTGAGTTCCGCTCCGCCTTTCGCGCCCAACTCCTCACCGCCGATTTCCTGTTCCAAAAGTGGGCAGAGCGACAGAACGTGCTCGCCCGGCACGGCGGCGATGAGGTCTACAGCGTCGAGCCGAACGTCAAGGAGAGTGCGGGCGGCCTGCGCGACATCCAGAATGCCGAGTGGGTCGGCGAGGCGCGCGCCCGGGTCGGGCTGTCCCGCGTCTGGCCGGCCCTGACGGACATGGGCGCTCTGAGCGATGAGGAGGCCGCGCAGATTCGCCTGGCCCGCGCGTTCCTGCACACCGTCCGCTGTGCCCTGCACATCGTCTCCGGGGAGGCCCGCGACACGCTGACCGCCGAGAAGCAGGAGGCGGTGGCCGCCCTGCTCGCCTACTCCGAAACCCCGGACGTCCCCGCCGTGGAGACGTTCATGCGGGACTACTTCACCCACGCCGCCCGTGCCCGCCGCATCGCCCGCAAGGTCATCGCCCACTGCCTGGACAGCGAGCTGACGCTGACGCCCGCGCTCGCCTCCGTGGGCCGCCGCCTGGTCGTCACCGACGCCGCCGCCGCCGCGCGCGACGCCGCCCTGCCGCTCCACGCCGCCGAGCTGGCGCAGGCGTACTACCTGGACACGCGCGGCCCGCTGGAGGACGAGATCCGGCGCTTTCTCGAGGCCTGTCCCGCCCCCGCCGATTCCGCCTACGCGGGCCGCGTGTTCGCCCGCCTGCTGACCCAGAGCCGCAGCGTCGCCGACACCCTGGACCGCCTGGAGGAGTGGGGCGCCCTGGCCTGGCTGCTGCCCGAATTCGGCCCGCTGATGGTCCTGATCCCCTATGACGCCGCCCATGAGTACACCGTCGGCGCCCACTCCCTGCGCGTCGTCCGCAACTTGGAGAGCCTGAAGACCACGGCCGATCCGAGGCTGACCGACTACAAGCGCATCGTCGCCGAGATCTCCTTCCCGGAGGTGCTGTACCTGGCCGGCCTGATCCACGACGTCGGCAAGCAGTGGCCCCAGGGCCGCCACGAGGAGACCGGCGCGGAGGCCGCCCGCCGGATCGCGGAGCGCCTGGGCTGGGACCGGGAACGGCATGACAAGTTGGCCTTCCTGGTCCGCCACCACCTCTTGATGGCCGAGACCAGCCGCCTGCGCGACCTCTCCCTAGACGAGACCCTCCGCGAGTTCACCCGCCAGATCCCCGACCTGGACTGCCTGAACATGCTCTACCTGCTGACCTACGCCGACACCAACGCGGTCGGCGCGGGCGTCTGGACCGAGGTGAAGGCCAAATTCCTGTCCGAGCTGTACTACCGCGCCGAGGCCGTGCTGGCCTCTCCGGCCCCACTGGAGGCGGGGGAGACCGTCCCCCCGCCCCACAACCTCGCCCGCCAGCGCGACCGCATCAAAAAGCAGCTGGCCGCCCAGAACCTGCCCCCCGACCTGATCCACGAGCACACCCGCAACCTGCCGGCCCAGTATCTGCTGAACACGCCGCTGGAGGAGATGTACCTGCACATCGCCATGATCGGCCGCCTGCGCGAGACGTTCCAGCCGATCGTGGACTTCAGGCACGAGTACGGCGCGGACTTCACTGAGATGACCCTGGCGGCCTTCGACGACCCCCGCCCCGGCCTGCTCGCCAAGATCACCGGCGTCCTCTACGCCCACGACATCAACGTCCACTCCGCCCAGGTCTTCACCCGCGCCAGCAGTGTCCGCATCGCCCTGGACACCCTCTGGGTGGACTATCGGGGCCGGCCGCTGACCCCCGGCAAGCGGGACGAGGTCAGCGCCAGCCTGCGCCGCGTCCTGCTCGGCGAGATCGGGGTGGGGGCGCTGCTGCAGAAGCACAAAAAGCCCCTCAAGGAGCAGGCGATCTTCTCCGCGATCATTGACGACGCCTCCTCGGAGCGCTTCAGCCTGCTGGAGATCAGCGCCCCCGACGAGAAGGGCGTGGTCTACCGCCTGGCCCGCGCCGTCGCCCACTGCGGCTGGAACATTCACGCCGCCCGCCTCTCCGTCTGGGGCAGCCGCGCCCGCGACGCCTTCTACATCACCGACCTGGACGGCAAAAAGGTCCCGGCGGACGCCGCCCAATGCCTGACCTCCTTCCTCCCCGCCGCCACCTCCGCCCGCCGCAAGCGTTAACCCCGCCCCCGCCGGCGGGGTATAATGTCGCCCTGACCACATCCCGTCCGCAGGACGTTCGGCCCGCAGTTCCCACGTCCTGAAGGACGAGGCTCGGTAGGCGCTCCGCGCCGGGCGTCCTGCGGACGAACCTCGGCGATGGCCTTCCCGCTCTTGCGTCCGCAGGACGCCCGGCGCGGAGCGCCTACCGAGCCTCGTCCTTCAGGACGTGGTGCCCTCTGACGGAGCAACTGCACCCGACGGCGTGGCGCCGGCATGGGCGTTTTTCTCTCGCCACATGAGAATTTCCCGAAATGGCCTCGCCCATCCGCGCCTCCCTCCCGCGTCCGCCCCGGCCGTTGCGCTATAATAAACGCAAGAGAGGAGCGCCCGCCATGTCCGCCACCATCACCCTGTACGACGAGACCCTGCCCGGCGAGAAGACCCCCGCCCTGCGCCTGAGCCTGCTGTCCAGCCGCATCACCCTGCGCGAGCTGATTCGCCGCCGCATCTACGAGGAGGTCCAGCAGTACCACGCCGCCCCGCCCGACGCCGCGTTTCACGGCCTGGTCACGCCTTCCCCTGCCGAGCGCCTCCTGAACGGCGAGAAGACGCCCCCCGCCAAGCGCCGCATAGATTGGGAGGCCCAATACGAGCGCGCCCTGGCCGCCTTCGCCCGCAACGGCTTCTTCGTCCTCGTCGGCGACCATCAGGTGGAGGACCTGGACGAAGAGATCGAACTGAAGGTGGACACCGAAGTCTCCTTCGTCAAACTCGTCCCGCTGGTGGGAGGTTAAACCCATGGATGCTGCGAAGCCTAGCGCTGATGACGTAGATCGCCTGATAGACACTTTCCTGGAAGAGACGAATGGCGTCTCGGTTTGGACACTCAAGCCTAAGAGTTATGCCTCTGGGCGTGCGATCCTTGATGCCGCACCGAATGTGCAAACTGCGATCTTGCTTCGCCTCAGCGGGCGAATGCGTGAGAATAAAGGCTTTAGGGTCACGAACCGAATTGACTGCTTGGCAGAGGCGCTATTTGCGCGGAAGTTGCCTTTCACTGCTGATGATCTGGAACACCTCATGGCTGCCTTCCTTCCAGAGAATGAGGACAGCCACAACTATGGTTATGCACAGTGGGATGATGTTGCGGCTGTGACTCGTCGTTACATTGATGCCGGCGGCACGCTGACCATACCAATGCAGATGATGCTCCGGCAAGCGCGGGCTGGAGTTGCGGCTTACAAGAGCAAAGAGATCGGCAAGATCAGGACGTTGCTGGGCGAACTCCTCGGTGACTCAGACACTCATCTTCCTGATTCTGGGGAACCCTGGGCAGACGCCGCCCTGGCAGAATGGAATGCGATGCCACCGGAGGCGCAGATGGCATGGAGCGCTCTCTTTTCTCACGCCGCGACAGCGGAGGGCGGCAAGCCGACCGCGAAGTGGCAGGCGCAGGCGGAGAAGAACCGTCAGGCGGTCGGGGAGAACGAGTTCACCCGCCGCGCCGCCGCTTGGCTAGCGAAGGGCACGCCCCCGTCGCCCTTCACCGAAGCCGCGCCGCAGATGCCACACGCGGATAATCCGACGCGGGGGTTTTACAAGTCCCAAGAGTACCTGGATTACCAAAAGGCGAACGGTGAGTATTACCTCCGCGTCCGCGAGTATCTGAAACGCATCAGCGAGAAGAACATCACCATCTTGAAAGGCCTGGCCTGGTACGCGGCGGCCTCGGACGATGCAGAACTGGCGCGGGCGCTGGGGCATCTGACGGAGGCGGCGTTCTCCCATGTCCGCGAACGCGGCGCGTGGGCCAAGAGCGCGGGCAACGCGGCGATCTGGGCGCTTGGACAGATGCCCGAGGGCGTCGGGGTGGGGCCGCTGGCGCGGTTACGGACGCGGCTGCGCGACCGAGGGGCGCTGAAACTGATCGAGGCGGCCATCGCCTCCGCCGCCCGGACCGCCGGCATGAGCGTGGACGAATTGGAAGACTTGGCCGTGCCGACCGCCGGATTGGACGCGGACGGGAAACGCCGGGAGGCCTTCGGCGAGGACGGCGCGGCGACGCTGACTCTGGACCCGAAAACGGGCAAAACGAACCTGCAATGGTTCGGCCCCGACGGAAAAGAGCGCAAGGCCGTCCCCGCCGCCATCAAGAAAAACTGGGCCGCCGAAGTCAAGGCCCTCAAAGCCGCCGAGGAGGAGATCAAGCAGGCCCTCACCGCGCAGGCCGCGCGCTTTGACAAATTCCTGCTGGACGAGCGCGAGTGGCCCCTCGCCGTCTGGCATGAACGCTACCTAGCGCACCCCGTCCTCGGCAACCTCGCCCGCCGCCTCATCTGGACCATAGATGGCGTCCCGACCCTGCCCAACGATTCCCACACACAAATTTGCCAAAACGAACCTGCCCCGGACACTCCCAACCCTCTCCCCTCCGAGGGAGAGGGTGGCGAGCCTGAGCGAGCCGGGAGAGGGGGCACGGGGGAGGTGGCGAGCCTCGGCGAGCCGGAGGGGGTTCTTCCGCCACAGGGGGCCGTCCGCCTCTGGCATCCCCTGGGCGCAACGCCCGACGATGTGCTGCGCTGGCGGCAGACGCTGGAAGATCGCGGCATCGTTCAGCCCTTCAAGCAGGCCCACCGCGAGGTGTATCTGCTCACGGACGCCGAGCGCCGCACCCGCACCTACTCCAACCGCTTCGCCGCCCACATCCTCAAGCAGCACCAGTTCAACAGCCTCTGCGTCCTGCGCGGCTGGAAGAACAAGCTGCGCCTGATGGTGGACGACTCCTACCCGCCCGCCACCCGCGAATTGCCCCAGCCCAACCTGCGGGCCGAGTTCTGGGTGGAGGGCATCGGGGACGACTACGGGACTGACACCAACGAGGCCGGCACCTACCTACGCCTCGCCACCGATCAGGTCCGATTTTATCGGCTGGATGCCCCGACCAACTACGCCCACGCCGGAGGGGGCGGATATGGCGCGAACTGGCGTCAGGCTCCGGCCGAGCCGCTGCCGCTGGAGGAGGTCCCGCCGCTGGTCTTATCGGAGATCATGCGGGATGTGGATTTGTTCGTCGGCGTCGCCAGTGTCGGCAACGACCCCGCCTGGGCCGACGGCGGGCCGCAGGGCCGCTTCCGCAATTACTGGCAGGAGTACGCCTTCGGCGACCTGACCGAAAGCGCCAAGACCCGCGCCGACGTGCTGGCCCGCCTGCTCCCCCGCCTCAAGATTGCCGGGCGCTGCCGCCTGGACGGCCGTTTTCTCTTCGTGCGCGGCGACCTGCGGACCTACAAAATCCACCTGGGCAGCGGCAACATCCTGATGGAGCCGAACGACCAGTACCTCTGCATCGTCCCCAACAGCCGCGCCGAAGAGGGAGACAATCTGTTCCTCCCCTTCGAGGGCGACCGCACCCTGGCCGTCATCCTCAGCAAAGCCTTCCTGCTCGCCGCCGATACGCGCGTCGCCGACCCGACCATCACGCGCCAGATCAAGACATAACGGCCCCCGCTCATTCGGCGTGGGGCGGGCGAACTGGGTCCGCCGAGAACGACAGCGTCATCAGCGTCAGGCCCAGGTACAGGCAGCTGAACAGCAGGAGGCCGCCGCTGAAAATCTGGCCGACCATCCCCCACTGGTGCAGCGTGCCCGCGCACAGGGCCGCCGTCGGCATGATCCCGTACCCCACCAGCACCGACCCCAGGATCAGCCCCCACCAGGACCAGTGGTAATAGACGTACATCGCGCAGGCCGCGCAGGTCACGAATGTGAGCAGGCCGGAGGTCAGAAAGAAGCCCATGCCGGCCAGCAGGCGCGTCCGCCCGAACAGCGCCAGCAGCAGGCAAAGGGGAATCAGCCGGGTGCCGCAGAGTATCGCCAGCGGCCTGTTGAGCGGCTGCTCGTGCGCCAGCAACCAGGGAAGCTGCCCCAGCAGCAGGGCAACGACGACTGCCAGGTACGTACCCCAGGTCAGGAAGAGCACCCCGAAGATGCACAGGACGGCCCAGCCCGCCGAGCGTTCCTCCCGTTCCTCCGCACTTTTCTCCGGCCCCTCCACGCGGCCTTTCGTCATTCATCCCTCCCGGTTGTCGGAGGCGGCGGCCACACCCCCTCCTGCGGCCCCGGCGGCGTTCGTTCCGTCGGCGTCCGCTCCCGCGCCTTCAAGTCCGCATGGATGGACGCCACCGCCAGCAGCACCGCGACCAGTAACACCGCCAAAAATAATATGAGCATCACGATTATTCCCCGCTCTGCTCGATCAGCTTGCCGACCAGGCCCGTCCAGCCGGTCTGGTGGCTCGCGCCCAGGCCCGCGCCGTTGTCGCCGTGGAAGTACTCAAAGAACATCAGACAGTCACGCCAGTGCGGGTCGTTCTGGAATGTCTCGGTGCCGCCATAGACGGGGCGGCGGCCGTCATCGCCGCTCAGGAAGGTCCGCGTCAGCCGCCGCGACAATTCCGCCGCCACCTCGCCCAGCGACAGCATATTGGAGGTGCCGGCGGGGAAGGGGACCTGGAAGTCCGGCCCCATGTAGTAGTGGAACTTCTGCAGCGCCTCGATCAGCAGGTAGTTGATCGGGAACCAGACCGGGCCGCGCCAGTTGGAGTTGCCGCCGAACACCCCCGTCGTCGACTCCGCCGGCTCGTAGTCCACCCGATACTCCATGCCGTCCACGTGCATCACGAACGGGTGATCCTGGTGGTACTTGGACAGGGCACGGATGCCGTGCGGCGACAGGAACTCGGTCTCGTCCAGCATCTTGGCGAGGATGATGCGCAGCCGGTCCGGGTCCACGATGGAGAGCAGGCGGCGCTCGTGCTTGCCGACGGTGTGCAGATCCGTGATGTTGCGGCAGAGGTCCTTGCGGTGCGCCAGGAACCACTCCACGCGCGCCTTGAAGTCCGGCAGCGAGTGGTACTGCTCGTCGTCCACCGTCTCCACCGCCAGCAGCGGAATCAGGCCGACGATGGAGCGCACCTTCAGGAACTCGTGTGCGCCGTCGGGCCGGTGCAGCACGTCGTAGTAGAAGCCGTCCTGCTCGTCCCAGAGGTCCTCGTCCATCTCGCCGAAGTTGTTCATGGCGTGCGCGATGTAGATGAAGTGCTCGAAGAACTTGGTCGCCATGTCCTCGTAGGACTCGCTCACCTGGGTGAGCTCCAGCGCGATGGTGAGCATGTTGAGGCAGTACATCGCCATCCAGCTCGTGCCGTCGGACTGCTCCAGATATCCCCCCGTCGGCAGCGGCTGGCTGCGGTCGAAGACGCCGATGTTGTCCAGCCCCAAAAACCCGCCCTGGAAGACGTTCTTGCCCTCATGGTCCTTGCGGTTGACCCACCAGGTAAAGTTGAACAGCAGCTTCTGGAACATCTTCTCCAGGAAGACCGTGTCGCCCGCGCCCCCGCGCACGCGCCGCTCGATCTGGTAGACGCGCCACGCGGCCCACGCCTGCACCGGCGGGTTGACGTCGCCGAACGCCCACTCGTAGGCAGGCAGCTCCCCGTTGGGGTGCTGGTACCACTCGTGGCACAGCAGCAGGAGCTGCTCCTTGGCAAATTGCGGATCAATCACCGCAAGGGGGATGCAGTGGAAGGCCAGGTCCCACGCCGCGAACCAGGGGTACTCCCAGGTGTCGGGCATGGAGATGACGTCGTTGCAGTTGACGTTCCGCCAGTCGCTGTTGCGCCCGTGCTCGCGCTGGGGCGGCGGGGGCGGGAGGCCGGGGTCGCCGTCCAGCCAGCGGTCAACGTCGTACTTGTAGAACTGCTTGCTCCACAGCAGCCCGGCGAACGCCTGCCGCTGCACCCGCCGCGCGTCCTCGGACAGATCGGGCGACCCGATGGCCCCGTAGAACACGTCCGCCTCGCGGACGCGGTCGGCGAAGACCCGCTCGAAGTCCGGCCCGAAGGCGTCCGGCGTGACCGCCCCGTCCGTCAGCCGCAGCCGGATCGTCGCCTCCTGCCCCGCCGCCACGGTCAGGGCGTAGTGCGCCGCCATCTTGGTCCCCTGCGGCGCCGGGCTGACCGCGCCCTCGATCCGGTGAACCAGGTACTCGTGGAAGGCGTCCTTGACGTGCGGCGCGGGGTTCTCCACTCCGTACAGTCGCTTCATGTTGGTCTCGTTCTCGGTGAACAGCAGCGGCGGTGCGCCCTCGCACAACAGGTGCCGCGGCGGCATGGCCGGGTGCGTCGCCTCGACCACCGCCATGCCCCCCGGCCCTTCCACGGCGCGCAGATTCCCCTTCCACTGGTCGGTGTACCAGGTCCAGGAGTTGCGCAGCCAGAGGGTGGGCAGCAGGTGCAGGGTCGCCTCGTCCGGCCCCCGGTTGGCCGCCGTGATCTTGATCAGGATGTCCTCCGGCGACGCCTTCGCGTA
>JAFAZD010000013.1 GCA_019239955.1 Armatimonadota bacterium | reverse complement strand
GTCGCGTCGGGCGGCCACAGCGAAATCTTTCTCGTCCGGGGCCACGGCAACTACCAAGTCCTGGGCCGGACGCGCGACGACGCGGCGGGCGAGGCGTTCGACAAGTCCGCCCGCCTGCTCGGCCTCCCCTACCCCGGCGGCGTCGCCATTGACCGGCTGGCCGGCGAGGGCGACCCCAGCGCCGTTCCCCTGCCCCGCGCCGCCCTCGGCCCTGATTCGCTGGACTTCTCGTTCTCCGGCCTCAAGACGGCGGTACTCCACGCCACCCGCGACCCGGCGTTGAAAGACGTTTCCCTCCCCGACTGGGCCGCGTCCGTGCAGGAGGCCATCGTCGAGCCGCTGGCGGCCAAGACCGTTCGGGCCGCGCAACGGCACGGCGTCCGCCATATCTTATTGGCCGGCGGCGTCGCCGCCAACTCCCGCCTGCAAGCGGCGATGCGGGAAGCCTGTGACGCGGCCCGTCTGTCCCTGACCGTGCCCCCGCCGCAACTCTGCACCGACAACGCGGCCATGATCGCCTGCGCCGGGTACTATCATTGGCAGACCGGGAAAGTGGACGACCTGGACGTGGATACTATCGCCTCGGAGCGGCTGGCGTAGGAGGACCACTATTATGCACTATCAGAACATCCACCGATGGGACATGACGCCGGAGGAGGCGAGGGCGCAGCAGAAGGCGATGCGCCGGATGGTCTCGTTGGAGGATGGCTTCGGGCCGATCAAAACGGCCGCTGGGGTGGATTTGTCTTTTAACGAGGAGAGGAACGAGGGCCATGCCGTCGTGGTCGTGCTGTCCTACCCGGACTTCGAGGTTATTGAGGCACGCTACGCGACTGCCGCGCTGCTGATGCCCTACATCCCCGGCCTGCTCTCGTTCCGAGAGTCGCCCGTCGCCCTGGAAGCCTTCGCTCAGGTGCAGGCCGTGCCGGACATCATTTTTGTGGACGGCCAGGGCCAGGCGCACCCGCGTGGCTTCGGCATCGCCTGCCACCTGGGCGTGCTGCTGGACGTGCCCAGCGTCGGCGTCGCCAAGAGCCGCCTCTACGGCGAGTACGACGCCGACGCCCTGCCCGACGAGACACCCGCCGCCGTCCCCCTCTTTGACAAGGCCCGCCGCCACGTCATCGGCAGCGTCGTCCGCACCAAGCCCCGGACGAACCCGCTCTTCATCTCCCCCGGCCACAGGGTCAGCGTGGACTCGGCCACCCGCCTGGCGCTGGACTGCCTGCGCGGCTACCGCCTGCCGGAGCCGACCCGCCAGGCCCACAACCTGATCACTGCCTACAAAAAAACCGGAGCGGCAGCCCTTCCCGATCCTCCCCCGGATCAGAAAACGCTGCCGCTCGAATGAAAAGTAGGGGCGACCCGGCGGGTCGCCCCTACGGGATGATTACCCCCGCTTCCCGACCAGACGCCACGCCCCCAGCGCCAGCACGCCGGTTAGAAAAACCCACCCCGGACTCGGCTCCGGCACCGGTGTCGGCGACGGACCGCCCGGCGTTGTGGGTGTGCCCGGAGTCGTTGGCGTGCCCGGAGTCGTTGGCGTGCCCGGAGTCGTGGGGGTGCTGGGCGTACCGGGAGTGTGGGAGCCGCCGCCACTCGAGATCGTCCCGATGATGCCGCCCGCCACCGGCAGCCAGCCCAGCCAGCCAAGCCGGCTGCCCGACGAGGACGCCTGCGTGAAGAGGACCCCGGACGGAGACCCGGAAACGCCAGTCACGACCGGTGCCGGAAAGGCAGACTCGGAAGGAACCGCGACTTCCTCCGGCGGCGTGGACATCTCCGGGGTGACGACCCGCTCAATCCTCGCGGCCTTGACGTGCTTGATGGGGACGATCTTCTTGGGCACGGGCGGCAGGGACCCGACCAAGGGGTTGCCACAGGCCAGCTTCAGGATCGGCTGCCGGGTACGCCGCGACGCGAACACCGGCGTCCCTTTCTTGAGCGTCAGGATGACATAGTACTCGCGCCCGCGTGGGCTGACGCAGTAGACCCGCGTGCGGTACGGCGCGGCCAGCCGCCTGAGGACCAGGTTGTCGCGGAAATACGCGCACATCGCCGGGCCGGCAAGGTGGAAGTGGTGCGCCAGACGCGCCTGGACGACCCGGTCGTAGGACACCTCAAAGGTGAGCTGCGGCACCGTGTCCACATGGTAGTTCAGGAAGGAGTCCGGCGGCACGGACCGGGCCGCGAGGAACGCCCGCGCCGGGAAGGGCAGCCCGATGGCCAAGGTGATGATTAGCGCCGGGGGTAGGATGTTCTTAAGAAGGTTCATGGCTTGCACGTATCCCCATTGACAACGGAGATAACACTGCATAAACCATGCCAATCAACATAAATTCCGTGAAAAACAGGCATCTTTCCCACAATCAGGGGAAGGAAATCGCGGGGATGGTGTCAGTATTGACCAGAAACTCCGCCGATTCGGCGAAGTAGCGGCGCAGGCTGTCCCGGAACGGCCCGAGGGCTGGGGTCGCATCCAGAGCGGCGAACATGCAGCGCAGCCAGGCGTCGCGCTCCGCCGGGCCGATGCGGAACGGCACGTGCCGCATCCGCAGCCGCGGGTGGCCGCGCCGGTCGCTGTAGGCCGTGTGCCCGCCGAACCGCTGGATCAGAAACAGCGCCAGGTGCTCCTTCGGCTGGGTCAGGTCGGTGGGGTACAGGGGCCGCAGCACGGCGTCCGTTTCGACGCTCTGGTAAAAGGCGTCCACCAGGTCATAAAAGGGCCGGTCGCCGCCGACCGCGTCGTAGATTTTCGTGGTCTCGTCGTCCATGCCCCCATTGTACCCTGGCGCTTCGGGGGAACGCGCCCACGTTCAAAGGTGTTTTTGTGGTATAATACCGAGTTGTTTGACCAACACGGTATTCGAAGGAGACGAGCACAATGAAGTCGGGAATCCACCCCACCTATAAAGAGACGACCGTGACCTGCGCCTGCGGCAACACGTTCACGACCCGCTCCACGACCGACAACATCCACGTCGAGATCTGTTCCCAGTGCCACCCGTTCTTCACCGGCAAGCAGAAGCTGGTGGACAGCGCGGGCCGCGTCGACAAGTTCATGACCAAGTACGGCATGAAGAAGTGACGACTTCGGCGACCGGAGGGGCGACCCGGCGGGTCGCCCCTCCACGTTAGGATGCATATGCCCGACGAACGGCAGCAGTACGGCGGCCAGGCGGTGGTCGAGGGCGTGATGATGCGCAGCCCGCGCTACTTCGCCGTCGCCTGCCGCCGCCTGTCCACCGGCGAGATCGTCGTTCGGCAGGAGCCCGTCGAGACCGTGCTGCGCCGGGTGATGTGGCTGAACCGTCCCTTCCTGCGTGGCACGCTGGCCCTGATCGATGCGATGGCGCTGGGCATGAAGGCGCTGACCTACGCCGCCAACGTCCAGGCGCAGGACGCCTTCCCCAATCCTGGGGGAGCCGGAGCGGCGGGCGCGGTGGACCTGGCGATGGGTGAGGGCGCTCCTCCTTTGGCTCCCCCCACCCCCAATGCTGGGGGAGCCGGAACGGAGAGCCAGACCATCAACGACATTGCCATTGGGCTGACCAGCGTGCTGGCCCTGCTGTTCGGCTTTGGTCTGTTCTGGACACTGCCCGCCTTCCTGACCGACCCGTTTCTGCCTGGATACGGCCGCCTGTCCGCCAGCCTGGTCGAAGGCGGCATCCGACTCGCCATCTTCTTCCTCTACATCGGCCTAATTTCGCAGATGGCGCACGTCCGCCGCGTCTTTCAGTACCACGGCGCGGAACACAAGGCGATCAACACGCTGGAGGCGGGCCTGCCGGTGACTCTGGAGAACGCGCGCCGGGCCAGTCGCATCCACCCGCGCTGCGGCACCAACTTCATTTTCATTGTCTTGGTTACGGCCATCCTGGTCTTCTCAATCCTGCCGCGCCACTCACTCCATGAGGGCATCGGCCCGGTATTGGAGACGGCGGGCCTGCGCCTGCTGCTGCTGCCGGTGGTGGCGGGCATCGCCTTCGAGATATTGAAGTGGGCGGGCGCGAACCGCGACAAGAGTTGGGCGCAGGCACTGATCGCGCCCGGCCTCTGGACCCAGTACCTGACCACGCGCGTCCCCGATGACTCGCAGATCGAGGTCGCCATCGTCGCCTTGGAGAGCGTCTGGGACAAAGAGCACGAGGCCGCCCCCGCCCCGCTTGCCCCTGCCGCCGACGAGCCGGCGGCCGTCGTGGCTTAGCCCCCCGGCCCCCAGTTCCGGGGGAGCAAGAGAGTTGCCAGCCCCCTCCGGTTCCCCCAGAATTGGGGGCGGAGGGGGCCGTTCTTTGGGAGAACCCTGATGTTTGAAAAACTGGCCGAAGTCGAGCAGCTTTATCAAGAACTGGAACGCCGCATGGCCGACCCGGCCCTGCTGAACGACATGGACGAGTACCGGCGCGTCCACAAGCAGTACAGCGACCTGACGGAGATCGTCGCCAAGTACCGGGAGTACCAGAATGCGGCGCGGCAACTCGACGAGACCGAGCAGATGCTGCGCGGGCCGCTCGACGACGACCTGCGCGACCTGGCCCAGTCCGAACTTGACGACCTCAAGGAGCGCCGGGCTGCGCTGGAACAGCAGCTCAAGGTCCTGCTGCTGCCCAAAGACCCCAACGACGAAAAAGACGTCATCCTGGAAGTGCGCGCGGCGGCGGGCGGCGAGGAGGCCGCGCTGTTCGCGGGGGAATTGCTGCGGATGTACATGCGCTACGCCGAGAAGCGCGGCTGGAACTATGAATTTCTGTCCAGCAACGAGACCGGCATCGGCGGCTACAAGGAGGCCGTCCTGGAGATACACGGCCAGGGCGCATATTCGGCCTTCAAGTTCGAGTCCGGCGTCCACCGCGTCCAGCGCGTCCCCGTCACGGAGGCCAGCGGGCGGATGCAGACCAGCACGGCGACCGTCATTGTCATGCCGGAGGCCGAGGACGTGGAGATCGAGATCAACCCGAACGACCTGATCCGCGAGCACACGCTGAGCCAGGGCGCGGGCGGCCAGAACGTGCAGAAGAACGAGACCGCGGTGCGGCTGATCCACAAGCCGACCGGGATGGTGGTCACCTGCCAGGACCAGCGCTCGCAGCTGCAGAACTATGAGAAGGCGTTGCGCGTATTAAAGGCCCGCCTCTACGACATCGAGATGCAGAAGCAGCAGGAGGCCATCGGCACGTCGCGCAAGGGCATGGTCGGATCGGGGGATCGTTCCGAGAAAATCCGCACCTACCACTTCCCGCAGGACCGCATGACCGACCACCGCATCGGCCTTACGGTTCATAACCTGCCCGCCATCCTCGATGGCGACATTCAACACGTCATTGACACCCTGGTGAGCGCCGACCAGGCCGAGAAACTGAAACAGGAGACGGAGGAGTAGGGGCGAGGTTCCCTTGTCCTGCCACACGTCCGCCCAGGGTCGTTCCGTTCTCGCCGGGCGGGGGAGGCCCGGCGAATGGAAGCCCGGCCACTGAAGTGGCGGGCTTGATTACAACGAAGTCGGCCTGCGCCGACTGCGGACTCAGCCGAGTCTTCAGTCCCGCAGGGACTTTGTATTATCCAAGCCCGCGAATTCATTCGCCGGGCCTCTCCGGCCTGGCGAGAACGGAACGACCCTCCACATCCGCCATGTCGGGCAGGAGATACGTTGGCGATGCGCGTGTCTCCGACCAAACACATCATCTTCCCAGGGAGGTTGGAAGTCCAATGAAGTCATTCACCCGGGCGTTTGGCGCGGTGCTCGCTCTCCGGCTGTATGCCGCCCTCGCCTGTATGGCAGCCGTGGGACAGGCCACATCGCCGCAGGCAGAACGCTACACCTGGCGCAACGTCGAGATCGGCGGGGGCGGCGGGTTCGTGGATGGCATCCTCTTCCACCCGAAGCAGCCCGACCTGATCTACGCCCGCACCGACATCGGCGGCGTGTACCGCTGGGACGCGCGCGCCCGGCGCTGGATTGCGCTCACCGACTGGGTCGGCCAGGACGACGGCAACCTGCGCGGCGCGGAGAGCATCGCCGTTGACCCGACCGACCCGAACCGTGTCTACGTGGCGGCCGGGACGTACTCCCAGCCGGCGCTGAAGACCGCCATCCTGCGCTCGACGGACCAGGGCCGGACGTGGCAGCAGACCCCGATGCCGTTGATGATGGGGGGCAACGAGGACGGCCGCTCCATCGGCGAGCGGCTGGCCGTGGACCCGAACCACCCCCGCACCCTCTACTTCGGCTCCCGGCACGACGGCCTGTGGCGCAGCGGCGACTACGGCGCGTCCTGGGCGAAGGTGGACAGTTTCCCGGCGGTCCCCGACAACCCGCCCCCGGCGCGCGGCGACAGACGGACACCGCCGCGCGGCGCGGGGGTCGGCTGGGTCGTCTTCGACGCGCGCAGCGGTATGGCGGGCCAACCTACGCCCGCGATCTATGTCGGCGTCGCCGTGCCCGACATCCCGACCCTCTACCGCAGCACGGACGCCGGGGCGACCTGGCAGGCGGTTCCGGGCCAGCCGCGCGGCCTGATCCCTCACCATGGTGTGCTAGACTCGGATGGCTCGCTCTACCTGACCTACGGCAACGGCATCGGCCCGAACGGCGTCACCGACGGCGCGGTCTGGAAGTACAACACCCGCGACGGCGTTTGGGCCGACATCACGCCGGTCAGGCCGACCGCGGACCACCCCGGCGGCTATGCGGGTCTCACCGTGGATGCCCAGCATCCCGGCACGGTGATGGTCTCCACGCTGGACCGCTGGAACCCCGGCGACGAGGTCTTCCGCAGCACCGATGGCGGCGCGCATTGGCGGCCCCTGAGTCTCGGCTCGACGCGCGACGCGACGGGCGCTCCCTGGCTGAAGTGGGGCGATCCGCAGCCGCGTTTCGGCTGGTGGATCGGCACGCTGGAGCTCGACCCTTTCCACATGGGCCGCGCGCTCTACGGCACGGGGGCGACGATCTGGGGGACGGACGACGTCACGCAGGCGGATCAGGGCAGGCCGACCCACTGGAAGATGTACGCCGAGGGCATCGAGGAAACGGCGGTCACGGCACTAATCAGCCCGCCCGCAGGCCCGCCCCTCATTAGCGGCCTCGGCGACATCGGCGGCTTCACGCACCACGCCCTGAACGCCTCGCCGCCTGAGGGTATGTCCAGCAACCCGATCTTCACGACGACGAGCGGACTGGACTTCGCAGGACGGTCTCCGGCCGTGGTGGCGCGCGTCGGCTCCGCGAGTCGCGGCGGCAGGGGCGGCGCCTACTCGCTGGACGGCGGACAGACGTGGACGCCGTTCGCGGCCGTGCCGGAGGGGTCGCGCGGCTCCGGCGCGATCGCGGTCACTGCGGACGGGGGTACGCTGGTATGGGCGTCACAGGGCGCGCCGGTCTCCTGCTCCCGCGATCACGGCGCGACATGGACGGCGTGCGCGGGCCTGCCCCGGCCGGACCCGTCCTCCCCGCGCTCCTACTTCGGGCAGAGCCGCCTGACCCTGGCCGCCGACCGCGTGAATCCGAACACCGTGTACGCATTCAACGGTGCGGCGGGAACGCTCCTCCGAAGTACGGACGGCGGCGCGAGCTTTTCGCCGGTCGCCGCCGCGAACCTGCCGGCGGGGAGCAACGGCTTGGTGGCGACGCCGGGGAAGGAAGGCGATCTGTGGGTCACGGCGGGCGACAACGGCCTGTACCACTCCACCGGCGGCGGGGCAACGTTCACCAAAATGCCGAATGTTGCGCGCGCGGACGGCCTCGGCCTGGGCAAAGCCGCCCCCAGCCGCAGCGACCCCGCACTCTACCTGGTGGGCACGCCGGCCACCGTGGGTGCCGTTCATGGCGTCTACCGCTCCGACGACGGCGGCGCAAGCTGGGTACGCATCAACGACGACCAGCATCAATACGGCTGGATCGGCCAGCCCATCACCGGCGACCCGCGCGTCTACGGCCGCGTCTACCTGGGGACCAACGGGCGAGGCATCCTTTACGCCGACCCAGCACACCCATGAGAGCGCCGACAGACGGAGGAGTAGGGGAGAACCCTGTGTTCCCCCTCCCGACATGCCATGCATACGGGCCACATCGATAAAGTGCCTCAATGATCGGCGAGTGATAGATGCCGCTTTACTCGATGACGTAGACTCCCGGCGACGGCTGCTGGAGCAGGGCGCGGACGCTAGCGCGCGGGACGCCGAGCACGGCGAGACGCCGCCGATGCTGACGCGCTTCGAAGCAACGTCGCATCTGTTACTGGAACATTGGGCACAAGCAGCGATCAACATCCCCTAAGATGTTCCCTACATATCCTGATATTGTTTCTGTCACCGATGTTAGTGAATGTGGTAAGAGCCTGTCGAAAATGCTGCTCGGCTGCCGCTTTCTCACCTTGATCGGCGAGAATGGAAGCGAGCTGTCGTTCACTGATGGCTGCTTCCCGATTCCTTTTATGTTCAGACAAAATTTCAACACTCAATTTAGCAACCTCGACGGCATCATCGGATTTGCCCATAGAATGCAATGCATCCGCCATATAGCGTAGTGCCTTTGCGCCACCAATTTTGTCATCACGCGCCTGACAGCCTCGGCTGATAGTTGAGGCCCATTCCAATGCCTTATCAATCTGTCCGAGCGCCAAGCTCGCCTCCACGAACCGCGACAGAAAGCGGGTTTTGACGATAGGTGGAGTCGGACCAGAAAACCGGAACCAGTTGCCATTCAGAAGGTCCATAGCTTCTTTGGGCCTCTCGTTTTCCAGTAGGATTGTTGCCAAAACCAAAACCGCTTCGCGCGCTACCCTAAAGTTCGCGGACGCTGTCAGCGGCTCAACAAGATTCACTGCTTCATCGAGTGAGTCCCAGACGCTCAAAATCCTCGCCTTATCAATGGCGAAGAAGCCCTTGTCTTCCTCATTAGCGGGAGTGGTTTGCTCGATCAACAGCATGACCTGATCCAGTTCACCGCGTGTAGTCAGAGCGGGCCGCAACAGACGAACCATTTCCATGGCTTGCGAGTGTTCATCGGCCTCAATGAAATGTGACCATGCTGCCAGGAGACAATCCTTTTGATAGTCCGTCAGATCTTCTGAGTCCGAATCTTCCCGCTGTCCGCTTTCGCTCGCGTAAAGTTCTGCTGCCCAATGGTGCTTCTCCCTCTTGTCAGGTGTTTGGGAGAAGCAATACTCACGCACCAGCGGGTGAATCTGGGGATTACCAGCACGCATGGAATCGACAATGAAGCGATCAATTAGGCCTACGATAGATAATTCGTAGTTCTGCTCAGGATAGCAGTTACAAAGCGCCTGAATCGGGATGAAGCGATCAAAGACACTCAACTCCAAAACGGCATTGCGCTCGGCTGGAGATAGTTCCGCCAGCAGGGGCGAAAGCCACCTTTCCTTAACATCATCTCGGAAGACGGGTAAGCTGGTCAAGAGATGATTGGCTATGGATTTAGTCGCGTTGTTCCGAAGATGGG
>JAFAZD010000366.1 GCA_019239955.1 Armatimonadota bacterium | reverse complement strand
CGATCTCGTCAATGTAGATGATGCCGCGCTGGGCGTTCTTGATGACCGTCTGGATCGGCTCGCCGTTGTCCGCCGCCTGCATGAGTTTCAGCAGGATGTTCTCCACGTCCTCGCCGACGTAGCCGGCCTCAGTGAGCGATGTGGCGTCGGCGATGGCGAAGGGGACGTTCAGAATTTTCGCCAGCGTCTGCGCCAGCAGAGTCTTGCCGCTGCCGGTGGGGCCGATCAGGAGGATGTTGCTCTTCTGCAGCTCGACATCGGACGACTTGACGTTGATTCGCTTGAAATGATTGTAGACGGCGACGGACAGGGAGCGCTTGGCCGCCTCCTGGCCGACGACGTACTGGGACAGGATGTGATAGATCTCCTTGGGCTTGGGGACGTGGCCCAGGGCGGTGATCTCGTCGGCCTGCGCCGTGTCGCTGCGCACGATCTCGTTGCACAGGTCCACGCACTCCAGGCAGACCCCGCCATGCACGCCCAGGATCAGCTTCTTGACCTGCTCGCGGGTCTTGCCGCAGAGCAGGCAGCGGCTGTCGTTGCGATCCGTCCCGATTCTTGCCATGCGCATCCTTCTTCGGGCCCACGGACCCCCTCATCCCCCGACCCCCTCTCCCTCCGCCGCTCGTCCCTCGCTGGGGAGAAGGCCGGTCGCTTGCGGCCGGGGTGAGGGGGCCTGCGGGATCCATCACTTTTTGTTCTGCACGACCTCATCAATGATGCCGTACTCAACGCCTTCCTGGGGCGTCATCCAGTAGTCGCGGTCAATGTCCTTGGCGACCTGCGAGAACTCGCGCCCGCAGTTCTCCGCCAGAATCTCCGTGAGTTTCTCCTTGAAGGAGGCGATCAGGCGGAACTGGATCTCGATATCCGACGGCGTACCCGAAAAGCCGGCGCTGCCCTGGTGAATCATGATGCGCGCGTTGGGCAGCGCGAAGCGCTTGCCCTTGGTGCCGCCGGAGAGCAGGACGGCGCCCATCGAGGCGGCCATGCCGACGCAGAACGTCTGGATGTCCGGCCTGACCAGCTTCATGGTGTCGTAGATCGCCAGGCCGGCCATCACGTCGCCGCCCGGCGAGTTGATGTAGACCTGAATGTCCGTGTCCGGGTCCTCTTTCTCCAGGAACAGGAACTGGGCGATGATGACGTTCGCCATCGTCGGGTGGACCTGGTCGCCGATGAAGACGATCCGGTCTTTCATCAGGCGCGACCAGAGGTCGTAGGCGCGCTCGCCGCGCGGGCTTTGTTCGACAACGGTGGGGATCCAGGTCATGCGTGGCTGCTTTCTGTTGTCATCGCCGCCATCTCGATGTTGTCCTCGGCCTCGGCGGCGGCCTCCTCCAGATCGTCCGGGTTCGCCTGGTTCGACGAGACTTCCTTCTCCTTGATTATGGCGGACGCACGGAGAAAATCCAGGACTTTTTTGGTCTGCGCGCGGTTGGCGAGCGCGTCCATCGCCTTGTTGGACTCCAGCATGGCGCGCACCGCCGCCGGGGTGGTGCGCTGCTGCTCGGCCTGCGCGGCGACCAGCGCGTCCACGTCCTCCGGCGTCACCGCCAGGCCCTCCTTTTCGGCGATCTCGCCGAGCGCCAGGCCGATCTCGATGCGCTTGGCGGCGGCCTCCTGGAATTCCCCCATCAATTGTTCGCGCGTCTTGCCGACCCGCTCCAGGTAATCGTCCAGGCTCATCTCCTGCTGTTCCAGGCGGCTCATCAACTGCTTGGCGTCGTCCTCCACCTCGGCGTCCACCAGTACCGGCGGGTACTGGATCGTCGAGTTCGCCACGATCTGGTCCACCAGGCCGCTCTCCACCTGTCGGTCGGCGCTCTCCACCAGGCTGCGCTCCATGTCCGCGCGGATGTCGGCCTTAAGGGCGTCCAGCGACCCGATCTTGCCGTTGGTGATCTTCTTCGCCAGTTCGTCATCGAGCGGCGGGACCTCTTTCGCCCGAATCTCCTTGACCGTGACGGTGAATTCCGCCTCCTGGCCCGCCAGGTCCTCCTCGGGATAGTCCTCGGGGTAGGGGAGGGTGAAGGTGGTGATCTCGCCCACGCTCAGGCCGATGAGCTGATCGTCGAAGCCGGGGATGTTGCCCTCCGCGCCGATCTCGATCATGGTCGGGCGGGGCGCGGCGGCCTCGGGCCGGGCCTCGACGCTCGCAGCGACATCGCCGATCACCAGGTCGCCCGGCTGCACGGGTCGCTCAGCGATGGGGTAGTCGGCGGCGCGCTCGCGCATTCGCTCGATCTGCCGGTCCACGTCCTCATCGGTCAGGACGTACCTGGGACGCTCGATCTCCAGGCCGGTGTAGGGGCCGAGCTCCACCTGCGGGGCGAGCGGGACGACGGCCTTGAAGATGAACGGCTTCTCGGCCAGCTCCAGCTGCACCAGTTCCAGCTTGGGGGGGGCGTAGGGCGTGACCTCTTCCTGCTTCAGCGCCTCGTTGTAGGCCGGCTCGACCAGCAGCTCGGCGGCGCGCTGGCGCACGTCGGCCTCGGGGACGCGCTGGCGGACGAAGCTCATGGGGGCCTTGCCCTTGCGGAAGCCCGGCACCGTGACGTATTTGGCGTACTCGCGGTAGGCGCGGTCCACGGCCTGGACGACCTTATCCGGCCCCACCTCAATCGTGAGCGCGACCTGACACGGTTCAAGCGGCTCCTTTGTCACCTGCATGATAAGCGGGATACTCCTGTCGTGCGATGGGAAAAACGCGGCGTTTGGGACGCTTTGAAATCGGCTTTTCGCTGGCTGAGAGTGTACCACAGGGGGGCAGGGGTTGTCAATGAAGGGGAAGGGCGGACGGCGCAGGGGCACAATCCGTCAACATGTAGGGGCGACCCGCCAATATGTACGGGCGACCCGATGGGTCGCCCCTACTCGGCCATCATTACCGCCTCCTGCGTGTCCGGTCGCTTGGGGGTCTTCAGGAACAGCAGCAGGGGCAGGCAGAGGGCGAACAGCAGCAGGGGCAGGCAGAGGGCGAACAGCAGGCCGATCCACTGACGGCTTTGGGGTTGTTCTTGGGACGCGGCAGGCCGCCCACACAGCCGGAGAGGGCGAAATCTTCAATGGCCCTGCGTCTCTTCGTCAAGTATCCGGTCAATGTCCCTGGCGCCGTGCAACACACGGACAATGTCAACGCCGGTGGGAACGATCCGGTAGAAGATCAAATACTTCTCAAACCCCGAAACCGGCCATTGCCGAACATCCGCCAGGCGGGGATTGGTGAGCGCCCGCACTCGGCCCCTGCCCGGCATCTCCAGAAGCGCCTGGAACGTCTCATGTGCCGCCTCGAAAAAGCGGATGCCGGTCTCGGCATCCGCTTTTTCGGCGAGATAGACCGTCTCGCCGTCAATGTCGCGCTCCGCCTGGGGAGTGATGCGAGCGCGCTTAACTGCCACGTTTCTGACTCCCCTTAATCCGGGCCAGAAGCTCGGCACGTTTTTGCTGAATATACTCCTCGGTCACGTCAATCGGCTCGCCGCTTTCCAGCCCAACGAGTAGAAGCTCTTCCAGGCGCTCCTGCGCCCGGCGCTTCTGGTCTTCACGTACCAAATCACGGAAATACTCGCTCGTGCTGCTGAACTGGCCTTCGCTCAAGCGCTCGTCAATGTAGTCCTTCATCTGATCGGGAAGGGATATGTTCACAACGGCCATGATTCTCTGCCCCCATGTCAAATCGCTCAGGACCATTTTAACATAAAACGCTTAATTTTTGTTACCCGCAGCGCGTTATCTTTTGCCGTAAGGAATTCGCAACAGGTAGATGTTGCTGTATGGGCTGTATAGGTCGTACCGGTTGATATGCTAGGGTGAACGGAGAAAGTCATTCGGCCATCACCACCGCCTCCTGCTTGTCCGGTCGCTTGGGGGTCTTCAGGATCAGCAGCAGGGGCACG
>JAFAZD010000237.1 GCA_019239955.1 Armatimonadota bacterium | reverse complement strand
TGCCGCCTGCGCCCGGTCCAGGGCCCCGGCGGCCAGGCGCGTCAGCACGTCGATCTGTCGCTGTTCTTTGGCGCTCAAGGTGATCGCTCCGGTGATGTTCTCCATGGCGAACGTATTCGCCGTTGGTGGACAGATTCACTGAGCAATTAACCTGGACAGATTCACTGAGCAATAACACCGTCACTTGTGCGGGGAAACGCCGGCTGTTCCGACACCTCCGGGGCCGCTCGGTCAGTGGTGGCCGGCGGCCGGATCTGGACTTTCAAGCGTTCGCCCCATTCCGTCGGGATGGTCTGAAGGTGCAGGGTGTAGATGCGGTCATCCACGCGGTAGTGCAGGGGCATCGTGCCCCGCTGCGGCCTGTCTCGCACCGCCATGTCCAGGCAGGCACCGGACTTAAAGCGATCCACCAATGCAGTCTGAAGCGATGCCGGCAAGTCCAAGAGGCGGCCGTACTGTTGGCTCTCCAGGGCGACCCCTGCATTCCCAGGGATCAGATCGAATTCATCGGCGCCGGTACGCAGGGACCAGGTGAGAATCTTGATCCACACCTCTGAAACGGGATGGCCGCCGGGATAGGGGTTGTGGGCGGGTCCGGGTGGATGGACGGCGTCGCCCGCCACGAGGACGGCGACGGCGGGGGCGATGGCATCCTGAATCTGCGCGAGGAAAGCGTCATCGCGCGAGGGACGCGCCGCATGAAGTTCGGCCTCGGACATGGCGAGCAAGTCTCCTTTCAGGTGGGCGCGGGCGGAATGGAGTCGGCTCTTCACGGTACTCAGGGGGATACCGGCGAACTCGGCGACTTCGGAATAGCTCTGCCGCCCCATGTACCGCAGCAGGGTCACTGCCCGCTCGTGTTCCGGCAGACGGTCGATGGCCTGCCGGACTTGGGCTGTCAGTTCATGGCTCTCCGCGGCCTGCGCCGGGCCAGGCTGGGGGCTTGTCCGGTCGCTCAGGAGGTCCCAGGAAACGGTGTCCAGCCGCTTGCGGCGTGTGATCCGGTCGCAGTGCTTCTGAACGATCCGGCGGAGCCAGGCGGGGAAGGCAGCGGGCGCGCGAAGGCTGGCGAGATCCCGGAAGGCTTCGAGGAATGCCTCTTGAGCCGCATCTTCGGCCAGGTGATGATCGCCCAGGGTGGCCACCGCCAGGGCAACGGCCCGGTCCTGAAAGGCCCGCACCAGGTCGTCAAAGGCGTTCCGATCCCCCTGAGCTGCCCGTGTGACCAGCCGAACCATCTGTTCCTGTTTCAGCCGCATCCCCATTCCTCCATGATAACAGTCCCACGTTTCCGGCAAAAAGTTGTCGCCATTGCCATCGGACGGCATTGAAGGCGGAAAACGTCGGAGGGAGCAACACGGCCAAACCGCGATTAACGGGAGCGCTCACCCAAAAGCGACAGGACCGTGTCGATCTCGTCGGGGCGCGGCTCCACGAACAGCCAGTCCCAGGCCAGGGTCAGGCCGCCCAGGGAGCGGAGCGTGAGCGGCTGGCCGGACAGCGTCTCTTCCTGGTAGCCCGTGTCCGTCCGGCGCAGGACCCGCACCCGCAGGCGCGGCAGGTCGATGTAGACGATCTCGTCCACACCCAACGTCCGGTAATCCGCCTCGGTGGCGTTGATGTCGGCCCGGCGGTCGTTCGAGGAGATGATCTCGATCACCAGGTCCGGCGCCCCTCGGGTCGCCTTCGACGTAATCAGATGTTCCCGCTCCCGGCGCACGAAGAACAGGTCGGGCACCTGGCCCTGGTATTGGCTGATCTGCACCGAAGAGCGCGTGCCCAACACAGTGCCAAGCCCAGCCCGCCGCACATACAGTGCCAGGACATGCAGAAGCCATAGGTTAAGTTTCTCGTGTTCCAGTTGAACCATGGGCTGCTCCACGGGCGTACCGTTGATAAGGTGCGTCAGTGACTCGCGGTCTCCCGTCTCCAGCCATTCGTCAAAGGTGATCGGTCGCGGATAGACATACTGCGCCACCGTCTCCTCCACGCGCTCACGGGTCAGTGTCAGTGCCATCGCGGGACTCCTTACGGCGCTGGACGCCGCAGGTCATTGTAGCACGCACCGATGAGCGAGCGCAAGGCGTCGGCTTGTTTGGGACTTTCGGCCTATGCACGGCCGCCAAAAAGGGCGTATAATGGGCGTATCATGCAGGTGCATCGCTTTGCGGCCGGCAAGGCTGGGACGCATGCAATAAACGCCAGCGGGCGCCCGTTACGCAAGATCGTTCGGTTCCTCCGCGCGATGTTGCTGCTCTACGTCCTGTTGGTCGGGCTGGCGATGCTGTTGGAGAAGCAGTTCATTTACCACCCGGTCACGGGCGGGCAGGCGGCGTCTGAGATGGAGGACTGCCGGCTGAGGGCGGCGGACGGGACCACGCTGGACGGCTGGTACTGCCGCGCGCCTCGCCCGCCTCAGACGGTGGTGCTGTTCCTGCACGGCAACGGCGGCAACATCACGGATCGTCGCCGTTTGATTGAGAAACTGTCGTTGGCCCCGGCAGATGTGTTCGCCCTGGACTACCGGGGCTACGGCCGGAGCGCGGGCGCGCCGTCGGAGCAGGGCCTTTACGAAGATGCGGACGCCGCCTGGCGCTACCTCACCAGGGTGCGCGGCATCCCGGCCCGCCGCATCGTCGTGTTCGGCGAGTCGCTTGGCGGGGCCATCGCCATTGACCTGGCGCGGCGCGTCCGCCCGGCGGGACTGATCGTGCAGTCGGGCTTCACCTCCCTGCCGGACATGGCGGGCGTGACCCTGCCGTTCGTGCCCCGGTTCTGCGTCCGCACGCAGATGCGCTCGATTGACAAGATCGGCCAGGTCCATTGTCCCAAGCTCTTCATCCACAGCCGCGACGACGACGTGGTTCCCTACGTGATGGGCGAACGATTGTACCAAGCCGCGCCGGGGCCGAAGCAACTCTTGACGCTGCGCGGCGCGACCCACAACGACACCGAGGCCGTCGGCGGCCACGCCTACTACGCCGCCCTGCGCCGCTTCGTCATTGACTGCGCCCCGCCGGAGAAGCGCCCGTGAACGCCCTTCTTTCGCCCCTCTGCTACGCGCTCGGCTACCTGATGGGTCTCGCGGCGTTTTACGCGATGGCGCGGCGGCGCGGGATCGCCACGCCGGGCGTCATGGCGCTGATGGGCGCGGGGCTGATCGGCGGGCTGGCCGGCGCGAACCTGAGCCAGTGGGTCTTCGGCGGCACGGCGGGCAAGACGGTGTTGGGCGCAGTCGCGTTCGGCTACCTGTCCGTGTTTCTGTACAAGCGCCACCTCGGCATCACGCGGCCTACCGGGGACCTGTTCGCCGTCGCCCTCTGCGCGGGCGAGGCGGTGGGGCGCTTCGGCTGCTATTTCGGCGGCTGCTGCTACGGCGTCCCCGTCAGCCGGGCCATCGTGCCCTGGGCCATTTGGCAGCACGGCGCATGGCGTCACCCGACCCAGATTTATCTTTCCCTCGCCGCCCTGCTCATCCTGGGCGCGCTGCTGGTCTACGAGCGCCGTGGCCCTCGCGAGAACGCCCTGTTTTACCTGCAAGGCCTGCTCTACTGCCTCGCCCGCTTCGTCATCGAATTCTACCGAGAGCACCCGACGCCGCCTGTGGACGGCCTGACCGTCGCCCAGTGGGCCTGCCTCGGGGGTTGTGTGTTCTTCGCCGCGCAGTTGACCCGCCTGCTGCGCCTGCCTTCACCGAAGGAGGCTGCCTCCCATGCGCCCGTGTCTCCACTGCGGCCAGCCGGTCGCGCCTGAGAAAACCGTTTGCCCCCACTGCGGCACGGCCATGCCGACCGTCTGGCCCCCGCCACCGGACGCCGCGCCGCCGTCTGTGCCGCCCGTGCGTCTCCTGACCGGCCGCCGGGGCGGGGACATCGCACTGGGCATCGTCGTCGGAGTGCTTTCGCCCGTCGTCTGGCAGTTCGTGTCTCTGCTGTTCCCTGTACACGGCGATCTTCTGGTGCTCTACGGACTATTCTTTTTTGTCGCACTTGGCGGGTATCTGTGGGCGCGCCCGCGCTATCCGGTCTTCGCCCGCAGCCTCGGCTGGATATATATGACAGGGGTTGCTCTGGTGCTCGGCGCGGTCGCCCTGTGCTTCGTCGCCCTGAGTACCATGTACCAGCACCACTGACCTACCATGAAAACCTGCCCTCACTGTGGCCGTCAGGTGGCCGATGATGCGCGGCTGTGCCCGAACTGTGGAACGGAGATGCCTGCCGTCTGGCCCCCGCCGCCGGAAGGTACGCCGCCTCCGCCCGCACCGCCCGCCGGCAAGCTCATCACCCGCAGCCAGACCGGCGACTTCGCGCTGGGTCCGGTTCTTTCCGTCGCCTCCTTTTTCGTCATGTGCCTCGGCTTCCTTGTGACGCCAATTCTGTACCTGGCCGTCTACCGGACGTATCCCGCCTTTGCGCGCGGCCTGGGCTGGGGCTGGGTGCTCACCGTGCTGGGGGCTACCGCCGTCTGCTTCGGCCCGACTCTGTTCCACCAACAATGGTGAGGGTGAGGGAGACGAGGACGTGAGGCATTGCCCGAACTGTCGGCAGCCCGTAGAAGACGCGGCGCACCTCTGTCAGAACTGCGGCACGGACATTTCCGCCGTGTGGCCCCCGCCGCCGTCCGTGCCACAGCCGCAAGTTGATGCGCCGCCCGAACAAGAAGACGCCAGGCTACGGGGCCTGCTGCAAGTCGCGGCCGGCGGCCTCGCGGGGATGGCCGTCGCCAACGCTTTGGCCTCCGGGATGGGGATTGCTCTCCTCGCCTTCGGTGTGCCGATGGTCAACGGCAGGGCGCTGCCGTTCGTGCGCGGCATGGGGTATATGTTCCTGCTCGCGTTATTTTCATTAACGGTCTCATTCCTGTGGAATAGGTGGTTCTGATGATGACAGCAACTTGGTCGGAGGAGACGCGGGGGTTGTGCCCGACGTGCTTAAGGGACGTGCCGGGGCGGCTGTTTGAGGAAAACGGACAGGTCTGGATCGCGCAGCGGTGTGGGCGGCACGGGGAGAGCCGCGCGCTGGTGGCCTCGGACGCCGGGGAGTATCTGCGCCTGCGGCAGTACGTCCCGGACCGAACCAGCGGTGGCGGGTGCTGCTGCGGGCCGGGGGAGGCGGGCGGGCCGCCAACCTGCGTGCTGTTGCTGGAGATCACCCGGGCCTGCAACCTGCGCTGCCCGACGTGCTACGCTGACGCCCAGGGCCATGACTTCCTGACGTCCGAGGAAGCCCGCCGCCGATTGGACGCCTTCTTTCGCACCCAGCCCCGCCTGGACGTGCTGATGCTCTCCGGCGGCGAGCCGACCATCCATCCGCAGTTCGCCCAGATATTGGAACTCGCGCTGTCCTACCCCATCGGGCGCGTCCTGGTCAACACCAACGGCCTGCGCCTGGGCCGGAGCGAGGCGCTGGCGCGGACGCTGGCGGGGCATCGGGAGCGCATCGAGCTATACTTCTCGTTCTCATCGTTCCGCCCGGAGGGGCACGCACACTTCTACGGGCGCGACCTACGGCGCGAGAAGGCGGCGGCGCTGGACGCGGCGCGGCAGGCGGGCCTGTTCGTCAACCTCGTCGCCACCGTCGAGCGCGGCGTCAACGACGGCGAGATCGGCGACCTGTACCGCTTCGCCCTGTCCCATGAGGCCGTTGCTGGCCTCGTCTTCCAGCCGGTCATGGACACGGGCCGCTACCAGCATGACTACCGCCCGGAGGACCGCATGACCCTGACGGGGGTGCTGGGGAAATTGGAGCGGCAGACCGGGGGCGGGCTGCGCTCGGCGGACTTCGTCGGCCTGCCCTGCTCTCACCCGGACTGCTGCGCCCTCACCTACGGTTTCCTGGACGAAGGGCGGACAACTCTCACGCCCCTGCCCCGGCATCTGGATGTCGCCCGCTATCTGGAACTCTTCGCCGACCGCATCTCCTTCGCGGGCCTAGTCGGCAGCGCCCTGCGCCGCGTCTGGTCTGACCTCGCCCACCTGCGCGCCCGCCGGACTCTGCGTGACCTCGCCACGCTGTTCGCCCGCGCCGGCCTGCGCGACGCCCTGCCGCTGATCGGCAAGCCGGAGCAGTTCGGGCGGCGCGTCTTCCGGGTCGTCGTCAAGCCCTTCATGGACGCGCATACCTACGACCAGAAGCGCATCCAGGAGTGCTGCACCAAGATATTGACTGAGCGCGGCGAGGCCGTCTCCTTCTGCGAGTACAATGTCTTCCATCGTGGCCGCGAACGCCGGGGGGCGGTGATTCCTCTGACGATGGCGAAAATGTAGGGGCGACCCGTCGGGTCGCCCTGACATAATCAGCAAGGTCACTGACCATGAACTCCTACCAACGACAAAAACAGGGCCAGCAGTTTGCAGGCTGGGCCTTCACCTTCTGCAAGGCCGCGTTCCTGGTCCTAATCTTCGGGCGGTACGCGCTGCTCGCCCTCTCCGGCCTGGCGACACTCTTCTACCTGCTCGCCGCCGCGCGGGGCGTGCGCGAGTGGCGCTGCTGGGCCAAGCCACCCTGGGTGACGCTCTTCTGGGGCGTGGTTTTCCTGTGGCAAGCATGGACGATCTTCCTGAAGCGCCCGCTCTAGGGGCCTGGTGTCAAGTGAACCTCGTCTCCCACGCGCAAAATTTCTCCGGCCTCGGCGGCGGGGATGCGGGTGTTGACCGCGAGGCGGTAGAAGTGGTTGAAGCGAGAGCGCGTCGCCCAGGCGGGCAGCGTCTCCTCGCGCCTGGCCCGGAAGATCGGGGAGAAGTCCGGAATCGCCTCGCCCGTCTGCGGGTCGCGGGGTGGGACGACGCAGCGCTGGCAGGGGTTGACGCCGTGCAATGTCACATCGCCGATCTGGAACGGGACCACGCCGTCCGCCTCGCCGAACAATTGATCCTCCCAAAATGGCGGCACGCCGCCGATCTCTAAATTGGCCCGGAAGCGGACTCGCGCACTCTCGACACTCAGGCCGGGGAACCAGGAGGCGACCTCCTCCAGCGTCGCCGTGCTGATGACGGTCGGGCCGGGGGCGTTCAAGTCATCGGGGAAGCCGCCCTCGGTATTCCGGCGCAGGGTGATGGGCTTGCCGAAGTAGTCGCCGAGCCAGGCGTTGAGTACGGATTGGTCGTCAGGCAGGTAAAAATGACAAGCACGGCCCGTCGCCCGGATCTCCAGGCACAATGCCCCGATCGCCGGATCAAAGGCCGCGCACAGCCCGTGGACCAGCGGCGAGCGCTTGCCGTTCACGAACTTTCCCTCCTCGTCAAAGAGGGCCAATTCGCGGTCGTGCCGCAGGCCGCCGGAGGCGAGTACGGTCGCCTCCGTTGCGGCCATGGGGTCCAGCGACTTGATTGGGTACAGGGAAATCCCTGTGAGGTAGGGCATGGAAGCACGACCTTTGGTCGGTGAGGATGAGAACCCCCCCCGGCTCACTGAGGTTCGTCCCCAGCAGTTACTGTTCCCCTCCTGCTTCGGGAGGGGTGGACCGGCTTGCCGGGCCGGGGTGGGTTCCCGGATTCCTACGTCGCCAGCGCCTCCTCGGAGGACACGCCGAACCGTCCGTGCGTCTCCTCGATGTCCCGCTCGATCTCCTGGACCGTCTCCGGCGAGCGCATCCGCAGGGTCAGGAACCAGGCCACCCCGACCAGTAAGTAGGCCAGGAAGATGTACGGGAAGTGGTTCACCGGCGGGTCCGGCACCGGGTAGACGCTGCCGACCGCCGGCACCAGCAGCAGCACGCATGTCACCGCCGACAGGGCGATGTTCCCCGCCGTCAGCGTCCCTTCCTTCTTCAAGTAGAACGGCGCGGCGACCGTGATGAAGAAATAGCCGAACAGGAACCCGAACGCGCCGAACGTCCCGGCCCAGTTGAACACGTCCAGCACCGCCCCATGCGCCCCGTAGATGGCCGTGACGATCACGAACATCAGTAGGGCCATGATGGTGACGGCGACGTGCGGTGTCTCGTGGACCCCATGCGACCTGCCCACGGCAGCGTGGAAGACGCCGTGCCGGCCCATTGGGTAGAGGATACGCGCGCCCGCGTTCATACAGGACAGCGCCAGCGAGAAGAAGCTGATCATCGCGCCGATGGAGATCGGGACTTTCAGCCAGCCGACGCCGTTGAGTTCCGCCAGCGTGTTGAGCGGCGCGGCGAGTTGGTCCAGCGTCGTGGGGTAATTGCGCGTGCCATAGACCTCCATGTAGGCCACCAGCACAAAGAAGATGCCGGTCGCTGCCAGGCTCCAGATCACGGCGCGGGGAATCGTCTTGAGCGGCGTCTTGGTCTCCTCGCCGAAGGCCGTCGCGCACTCGAAGCCGACCAGGCTGAAGATGGCGATCACGACGCCCAGGCCCATGCCCTTCATCTTCATCCCGTGCAGCGTGAGTTGTGCGTGGTCCACCGGGACGCCATGCTTGAACAGGACAACGCCCATCAGCATGACGATGAACGCCACCGAGATGCCCTCCAAAACCAGCATCAGGATGGTGGAGACCTGGATGTCCTTGTACGAGATGTACCAGGCGACTGCGGCGCAGAAAACGAACAGCGCCGTCAGTGGGACGTGGATGTGCATCATGCCCAGCAGGATGCTGGCGAAGTTGGTGAAGCCGGTCAGCCCGGCGATGCCGATGAACAGATACGCCCAGATCAGGCACCAGCCGGCGATGCCGCCCGCGGTGGAGCCGAGGCCGCGCGACGTGTAGGCGTACATGGACCCGGCTGAGGTCGAGCGGCGGGCGAACTGGTTAAGGTTCAGGGCAACGAAGAGCAGCATGATCGTCCCGAACAGGTAGGCCAGCCAACTCCCCGTGCCGGCCGCGCCGTACATCGCCGGCACGATCAGCGCGGCGGTCATGGTGGGGGAGATGAGCGCGATGGCCTGCGCCCACACCTCCCAGAAGTTGAGACAGTCGGCGCGCAGGCGCGAGCCTTCGGGCGCCGCAATCACTTTGGTTGCCACGGTTCTTTCCTCCAGTTTTGTCTTTGGGTCAACTTGAGGCAAAGACAGCACTGTCGCGGAAGAGGCCCAGCGGCGTTGACTGGAGGGGGGAGCGGAGGGGCCGGACGGCTTTAGAGGTAGCTGTCCAGCAGCATCCTGGGGCCGGCACAGGCGACCAGGATGAGTTCGGCGTCACGGCCGTCCAGGGCGGAAAGGCGATGCGGAATGCGGGCGTCGAAGTGGGCGGCGTCGCCGGGGTGAAGTGTATGCGTCTCGTCGGCGAGGGCAAGGCGCAGTGTGCCGGACAAAACGTACAGCCATTCCTCGCCGTCGTGCTGGTACATCTCATCACCGGCACGATCGGCGGGCACGGTGACGCGGATCGGCTGCATGTCGGCGGCGCGACCGGCGCGCGACAGCGGCGTGTAGGTGAGGCCGTTTCCCCGCTGGGGGGCGGCCTCGTCGGCGCGCACGATGGCGCAGCGGCGACTGCTCTCCTCCGCTGTCCCGAACAGTGACGCCAGGGGCAGGCCATGCGCCTGTGCCAGCGACAGCAGGGCGGCGATGGACGGCTGCCGCCCGCCGTCTTCCAGCCGCGACAGGTACGACTTGCTCAACCCTGCCCGGTGTGCCAGATCGTCCAGCGTCCACCCGCGCCCCGTCCGCAGCGCGCGCAGTCGCGCGCCCAGAGAAGAGAGCTCCGACTGCGTCAGCCTATCGGCAACCGCCGCCATACGCCATTATAGCTCATTGTTGCCTGAGAGTCAACAGCGCAGCCAAAAAATCCGAGACACTCGCCTTGGTCGTCACGCGACTCGGAAGAGCCGCGCTAATCTTTCCGCCGGGCCGAGCGCCCTCGGTCTCTGGTATTCGGCCCGCTCTGCACCCGCTGACGCTGTGTCCCGATCTCAATGCCCGTTGCCAACAGGATTCCGATCCCGTAGCAGACCAGATTGGAGACGTGAAACCCGCTGCCCAGCGCCAGGTGGCCCGCCGTCGTGCGCCGGGCGGCGACCAGTCCGGGTGTCTGGATGAGCTTGGCGAACTCAATAACGACGCAGAAAAGGAGGGCGGCGACGGCGGCCCGGCCGGTGGGGAGGCGCGGGAACAGAAGTCCGGCCAGCCAGAAAGTCATCGTCGCGTAGAGAATGTCCCCCGCGTTCTTCGCCAGCCACCAGGGGAGCCAGTGTGAGAAGCGGCGGGAGGCGAGGCCGAGGAGGATCGTGCCGACGAGGAAGGCGGCGTAGGCGGGGCGGCTGCGGGCGGGCGAGGATGTCACCATTGGCGGGCATGGGCGACGGCTTGTTCCAGAAGTGGGATCATAGTGATTGTACCCCAACGGGAGCCGGCTACTCTTCCTCTTCCAGACCCGCCTCCAGGTCACTCTGGGCGACTGTGTACTTGATGGAGTCCTCGACGAACTGCGCGACGGCCTCCTCCGTTTCCAGCGTCGCCACCTGCCGGTCCAGCGCGGTGATCTGCGCGTCCAGCGACGCCAGCCGCGCCTCCGGCGCGCCGTCCTCCGCCTCGCGCTGGCGCTGCCGGCGCAGGCTGATCAGACGGCCCTCCAGCGCCTGCCGCAGCGCCCGCCATTCGGTCGCCCGTGGATTTCCCCCCAGGAACTCCTCGATGATCCGCTCCGTGTTGTGCTGCGTCATGCCATTCCCTTATTCCGGCGGCCGTATCTCGCTGTTCTGCCGGCGGCACACTGTACCCAAAAACGAGCAAAACCCCGCATCTTTTTCATCTGCGGTTTTTGCCGGGCCGCGCCGATAATCACGCTGTCAACACTTTCTCGCAAGGAACCGACAGCCATCACACGCGGAATCTACACGGCGGCCAGCGGAATGCTCGCCAATGAGGCGGCGCAGGACGCCATCGCCCAGAACCTCGCCAACGCCGGCACGACCGGCTACAAGCGCGACCTGCCGCAGTTCCAGTCCTTCCCGGAGACGCTGCTGCGGCGCGTAACCGGCGCCGCTGGCCCCAGCGTCGGCGGCCTCGGCCCCGGCGCGGGCCTGAGCGCCCTCGCCACCGACTTCTCCGGCGGCGCGCTGCAGCAGACCGGTAACCCCCTCGATGTCGCCCTCACCGGCGACGCCTACCTCGCCGTCCAGACCCCGCAGGGCGTCCGCTATAGCCGTGACGGGGCGCTGACGCGCGACGCCCAGGGCCTGCTGGTTCAGGCCAACGGCCAGGGGGCCGTCCTGGATCAGAGCGGCCGCCCGATTTCGCTCCCCGCCCGCGCCAAAGACATCACCATTTCCCCGCGCGGCGACGTCCGGGCCGACGGTGTCAGCGTCGGACAATTGCAGCTCGTCAGCGTCACCCGGACGACCGGCGCGTCCAAGCAGGGCGATAACTTGTTCGCCCAGGCCAGCGCCGCCCCCGCTGGGCCGGACGCCACGGTGCATCAGGGCTATCTCGAAGCCTCCAACGTCAACGTCGTCCAGGAGATGGTCGCCATGATCGCCGTGCAGCGGGCCTACGAGACCGACCAGAAGATGGTGCAGGCCGAGGACGACGCCACCAACAAGGCCGTCAACGACGTGCCGAAGGTGTAACCCGTAGGGGCATGGCGCGCCATGCCCCTACAAGTAATTCTCGGCTGGACTGTCCCCTGTGGGGGCGGAGGCCGAGCCGTCCGCTCCGCCCGACCGGCGGGGCATCCCGCAAGGAGACCACACAGCATGATGCGCGCCCTTTATTCGGCGGCCACGGGGATGATGGCCCAGCAGACCAACATGGACGTCATTTCCAACAACCTCGCCAACGTCAACACCGTCGGCTTCAAGCACAGCCGGGCGGATTTTCAGGACCTGATGTACCAGGAGATGCGCCCCGCCGGTGCCACCGCCGCCGACGGCGTCACGACCCCTACCGGCCTGGAGATCGGCCTGGGCGTCAAGCCCGCCGCGACCGAGACCATGTTTGATCCGGGCAGCCTCCAGAACACCGGCAACCCGCTGGACGTCGCCATTCAGGGGAATGGCTTCTTCAAAGTCCTGTTGCCGGACGGGAGTACGGGCTACACCCGCGACGGCTCGTTCAAGCTCGATAACCAGGGCAAGCTCGTCAACTCCGATGGCTACGCCATCCAGCCGGAGATCACCATCCCCTCGGGCTCCCAGGTCAACATCGGCGCGGACGGCACGGTGTCCGTCGTCCAGGGCAACAGCACGCAGCCGCAGACCGTCGGCAAAATCGCTCTCACGAACTTTTCCAACCCGGCGGGCCTGGAACACATCGGCGGCAACAACTATCAGGAGACGGCCGCCTCCGGCGCCCCCACGGACGGCACCGCCGGGCAGAACGGCTACGGCTCGCTCACGCAGGGCACTTTGGAGATGTCCAACGTGCAGATCGTGCAGGAGATGGTCAACATGATCACCGCCCAGCGCGCCTACGAGACCAACTCCAAGGCGATCCAGACGGCGGACCAGATGCTCGCCACGGCCAACCAGCTCCGCAGCGCGTAAGGCATTGTGTAGGGGCGACCCGGCGGGTCGCCCCTGCGGAGGATCGCCCGCATGAAGCCGCTCCTGGCTCTCACATTGGCTGTTCTGGCTCCCCCGGCATTGGGGGCGGGGGGGGCCGCCGCGCCCGTCCATGTCGCCCTCAAACCCGCGGCGTCCGTGTCGCCGGACGCCGGGGATTTCTTCTCCCTGGGTTCCGTCGCCGACCTGACCGGCGGCGACCCGGCGCTCCGCGCCCGCCTCGCCAAAGTGACCGTCGGTCGCGCCCCGCTCCCCGGTGACGTGCGCCATCTGACGCGCGGCGACCTCGCGCTGAAGCTGCGCCAGGCCGGCTTTCATCCGGGGAAGGACGCCGTCGTGGAAGGCGCGGATCATGCCGACTTGACAGCCTCTTCTCCGGCTCCCCCAGAATCGGGGGCTGGGGGGGCATCTCCGTCCGTTTCTGCCAAAACGAACCCCCTCTTAGTCCATCGGGGCGACCCCGTGACCATCCGCATTGACGACGGCGACCTCGCCATCACCGCCAAAGGCACCGCCCGTGACAATGGCGCGGCGGGAGACGCCATCCGCGTCCACCGCGAGAACTGCGTGACCGATCTCACCGTCACCGTCTTGGATGCCCAGACCGTTCAACTGGAGCCGTAACCCATGAAGCGCCTGATCCCCTTGCTGCTGACCGCCGCCATTATCGTGCCTTCCCGCGCTGACTCGCTCTTTCCCGGCAGCGGCGCGAATGCGCCCGGCGGCGTCACCAGCGTCTCGTTGTTCGCAGACAACAAGGCCCACCGCGTCGGCGACATCCTCACCATCGTCATTAACGAGAACGCCTCGGCGGCCTCGCAGGCCGCCACCAAGACCTCCAAGACGGAGAGCCTGAATTACGGGCCGGGGACCGGGCCGAATGTCATTCACATCGGCTCGCTCCAACTTGGTTTGGGCGTGCTTCCCGCCCTCGGGTTGAGCGGCGGCACCAGCAGCGACGCCAGCGGCAGCACCAGCCGCTCCGACAACCTCGCCGCCCGCATCACGGTCACGGTCAAGGAAGTCCTGCCGGGCGGCAACCTGCTGGTGGAGGGACACCGCAAGGTCGGCATGAACGCCGAGACGCAGGAGATCACCCTCACCGGCGTCGTCCGTCCGCAGGACATCGCCGCCGACAACACGATCCAGTCGCCGCTCGTCGCCGACGCCCAGATCAAGTACGGCGGCAAGGGCCCCGTCGGCGACAAGCAGCACGACGGGGTCATCACGCGCCTTTTCAAGTTCTTGTTCTGATGCCCCCTGCGGCGTGTGGAACCCCCTCAAGTTCATCGCCGCTTCGCCCGATAATCATGCCAGGATGAAACTCCCACAGACTCTCCTCGCCCTCGGCCTGCTCGGCCTGCTGACCGGTACCGCCCACGCGCAGAGCCGGCTGAAAGACATCGCCGTCGTGCAGGGCGTGCGCGGCAATCAGCTCGTCGGCTACGGCCTGGTCGTCGGCCTCGCCGGGACGGGGGACGGGACGGGGGCGACCTTCACGCCCCAGTCGGTCGCCTCCATGCTGCAAAAGTTCGGCGTCACCGTCCCGGCGGGCGCGCTGCAGCTCAAAAACGTCGCCGCCGTCATGGTCACGGCCACCCTGCCGCCCTTCGTCCACAGCGGCAGCGCCATTGACGTCACGGTGAGCAGCCTGGGAGACGCCAAATCATTGCAAGGCGGAACCCTGCTTCAGACCCCGTTGCAGGCGGCCAACGGCCTGGTCTGCGCCGCCGCG
This sequence comes from Armatimonadota bacterium, assembly GCA_019239955.1. Taxonomy (GTDB): domain Bacteria; phylum Armatimonadota; class Armatimonadia; order Armatimonadales; family Capsulimonadaceae; genus JAFAZD01. The sequence goes on along the minus strand of JAFAZD010000237.1, from coordinate 10,898 downwards.
CAGGGGCCGGTCTCCGTCGGCGGCTTCCTGGCCGGCGGGGGGGCGGGCGGCAGCGTCGCCAAGAACCACGTCACGGCGGGCCGCGTCCCCGCCGGGGCCATCGTCGAGCAGGACGTGCCGACCACCCTTTCGGGGGCCGACGCCGGCACACTCTCGGTCACGCTGAACGACCCCGACTACACCACCGCCGCCCGCGTCGCCAAGGCGATCCGCGCCCGCCTGCCCGACGGCGCGGCCGGGGCGCGCGCCGTGGACGCCGGCACCGTCCAGGTAACGCTTTCGCCCGGCGCGGACACCGTCGGCCTGATCGCCGCCCTGGAGAATGTCCCCGTCGAGACCGATCAAGTTGCGAAGATCGTCATCAACGAGCGCACCGGCACGGTGGTGATGGGCGGCGATGTCGCCGTCTCCGCCTGCGCCGTCGCGCACGGCAACCTGACCGTCTCCATCGCCAACGCGCCCGTCATCTCGCAGCCCGCGCCCCTCAGCGGCGGCCGCACCGTCGTTGCCCCACGCAAGACCATCAAGGTGCAGGAAGGCAACGAGCGGCTGATGCCGGTCCCGGCCAGCACGACCATTGACAAGGTGGTCCGCTCGCTCAACGCCCTGGGGGTCACGCCGCGCGATCTGATCGCCATCCTACAGGCCATGAAGGAGGCCGGCGCGCTCCACGCCGAGATCGAGGTGCAGTGATGCAGCTTCAAATCAATGCCCCCGCTACGCCCGCGCTGGACAAGGCTCATCAGGACCTAAAAAAAGCCTGCCAGCAGTTTGAGGCCTACTTCACGGACCTGCTGCTCAAGGAGATGCGCAAGACCGTTCCGCAGAGCGGGCTGCTGGGTGACCAGTCCAATCAGCAGGAGATATTCCGGGACATGATGGATCAGACCCTGGCCGATCAGATGTCGCAGCGCGGCGACCTGGGCCTGGGCCGGATGCTGTACAACGAGTTGTCTCCGGCCCTTGGCTCGCCGGCCGCGACGCCAAAGAGCGGACTCAAGCCGGAGCCGAAAGCCGCCGATAATCCAGATGGGAAGTAGGGCCGTTTCGTTCTCATCTAGCCAGCAAGGCCCGGCGAATGAATTCGCGGGCTTGGATAAAACGAAGTCCCTCCCGGACTGAGGAGTCCCCGCAGGGGACTTTGCAATAAACAAGCCCGCGAATTCATCGAATTCATTCGCCGGGTCCGAGACCGGGATCGCCCTGACGGGAAATAATTCACCATGACCGACGCCACCCAACTCGCCCGCCTCTTGCGTGAGGAACTCAGGCTGCAAACCCGGCACTGCAAGCTGCTGGAGGCCCAGCAGCGCGCCCTGATCGCCTGCGACCGGAACACGTTCTGCGGGCTGCAGGATGAGTACGCGCAGCTCCTCGTTCATCTCGAGGCAACGACCCAGGCACGGCAAGAAGCCATGCAGGATGAGCAGGGGAAGGCCGTCCCGCTCGCCGCGCTGATGGAGGGGCTGCCCGCCCGTCAGCAGACCCTGCTCGCCGGGGTGCGCGACAATCTCAGGCGGACGCTGGAGCGGGCGCAGGAGTTATGCCGACGCAACCAGCAGCTCATTCAGAACGAATTAGCCTACATCGCGTTCTCGCTGGACCTCTTTGTGGAGGCGGGACGCCGGGCCGATCTCAGGTACGGCGGGAGCCGGTGCGGCGGGCGCAAAATGCTTGACCGCCGCGCCTAGAACAGCCGCCTCACCCCGACAATCGGGGGAGGGGGCTGACCGGAGAACACCCATGCCTTCCACGTTTTTAGGAATCAATATCGGGGCAAGCGGGCTGGCCGCCTCTCAGTTGGGGCAAGATGTCACCGGGAACAACATTTCGAATGCCAACACCCCCGGTTACTCCGTCGAGAGCGCCAATTTTCAGGCCAACGGCCCGCTTTCCGCGCCGGACTCGATCGCGGGCAGCCTGCCCAACGGTCAGATCGGCACCGGCGTCAGCGTCAACAGCATCACCCGCGCCCAGGACCAATATCTGAGCAATCAGCTCCGCGCCGGCAATGGTACGCTCGGCCTTCAGACGGCCCAGAGCGACGCCCTCCAGCAGATCGAGAATGCCTACGGCGAGCCGTCGGACAATGGACTCAACGCGGCCCTGACGTCGTTCTTCCAGGGCTTCAACAACGTCGCCAACAACCCGGAGGACTTGGGGGTCCGCTCCACGGCCATTCAGAACGGCGTCACACTGACGAATGCCTTCCAGTCCATCGGCGCGCAGCTGGACGGCGTCGGCGCGCAGCTCTCTCAGAAGGCCGCCTCGGACGTTCAGACGATCAATTCCTATGGCACACAGATCGCCGCGCTCAACGCCACCATCCGCGCGTCCAACGTCGCCGGCCAGCAGCCCAATGATCTGCTCGACCAGCGCGACCAGCTGCTCGACAAGCTGTCATCGCTGGCGAACATCAATGTCCTGAATAACTCCGATGGGACGGTGAACGTCTCCATCGCCACCACCGATCTGGTCGTCGGGGTGGACGCCAACGCCGTGACGGTCGCCGGCCTGCAGGCGCGCGGCGACCTACAGAGCGGCGATCTGGCCGGCGTCGCCCAGGCGCAGACGTCCCTGCAGAACAACAGGACGGCGCTCAACAACCTGGCCGCCGCCGTCGCCGCCCAGGTCAACAGCGTCCACAGCGCCGGCGCGGGGCTTGACGGCAGTACGGGGCTGAATTTCTTCAGCGTGACCTCCGGCAATGAGGCGGCGACGATCTCCGTCAACCCGGCATTGCTGTCCGACCCGTCCAAGCTGGCCGCCGCCCAGGCCCCCGCCACTCCGGGCGCAGCGCCGGCACCCGGCGATGCCGCCGTCGCCACGCAACTGGCGAACCTACAGAATCTGTCGCTGACGAGCGGCCCGCTGGCGGGGAAGACCCTGATCGGCTACTACCAGGAGACCGTCACCGATGCGGGCGCTCAGGCGGCGACCGCGCAGACGGCCCAATCCAGCGCCCAGGCCAGCGTCACGCAGCTCTCCAACCAGCGTGACTCCATCACCGGCGTCTCGACGGACACGGAGTTGACCAACATGATGCGCTATCAGCGCGCTTACCAGGCCTCCGCCCGCTTTGTCCAGACACAGGACGACATGCTGAACACACTGATCACAGGACTCTTTTCAAGCTAGTCCTTGAAGACGGGGCATGACAACAATGCGGATCACAGACAACCTCCAGGCTGCTGCACTGCAGCAAAATGTCCAGACGAGCCTGACCACCCTGAACACCATCCAGCAGGAGATTTCCAGCGGGAAACAGCTGAACTCGCCCTCGGACGACCCCGCGGGCACCGCGCAGGACCTGGCGCTGCGTGAGTCCCTCCTCAACAACGCGCAATACGAGAACGACGCGAACAATGCAAGCGACTTTCTCAAGACCACAGACACTGCCCTGTCCAGTGCCGGCAGCCTCTTGAGTCAGGTCCGCCAGATCGCGGTCCAGGGGGCCAATGGCGGCTTCCTCTCTCAAGATAACTTGAATGCGCTCGCCGATCAGGTGGACAGCGCTATCCAGCAACTGACCAACATTGCGAATACGAACCTGCACGGCAAGTACGTCTTCGGCGGGGCGCAGACCCAGACCGCGCCCTACGCCGGCAGCCCGCCGACCTACCAGGGCGACGAGGGCGCGGTCGTCGCCAACATCGGGCCGGGCCAGACGCTGACACTGAACTCGCCCGGCTCCAACCAGAGCCTGTTCGGAGACACGTTCTCCGCCCTACAGACCCTGAAATCCGACTTGCAGGCCGGCGACAGCACTGCGGTGTCCAATGACATCACAGCCATTGACACCCGCATCACTGCGACCAGTGCGGCGCAGGCGGCGGTGGGCGCCAAGACCAACCAAGTCACAGCCGTGACCCAGAACCTGCAGCGCCTCGACACCGAGTATCAGTCCGCGCAATCCAGCATCGAAGGCGTGGACCTGACGCAAGCTTACGTCCAGCTACAAAGCGCGCAGAACGTCTACCAGGCCTCGCTGGTCTCGGTCTCCAAGGCCTACCAATACAGCCTCGCCGACTATTTGGGATAATCCGTCACAGTTCCGAAGGAGCAATGCATGCAGATCGACACCACGCGCTTCGGCGCGCTTGACATTGACGAGGGCGCCGTCCTCACCTTCCCCGAGGGCCTGCCCGGCTTCGAGGGGTGCCGCCGGTTCGTTTTCGTGCCCCACGGGGGCAGCGGCCCCTTTGAGTGGCTCCAGTCGGTCGAGAACGGTACGCTGGCCTTTCTGGCGATGCGTCCGCACCAGATCTTCCCGGACTACGCGCCGCGCGTCCCGGCCGCGGAACTGGAGGCCCTCGGTCTGGACAAGGGTGCGCACGGGCCGCGCCTCTACACGCTGTTGACCGTGCCCCAGGGCGACCCGCGCGGCATCACGGCCAACCTGCTGGCCCCCATCCTGGTCAACCCGGCGTCCCGGTATGCCCGGCAGGTGATCGTCAACAACGACGAATACGGCCTGCGTCACCGACTGCTGCCGGAGAACATGGCGTAGCCGCGGGCGTCCGACGAAAAAATTCACGAATTTTGCCGGGTTGGGAGTAATCCGGCATGGAATACCCGTAGAAAGGGTATCCTAAATTCAAATCCCGCCAAGGAGGGCCGCCATGCTGGTACTCACCAGACGCCTCAACCAGAGCATCAAGATCGGCGACGACATTGAAATCACGGTGATTGAAGTGCGCGGCGATCAGGTGCGCCTCGGAGTCTCCGCCCCGCGCGACGTTGCGGTGCATCGCAAGGAAATCTACCTGCAGATCCAGCAGGAGAACCGCGCCGCCGCCCTGTCCGGCGCGGAGGCCGCTAACCTGGACGCTGTCAGCGACGCCCTCGCCGTGCGCAGCAAGCCCAAATAGCTCCCGTTCGTCCCATTCGTGCCGGGCCCGGCGGCCTCTGCCGCCGGGCCTTTGCTTGCCATGCTGAACGCCCTGAATCTGATCCGCGATCTCGTCGCCCTGCCCGGCCCGCCGGGACAGGAAGAGGCCGTGCGCGCCGCCGTCGCCGCCCATGCGGGGGCGCTGGGCTGCGCGCACGAGGACGACGCGCGCGGGAACCTCCTGATTGCGCCGCCCGCTGTGGGAGTGGTGCCGCAGCAGCCGAACGTTGTCGTGATGGCGCACCTGGACGAGATCGCCCTGCTGGTGGTGCGCGTGGAGGAAGACGGGCGGCTGGTCGTGACCAATCTCGGCGGCCTGCTGCCCTGGAAGTGGGGGGAGGGGCCGGTGACGATCCTGACGCCCGGCGCGGCCCTGACCGGCATCCTCTCCTTCGGCTCACTCCATTCCAACGCCCGCGAGAACCCGGCGACGCGGGCGCGCGAGGAGGCGCTCACCTGGGACATGGCCCGCGTCTTCACCGGCCTGAGCGTCGAGGATCTGGCCGCGCGCGGCGTCCGCCCCGGCACGCGCGTCGCCCTGCACCCGTCACGTCGGACCGTGACCGAGTTCGGCGACTTCCTGGCCGCCCCGTTCCTGGACGACCGCGCCGACCTGGCCGCGATGCTGCTGGCGCTGGAATCCCTCTCCGGCTCCCCCCGGGCCGAGGGCGGCGTCCTCTTCGCCGCCACCGCCGCCGAGGAGGTCGGCGGGCACGGCGCGCTCTGGCTGCTCCAGCGGCATCAGCCCGCCGTCGCCGTTGCGCTGGAGATCGGCCCGCGCGTGCCGGAGAGCCGGTTTCCCCTGGACGCCCAGCCGACCGTCTGGGTCAACGACGGGTACAGCGCGATGCAGGCGCGCGACATTGACCTGGTCGCGGCGGCGGCGGATGACGCGGGCCTGTCGCCGCACTGGCAGGCGCTCTCGCGCGGCGGCAGCGACGCGAGCTGCGCCGCGTCGCACGGCCTCGTCGCCCGCCCCATCACCCTCGCCTTCGCCGCCGAGAACTCGCACGGCTGCGAGATCATGCACCGGGACGCCGTCGCCAACCTGTCCCGGCTGCTGCTGGCCGTGCTGGACCGGCTGGCGCGGGAAGAGGTTACTTCTTCTTCGGCGCGGGAATGAACTTGAGCGCCAGCGAGTCCATGCAGTAGCGCAGGCCGGTCGGCTGCGGGCCGTCGTCGAAGACGTGTCCCAGGTGCCCGCCGCAGCGGGCGCACTCCACCTCCATCCGCTCCATGCCCAGGCTGTAGTCGGGCTGGGTGATGACCGCCTTGTCCGAGATCGGCTTCCAGAAGCTCGGCCAGCCCTCGTGCGGGTCGTACTTGGTGGCCGAGGAAAACAGCGGGTTGCCGCAGCCGGCGCAGACGTAGGTGCCGCGCTGCCAGAACTGGTCGTACTGGCCGGAGCCGGGCGGCTCCGTGCCCTTTTCGCGCAGAATCTCATACTGCGCCGGTGTCAGAATCTTGCGCCACTCGGCGTCCGTGTGCGTCACGGGGAAGTGGTGCGGCGTCGCCGCGCCCCCGGAGAATGCCGTCTTGCCGTAGGCCAGCAGCCCCCCCGCCGCCACTATCGCGCTGACAAGAAATTCACGTCGGTTCATCCTTTTTCTCCTGCCTTTCTATACAAACGACCGTCCCGGACAGTTCCCGCGCGTCAGCCCTGCTTGGCGTCCAATTCCTCCCAGCGGGCGTAGAGGCGCGCGACTTCCGCCTCGGCGTCCTGCAAGTCCTGCCAGCATTGGGGCAGGCGGACGGGGTCGGAGGCGACCGATGGGTCCTCCATCTCCCGCTTCAACGCCTCCACGCGCGCCTCGACGGCCTCGATCTTTTCTTCCATCTGCTTCCACTCGCGCCGCTCGGCAGTCGTCATGCGGTTCGCGGCGGGTGGGCGGGGCCGAGGCGCGGGCGAGGCCGCCCGTTTCACCGGCTCCGGCGTCGTCGGGCGACGCTGGTGCTGCTCCCACTGATCGTAGTCGGCGTAGAACCGCGCCCCCCCGCGCCCGTCCAGCGCCAGCACCTCCGTGGAGACCTGATCGAGCAGGAGACGGTCGTGCGTCACCAGCACCAGCGCGCCGGGGAACTCGGCGAGGCTGTCTTCCAGCACCTCCAGCGTCGGGATGTCCAGGTCATTGGTCGGCTCGTCCAGGATCAGCAGGTCGGCGGGCTGGAGCATCAGGCGCGCGATCAACACCCGCGCCTGCTCGCCGCCGGAGAAGCGCGACAGCGGACGATTCAGTTGGTCCGACGCGAACAGGAAGCGTTTGGCCCAGCCGGACACATGAACGGCGTTGCCCCGGTAGGTGACGGTCTCCCCGTTCGGCGACAGCGCCTCGCGCAGCGTCAGCGACGTGTCCAGCCGTTCGCGGCTCTGGTCGAAGAAGACCACCCGCAGGCCGTCGGCCCGCTTGATCGTCCCGGCGTCGGGCGGACGTTCCCCTGTCAGTATCCGCAGCAGCGTCGTCTTGCCGCTGCCGTTGGGGCCGAGCAGGCCCAGCCGCATCCGGGGCGCCAGCGCCAGGTCCAGCCCGGAGAACAGTGTCCTCCCCTCCACCCTCGCCGCCAGGTCTTTCGCCGCCAGCAGGTCGCGGGTCTTGCGGCCCGAGGCGCTGAACTCGATGCCGGCGGCCCGCCCCTGCGCGTTGCGCTGCCGAACCTCGGCCAGATCGTCCATCAATCGCCCGGCCTCCTGGACGCGCGCCTGCTGCTTGGTCGTCCGCGCCTGCGCCCCGCGCCGGAGCCACTCGATCTCGCGCCGCACCTGGGTCTGTAGGGCTGCCTCCCGGTGCGCCTGCGCTTCCAGATGCTCCTCGCGCTTCGCCAGGAAATCGCTATACGGGCCTGGGACGCTGAGAAAGCCGTCCGCGTAGGCCGGGTTCAGCTCCATGATCCGATTGCCGACGTGTTCCAGGAAATAGCGGTCGTGGCTGATGACGACGAAGGCGAAGGGGGCTGTCTTCAGCATCTCCTCCAGCCACAGGACGCCCTCCAGGTCCAGATGGTTGGTCGGCTCGTCCATCAGCAGCACGTCCGGCTCCTGCACCAGCGCCTGCGCGATGGCGAGTCGCTTCTTCCAGCCGCCGGACAGCGTGTGCGCCGGCTCGTCTTGGGACGCGAAACCGACCCGCGCCAGCGTGATGTCAATCTGGACCGCCTTCTCCGTCACATCCAGAGGGGTGTCGGCGAGGGCGTCGGCCAGCACGTCCGCCACCGTCCGCCCGGGCGCGAACTCCTCCGCCTGCGGCACGTAACCCAGGCGTAGGCCCCGCCGAGCCGAGATCGTACCGCCGTCCGGCTTCTCCAGCCCGACGAACAGCTTGAGCAGCGTACTCTTGCCCGCGCCGTTCGGCCCGATCAGCCCCAGCCGCTCGTCATCGCGGATGCCGAAGGTGATGTTCCGAAAGAGCGGGCGGTCGCCGTAAGACTTGGTGAGGGACTGACAACTGAGCAGGACGGTCATGCCCTTGAGTATACCAGAAGACTCCTCCCGGCCTCCCCTTCGCAAGGGATGCATCCCTCCCGGCCTCCCCTTCGCAAGGGGAGGGGTTCGGAGGGGCCGCTGTTCGCCAAGCGGCCCCTCATTTTCCCCTCCTTGCGAAGGAGGGGCCAGGGGAGGTTCGGGCGGGGCAGCGTCCTAGCGGATCGCGTACCCCACCGACACGATGGCCGTCACCTTCTTGTCCAGCGAGGACGTGTCCTCCGTGCCCTGGCCGCTCACCGGCGCGTCCTCATAGGCCGGCGTCACCTGCATCACGCCCATGTGGGCGTATTGCAGCGCGCCCACCCGACCCCCGCCGCTGGTGGCGATCTCCTCCGCGCGCTCGTGGGCGTTGCGGCCCGCCTCCGCCAGAATCCGCATCTTCAGCCCGGCCATGTCCTGGAACACGTACTGCGGCGGCTGCGAGGTGAACGCGACTCCGGCGCTGATCAACCCGGTGGCGCTCCGGGAGACCCGCTCCACCAGGTCCACCTTGTCCGATTGCACATCAATGCCCTCGGTCAGCCGGTAGGACGCGACCCGACGCAGCGACGGGTCCGCGTCGTCCTCCCCAGCGGGGACGGCGACCGGGCCGGCCGCCGTCCTGACCACGACGGGCGGCGGCTTGGCGAAGACAGGCTCCGTCTGGATCGCGCCGGGCCTGATTTCCGGGAACGTCAGCCCCTGTGCCGTCAGGTAGGCGGTGACTTTGCGCTCACTCTCGCGCAGCCCTTTGTAAGCCTGGGGCAGCGTGGGAGCCTGCTGCGTGATCTCCCCGTGCCAGAGGGCATAGTCCGAGCGGACCTGCTCCCGCACCGACCCCGTGACCCGGATCGTCCCCTGTCGGCTCTTGACCCGCACCAGCGACCCGGCCAGGATCAGGGTGCAGACGATCAGGGCGGCGGATAGGGTGAGGACGGAAAAAAGGGGGGTGTGTCCATCAATCTTCATGCCGGAGGCTCCTTCTCAGCAAAGTGCGTCCATTCTATGGCATAATGGGCCAGATGTCCAATACATTGTTGTGGGCGGATCAAGACGTGAAACATCTGGCCGAGGGGAGGGAACGGGCGTGGAGCTGCGGCATCTGCGATATTTCGTGGCGGTGGCGGAGGAGCTGCATTTCGGGCGCGCGGCGGAGCGGCTGTACATGGCCCAGCCGCCATTGAGCCAGCAGATTTTGCAATTGGAGCGGGAGGTCGGCGTCCCGCTGTTCGTGCGCAACAGCCGCCGCGTGCGACTGACGGCGGCGGGGCAGGCTTTTCTGGAGGACGCGACGGAAATCCTGGGGCGCGTCGGGCGGGCCGTCCAGCGGGCGCAGCGGGCCAGCCGAGGCGAGGTGGGCTGGCTGGGGATCGGGTTCGTCGCGTCCGCGACCCATGAACTCCTGCCGGCCATTCTCCGCGCGTTCCGAGCGCAGTGTCCCGACGTGGAGATGACCCTGTATGAACTCAGCACGGCCGGCCAGACGCAGGCGCTGCACGAGAAGAAAATCCACGTCGGCTTCGCCCGTCCGCCCGTGGAAGACCCGGCGCTTGTCGTGGAGCCTCTGGCGCAGGAGTCGCTCGTGGCGGCACTCCCGCAGGGCCATATCCTGGCCGCCGGGCCGGAGCTTCCGCTGGAGGCGCTGGCGGGCGAGGCGTTCATCACGTACCCGCGTCAGCCGAAGCCGAGCTTCACGGACTACGTCATTCAGGCGTGTGAGCAGGCGGGCTTCGTCCCCCGGATCGCGCAGGAGACGCTGCAGATGCAGACGGCGCTCAGCCTGGTGGCCGCCGGACTGGGCGTGTCGCTGTTGCCGGCCTCCGTCCAGGCGATCCAGCGCCGGGGCGTCGTCTACCGCCCGGTTCAGACGTCGACCGCGGCCCCGGCATTGACGCTCGCCTACCGCCGTGACGACCCCTCGCCGGTCCTGGCGCGGTTTCTGGAGGTGACGGAGGCGGTCCGCCGTCAGTGAATGCGGCCGTCGCCGAAGCTGCCGCCCGTCCGCAGGCCGCCGCCGAAGCTGCCGCCGGCGATCGGCGGGCCGCCGAAGCTGCCGCCTGATGGCAGGATGACATTGCCGCCTCCCCCGCCGTAAGTCTGCGGCTGTGTCATGATGCCGGGATTACGCAAGATGGGCAGGGGCCGGATCACGTATGGGACCATCGCGGGTGGCGAGGACATCCCGTTGGCCTGCGGACCCGCGATGGTGTTCGGCGGAACAGGGACCGGCTTACGAGTGCCATGGGGCGAGGGAACGCGCGCGTGGCGTGAGGGGACGACAGGCTTACCGTGGACGGCGCGGGCTGCGGCCATCGGCGGGCGATGACGGGCGCGGGTCATTTTCGTCGGAGCCGGTTTCGGAGCAACACCGGCCGCGAGGGCGTCGCCACAAAGCAGGCAGAGCGCGGCGGTCATGCCGAGCATCTTTCGGCCATTGCTATTTGCGCAAAGCATAGGTCTCAGTTCCTTGCACTTCTCAAGAGATTATTCCCAGGTTGTGCGAATTTCAGTGCGGGAGCAGCGCGTCGTGGAAGCGGCGCGAGTCGATGT
>JAFAZD010000249.1 GCA_019239955.1 Armatimonadota bacterium | reverse complement strand
GCCTCCAGCCGCCCGCGCTTCTGGTGGGCCATGCCGATGCGGTGGTAGGCCTCGGCGTAGTTGGGCGTGATCTCCAGCGCCCGCTGGTACTCCCGGATCGCCGCGTCATGCTGGCCCAGGTCGGCCTGCACGTCCCCCAGCGCCATGTGCAGGGACTCTTCCTCCGGCAACGTACTCAGTGCGTCGCTGAGGTGGGTCAGCGCCTCGTCGGCCCTCCCTGCCACCCGGAGCGCGTGGGTGAGGCTGATGTGCGCCCCGACATGCTGCGGGTCATTTCGCAAGACCTCGCGCAGCAGTTCAAGGGCAACGTCCGTCCGGCCCGTCTTCAGGTAGCCCGCTGCCGCGCCCACCATCTCGTCCAGCGAGTCCCACGAGTCCGCACTGTAAAAGGAGTACAACCGCCCAGATGCCTTTCCGTCTGCCGACCGACATCGGAGAACAAACTGGGAGAGATACTAGCAATTTTCATGCCAACCCGGTATGCCGAGGCGGGAGGGGGCGTCCGGATCATTGATAGCGCAGCAGGTAGATCGTCGGCGTGGCCGGCAGGGTCTTCGGGGACAGCTTCAGGTCGCGCGCATGGACGTGGACGACCTGCGCCTTGCCCTGCATGGCCGTCAGGAACGCCTCTGGGCCGGCCAATCTGCTCTTCAGGGAGGGGTTCAGCGCCGGGGTGCCGTAGTGCATGGGGATGATGACGCGGGGGCGGAGCTGATCCACCAGCGCCGCCGCCTGTCTGCCGTCCACAGTGAAGAAGCCGCCCACCGGGATCATCAGCACGTCCACCCGCCCGATAGCCTGCACCTGCTCGGGCAGCAGCTTGAGCTCGCCGATGTCGCCCATGTGGACGATCCGCAGGCCGCCGGTCGTGAGTACCGTGATGGTGTCGGGGCCGCGCCGCGCGCCCTCGGCGTTGTCGTGGTAGGCCGAGATGCGCTTGAACGCCAGCTTCTCGGCCTCCGCCCCCTGCGGCCCGAAGGCGTACGTGCCGGTCTGCTCCTCGTCGTCCGGCGACAGCGGCAGCGGCGGAATGACCGTCGGCTTGAGCGTGCCGATGTCGGCGGCCGCCTGCACGTAGTTGTGGTCGGGGTGTTCGTGGCTGACGAACACGATGTTGGCGGGGATGGAGTGGGCGGCGATGGGGTAGCCGACCTGCGGGTTGGGCGGGTCGATCAGGGCGCGCGTCCCCATCAGCGTCGTGATCAGGAAGCACGCCTGCCCCAGCCAGCGGATAACGGTCATGGACGGTGACATGATGGTCCCTCGTCGGTGGTGATGCTCCCATTGTACCCCGTTTCCCCTCCACGTCCGCCAGGGCCTCCCAACAGGCGTGCTTCGGCGATGCTTATCAATGTCTCCGAGGGAATGGCATTCCACAAGCTTTTCTCGCGCCGATCCTCGCGGAGGGAGGGCAGAGTATATCGAATCTGGTGGTATACTTGGCATAAGCCATGATGGGTAAGAGAGTATCAGGAGCAGGAGTTTTTCGGCTCGATTGGGTCTCTTGGCGCTGGCGAGCGTAAGATGTGCTCTGATGACCAGTATGCTGCGCCGACTGCCAAATATCTTCAGCCAGCCGTTCTTCTCGGTACGTCGGCGCGATGGAGTGAGAAATTCCATGCCGTTAGACAAACCAGACGATCCGATGACCCCGCCTCCGCCCGCCGACCCGCCGCCGGGCCGGGAAAAGGCCGATGACTGGACCGTTCCGCCGGTGCCCCGGCCCGGCCGTGACGACTTGCTGCGCCGTATGCGGCGCGTTGACCCTGACCTGGCCCACCGCTACCGGCAGCGCAATGGAGAATAACACGAACATGGAAGACGTTTACGGTCTGGACATTCCGCGGACGCTGGAAGGCCTGCGATTCGCCGGTGACTGGCTGATTACGGACGTGGAGACATTCTGCGGCCTGCTCTCGCAAAGGAGACACCCATGAGAGCCATTCGCGTGCATGAGTTCGGCGGCCCGGACGTGATGAAACTCGAAGACACGCCCGACCCGCAGCCGGGGGCGGGCGAGGTGGTCGTCACGGTGGAGGCCGTCGGAGTCAACCCCGTCGAGACCTACATCCGCGCCGGCATCTACGGCCCGCGCGAGTTCCCCTTCACGCCCGGCAGCGACGCCGCCGGCACAGTGGAGACCGTCGGCGACGGCGTCGCGCACGTCCGGCCGGGCGACCGCGTCTACAGCGCCGGCTCGGTCAGCGGCACGTATGCCCAAAAGACGCTCTGCCAGGCGGCGCAGGTGCAGCCGCTGCCGGGCCACGTCACCTTTGAACAGGGCGCGGCCCTCGGCGTGCCCTACGTGACGGCCTACCGGGGCCTGTTCCAGCGCGCCGGGGCCATTCCCGGCGAGACCGTGCTGGTGCATGGCGCGAGCGGCGGGGTCGGCCTGGCCGCCGTGCAGATGGCCGTCGCGGCGGGCATGACCGTGATCGCCACAGGCGGCACGGAGGAAGGCCGCAAATTGGTGTCTGAGCAGGGCGCGGCGCACGTCCTGGACCACCACGCCGGAGGCTACCTGGACCAGATCAAGCCATTGACCGGCGGCCGGGGCGTGGACGTGATTTTAGAAATGCTCGCTAACGTCAACCTCGGCAAAGACCTGGGCCTGCTTGCGCCCCAGGGCCGCGTCATCGTCATCGGCAGCCGGGGCAAGGTGGAGATTGATCCGCGCGACACGATGAGCCGCGACGCGGACATCCGGGGCATGGCCGGCCCCAACATCGGCGAGGCGGAGCGCCGCAGCATCCACGCGGCCCTCATCGCTGGCCTGAAGAACGGCACCCTGCGCCCCATCGTGGGCCGCACGATGCCGCTCGCCGATGCGCCCCGCGCCCACGAAGAGGTGATGAGGCCGAGCGGCGCGCTGGGCAAGATCGTGCTGAGGCCGTAGCCGTATGGATGAGATCGAGATCGTGAGCTACGACCCACGCTGGCCGGCTTTGTTTGTCGCGGAAGCCGCCCGTATCCACGCGGCAGTGGGCGGTCAACTCGTCGCCCTCGAACACTTCGGCAGCACGGCCGTTCCCGGCCTCTCTGCGAAGCCGGTCATAGACATCCTTGTGGCCGTGCGTTCTCTCGTACAGGCAAGGCAGGAAGCGGTGCCCGCGCTGGAGGCGCTGGGCTACTCCTACTGGCGGGATAATCCCGATCCTCATCACATGTTCTTCGTGAAAGGCCTACCGCCGCATGGGCCGCGTACGCATCACGTTCACTTGGTCGAAGTCGGTTCCCCCGACGCGCGGCTTACTGGCGAAGACACGTTCCGGGATCGCCTGCTCTTCCGTGACTACCTCCGCGCGCATCCTGAAGAGGCACGACGGTATGAAGCCCTCAAGCGGGATTTAGCCGCCCGTTTTACGACAGACCGAGAGGCGTATACCGACAGCAAAACGGATTATGTGCGGTCCGTCATGGTCCGGGCGCGGCGGGAGACCAAGACGCGGAAGACATCAACTCAGAAACCGGACAAATTTACCTGGTTTCCGCGCGAGGATGTTTAAGCAGGGTGACAAATGGTTATATAAGAAGTGTCAGATCAACGCTCTGCCGAACAAAAAACGACAACGATTTGTGATGAGACTCTAGGGATGGGGTCTGACAATGACAGGATGTCCAACGCTCGCAGGGAGGAAATACCAATGCTTATGACGATCGTCTTCTGGGTCATAGTCGGCATCATTGCCGGCGCCCTGGCCCGCGCAGTGGTTCCCAGCGCCGAGGGGCAAGGCGGCTGGGGAACCGACCTGATTATCGGCCTGGTCGGCGCCCTGATCGGCGGCTTCCTGTTTAACGCCCTGCTCGGCCACTCCTACGGCGGCTGGGTCGGCAGCACGGTCGTCGCCTTCATCGGCGCGGTTATCCTGCTCGCCATCGTGCGCGCCTTCAGCCGGCGCCGCGTGGTCTAAACCGTTGCCGCTTGACAACAAAAATGGCCCGGAGGTCAGCGACGACCTCCGGGCTTTTTCGTGCCGGCCTTCTCGGTAGAGCCAGGGGAGAGTCCCTACTCCATCCGCCACAAAAAGAGAAGTCCCAGCGCCATGAACAGCACGTCGGGCGCCCAGGCGGCGAGCACCGGCGACAGCTTGCCGGAGGCCCCCAGGAACTTGCCCAGGATCAGCGTGTTCCAGGCGACCCAGACCATCAGGATGCTCAGGAAGATGCCCGTGTACGCCCCCTGGCGCGCGAAGCGCAGCGTCAGCGGCGGGGCGAACAGGGCGAACGCCAGGCAGATGAACGGCAGGGCCAGCTTGGTGTAGTAGTTGTATGCGATGGCGTTGTAGGCGTCCGTGCCGCGCTGGCCCGTACTCGCCAGTGCGCGCATCTCCGTCCCCAGCTGCCGCATCGTCAGCATCTCCGGCGTGCGCGTCGCACTCTGCTCCAGGCTCCCCAGGGGGATGCGAAGGCTCTTGACGAGTGATCCGGCGGCGACCTCCTTCGCCACCGATCCGTCCGCGTCCATGACGTCGATGTGGACCTGGTACAGAGTCCACAAGTCATGGTCATACGTCGCGCTCTGGGCCGTATAAAGGACGGGGAATCCGGCCCCGATCGGCGGGTTCTGGAAGATGGTCACGCCGACCAGGTGCAGCTTGTTCACATCGCCGCCGGGGTCCTGGTGGATCTCGCGGATGTGGAACGAGTAGTCCTGAAATGTGAAGACCTTATTGGCGGCGACGCTGGGCAGTGCCTGAAACCCGAACGCCGGCAGCTGGCTCTGCGTCTGATAGAACTCCTGGGTGGCCGGCGGCACGACCCTGTCCCCCACGACGAAGGCGAGCAGGCTGGCCGCCGCGCCCAGAAAAAAGATCGGCCGGAACAGCCGCCGCAGCGGTACGCCGGACATGCGGATCGCCGTCACCTCCGAGTCGCGCGCCAGCCGGTTGACCGCCCACGCCGCCGCCAGCGCCGTCGCCGCCGGCAGCGTCAGCACCAGCAGGGTGGGGAGGTTGAACGCGACCAGCTTGGCGACTACCATGAGGGGGATGCCGTACTTGGCAATCTGCTCGATCAGCGGGAACACGGTGTTACCCACCAGCATGACGATGATCAGCAGCACCCCGCTCACGAACGGCAGCAGCATCTCCCCCAGCAGGTAGCGGTCCATGCGCTTCACTGGGACACCCGCAAATAGCCCCAGGGCATCTTCCGAGGCATGGCTGCCTGCACCGCCATCGTGAGGCCCGCTTGCCCTGTGTTACCGGCTATCCTGACTCGCAAGATTGTCACCTCTCGGCAAAGGCGCTCTCACCTTCGCCAATTATCTTGATTATACAGTCAGGCCATTTTCCTGTCAATCGGATTCCGCAGGGGCCGGCTCTGTCCCCATGCTTCCCTGGCTTGACACCGGGCCACTCTTGCCGTATCATCTGTAGAGAACCGCGTCGCCCGGTGCGGCGGCATCCCCAAGTAACCAGCTCATCTATGAAAATCACGCACGGCATTCTCCCGGCGGGCGTCCTGCTCGGTATCGCGGTGTGGCTCGCCGCCCTCCCATCTCCGGCGATGGCCCAGGAGACGATTGGCGGGGGGAGCGTCGCCAGTCCGGCGATGGGGCCGCCCCCTGCGTTCGGGATCGGCGGGCGGTGGAGGACGCGGGCGGCTACAACCTCAACGGTTCCGCTTCGGCAAGATGGTATCCAGCCCCTACGGAAGTCGGTCGTAGCGCTCTGCCCGGCGCTTCAGATCGTACACGGCGGTGTGCAGGCGCACGAACGCCTCGACCACCGTGCCGTAGGCGGAGAAGTACTGATGCACGTCCCCGTCGCTCATCGCCTTGTCGGAGAGGTAGTAGAGGTGGTCGCTGGTCTGCATCAGACGCCAGACGCGCCGGAAGTCGGCGTCGCCGGTCGCGGCGACGAGCGGCTCCAGGCGCTTGAGTTCCTCATAACAGAACTGCTGCATCTCGTTGCCGAGCCAAGCGCTCGTGTCGCGCTCTCGGTCGGCCCAGGAGATGGTGGAGAAGATGGGCACGTCCACCTGGCCGCTGGGCGAGATGCGGGCGATAGCCTGGCTCGGCGTCGCCCACTCCAGCTGCGGGAAGCGCGCGGTCTGGTCAGGCAGGGCGGCGAGGAAGTCGAAGATGCCGGTGTCCGCCCCGATGTGTTCGCCGAGGGCCTCATAATCCAGCGCCAGCAGCACCACGGGGTCCGTGTTGCCGGCCAGCCAGCCGGCGAACTTCTCCGCCGTCAGCGGGTAGCCGTCCCAGCTCCGGTCGGCGAAGCGATACCCGAGGTCGTCGCTGAGGCGGTAGTTGCGTAGCAGCACGGGCAGGCCGCAGGGGCTTTGATAGACGAAGTCGGGGGAGCGCCAGCCGGCCATCAGCCAGTCCACGCCCTCCGTCATGATTCCCCGGTAGCCCATGTCCTGTACGGCGGCGGCGATGGCGTCGTTGTACAGCATCTCGGTGTTGCGGAACACGGCCGGCGTCTGCCCGAACAGGGACCGGATGGCCTCACGGTGCTGCGCCGCCTGCGCCCGGAATTCGAGCCGCGCGTCGTCGAACAGCCCGGCCAGGCTGTGGTAGTACGTCTCGCCGGTGAACTCCACCAGGCCGGTGTCGGCCAGCTCCTTCCAGAGATCGAGCAGGTCCGGCGCGTCACGCCGCGCCTGATCCAGTAGCGTCCCGGAAAGCCCGTAGGCCACTCGGAACGGCTTCTCGCGGCCCGCGTGCCGCCGCACCATGTCCAGAATGAGCCGCGTCGCCGGGAAGTAGCACCTGTGGGCGACCTTCAGGAAGATGTCCCGGTTCAGGGCGTCATCGAAGTAGTATTCCTCCAACTGCCCCGGCGCGAGCGGCCCCGCCGGGCGTCGCTCCTCCGGGGCGCGCAGGCGCAGCGGCTGGTGGGCGAAGAAGAAGGGGACGATGAGGGTCATGGGGACTTCCTTCCCAGGTCAGCCGCTGAACGTGATGGACCAGCTCACGATGTTCAGGTTAGGGATGTTGACGGGCTGCGTCTGAGTCTGATCCGGCACCACCTGGACCGAGCTGTCGTAGTTCGTCTGCGACGTACCCGTGTTGGTCGAGTAGGTCGCCACGTGGTCCGTCGCCGCATAGCCGAGTGCGGTGTTGGTGTAGGTGGTGTCCTGCGCCGTCGAGATGCTGATGAAGTCGTTGAGCTGACCCTGCCGGGGGTCGCCGATGGCGTCGAAATACTTGGGGGTCGTGTCCTGGGGGTTGGTCGGCACGATGTTGGTCGTGATGAAGTTGACTTGCAGCGTGGAGATGTCGCTCACCGAGACGTCGTTCGTCGCCAGCGCGGACAGGGGAATCTCAAACCGCAGGGTGTCGTTGGGCGACTGCGTCGTGGTGATCTGCGCCTGGATGGGGGCGCCCTGCACCGTGGGCGTCAGCAGAGTCGGGTCAACGCTGTAGATGCCGAAGTTGTTGCCGCCGGAGGCGGACTGGACCGGCTGGCCCTGATGAATCTCGACGAAATGGGAGAACGACCCGCCTGCGAAGCCGTTGCCGCCGCGCTCGAAGTCGGTCACGACCGGCACCGGCCCGGTGAAGCCGTTGCGGGACGTGTTGTTGACATTAAAAACGACGAAGTAATAGGAGTTGGTCGGGTCAATCTGTCCCCGCACCGTCAGGGATACCGTGAGCAGCTTGCCGGTGAGACTGGTCCCGGTGGTCGGGGAGCCGGGGGGACCTTTGGCGCAGCCCGCCGGCAGCAGCAGCGCCGCCCCGAAAACGACGGGCAGGGGATAACGTATCATCCTGCTCATTATACCCCCGCCGCAGACTATCAAGCAAATCGGAGTACCGGGACGCCCGACCCGGGCCGATGCAGAATGACCCTGCGGATTCTTCCCGAACAGAAGGAAATTCCGGCGCAGGCGGGAATAATGACCTGTCGCGGGCGAGGCTGTCCAAGACAACCCGGTCTCGCCGGAAAGGAGTAAGAGGATGCCCACCTACATCGTGCTCTACAAGTTCACCGACCAGGGGGTCAAGAACATCAAGGCCACCATCCAGCACGCCAGTGCGGCGCAGGCCGAGAATGAGCGGCGCGGCTTCAAGGTTCTTGGCCTCTACTGGACCCAGGGACAGTATGACCTGGTTGCCGTCGTTGAGGCCCCCGATGAGCAGGCCATGCTCGCCGGTCTGTTCAACATCGCCGGGGCCGGCAACGTCCGCAGCGAGACGCTGCGCGCCTTCAGCGCCACGGAGTTGGCCCAGGTTCTCGAGAAGATGTGACCATCTCCCGCTCACCGCTTCCTGGGGAAGGCCGCGCCCTGGCGCGGCCTTTTTTCGGTTGATCGGAAGAGGCCCCGTCGCGTCACCTATAGATACGAATCAGGACTTCTCATAGGTCATGCCTCCGCGACCTGGGCTGCCGGGATCGTGCGGGCGTGGCCGACGCGTTGCGTCAGCGCCAGCGAGACCAGGGCGGCGATCACTCCCGCCCAGAATGGGGCGTGGTAGCCGAAGCGTGTCCAGAGCAAACCGCCGCTGATGGGGATGGCGACGGCGGCGACATGGTTCATCGTCTGCCCCATCGAGAGCGACGGCATCAGCTCGCCGGGGCGCACGATCCGGTTCAGGTACGTCGTGATGCTGACGCCCAGCGAGAAGAGGATGTTATCCACGACGTAGAGTACCATGAGCGGCCGGACGCTCGTGGTGACGGCGTAACCCAGAAAGGCCAGTGCGATGACGAAGTAATAAATGGTCATTGCACGCCGTTCGCCGATCCGGTCAATCAGCCTCCCGGCCGGGGAGGCGACCAAAAACGTCGCCACGGCGTTGACCAGCATCAGCACGGCGATCTGCGCCAGCGGCGTTTTGTATTGGTTCACGAGGGCGAAGATGGCGAACGTCGAGAAAATCTGCCGGCGGCAGCCCTCCAGAAAGGTCAGGCCGTAGTACAGCCGGTACTCACGCCGCCAGAGCAGGCGCTTGCGGTTGAGAGTAGCCGAGTGCGGCGACATCGGCAGCAGGCACAGCCCGCCCGCGAAGATGAACGCCGCCGCCAGCACGAAGAACATCGGGTAGGAAAAATGCCCGGTCAGCAGGCGCGCCAGGCCGTAGGCCGTGATCGTGGCCCCCGCGCCGATCGCTCCCATGCGCCCCAGGTGCCGTCCCCCCTCCTGCCCGGCCGCCAGCGCCAGCGGGATCGCGCTTGACGACGTGAACCACTGGTGCATGAACACCGACCAGAACACGGTCACGACCACCAGCTCCGGGAAATCGCGGACAAACCCGGTCGCGGCGACGCCGAGCGCCGAGAACATCAGGCAGACCGCCCCGATGCGCGCCTCGGGGAATGAGGCGACGGCGGCGGCGATGCCGACCGCCAGCAGGCCGGGTATCTCGCGCGACGACTCCAGACACCCCATGCGCCAGGGCGTCACCCCCAGCCGCTCCGTGATGTAGTTGAGGAAGACCACGGAGTAGGTGGCGAACCCGAAGGCGAACAGAAACACCGCCGCCTCCAGCAGTCGCCAGTCGCGCCGGAGGGTGGGGGAAACTTCGGTGAGGGAGGACATCGTAAGAGGAGTATACCTGAATACAACCCCCTATGCAGACCCACGCGCGGTTGAACCATCGGGGCGGCGGGTGTATACTAACGGCATCTTCTCGAACAGGGACAAGGAGAACGTCGTGACATTCACGCCCGAACAGATTCAGCGGTTCCGCGCAGGGGTATCTGGCCGTGCCGCAAT
>JAFAZD010000193.1 GCA_019239955.1 Armatimonadota bacterium | reverse complement strand
GACGGGGGAGCCGGAGATGTCGCCCAGCGCCAGGCGCACCTGGCCGTTGCTGCTGTGGCTCGTGTAGCCGGCCCCGCCGAAGTTCTTGGCGGCGTTGTCGTTTCCGTAAGCGTCCGGGAAGGCCCAGAGGGCGCGCGGGTTAACGTTGTAGTTCGCGCTCCCCGGCGTCGCGCCGCCGTTGCCGCCGTTGCCGAGCGGGCCCGTGACGCCGTCCACGGCGTAGACGCGGCCGGCGCTGGTGCCGGTGCTGCTGCTGGTGCCGATGTAGACGGTGGGCTTGCCGGTGGTCGGGTCCACGAACAGGGCAGGCGCGGAGTCGATGCTGTCGCCGCCGGTCGTGCCGCCCACGGAGAACCACCAGAGCGGCTGCGGGGTCGGCGTCGCGTCCGGGACGCCGGGGATGCCGGTCAGCGGCGTGTTGAACGGGTCGGCGGTGGCGGCGACCCCGGTGGCGTTCAGGGCGTAGAGGACGCCGTTGCTGTTGCCGATGTAGACGGTGCCGTTGTTGTTGGCGTCCGTGTAGACGGTGGGCGATGCGAGGTCGAAGGCCTGGGGCACGGGCAGGTCGC
The DNA here is from genome assembly GCA_019239955.1 of Armatimonadota bacterium. Classification (GTDB taxonomy): domain Bacteria; phylum Armatimonadota; class Armatimonadia; order Armatimonadales; family Capsulimonadaceae; genus JAFAZD01. The sequence goes on along the minus strand of JAFAZD010000193.1, from coordinate 10,990 downwards.
GGTTCGGGTCCGCCGCGGTCTCCCCGGTCTGGAGGACCGGCTTGCTGGGGTCGGGTCGGTAGACCCAGTACGCCGTCGTCGTGCCGACGTGGGCGGGCTTGCCCGAAGGGTCGTTGGGCAGGCCCAGGGCCCGCGAGGTGGCGGGGTCGTAGGCGATCTGCGGCGGGTCGGTGCCCGTCACGTAAATGTTGGAGTTGCTGGAGCCGTCGCCGTTGCCGACCGCGTCCAGGCAGTAGACGTAGCCGTTGTTGTCGGCGGCGATCACGACGGTCTTGATGGCCGTGGTGCCGTCGGACTGAATCACGTTGATGCGGGCGACGGCGGGCGTGGTGAACACCGAGGCGTCCTGGTACTGCTGGCCGGCGGGCACGGTCTGTAGGGTGCCGGACAGGGTTCCGTTGTTGAGCGTGCCGGTGAACTGGGCCGGGCTGGCGGAGTAAAAGGCCGCCGCCGGATTGGTCGGCGAGACTGGGTCGGCGGTGAAGAGGCCGGTCACGGTGGCCGGGCTGATCGTGTAGTCCGGGGTCGTCAGGGTGAAGGTGCCGTGCTGAAGAATCTGCCCGTCGTCGGCGGACGTGCCCTGGTAGATGCGGAACGTGCCGGTGTAGGTGACGGCGTTGCCCACCGACTGGGTCGCGCCGGTGGCGTAGAGGCTGAAGTGGAGCGGGTTGGCGGGCAGCGTCAGGTTGCCGGCCGTGACGTTCAGCGTCCCCGGCGTGCCGGCGAGGGCAGTGCTGCCCTCCTGCAAGGGGGTGCCGCTGTTGGCGACCGGCCCGATCTGGAAGGGCTGCGCCCCGTTGACCGTGGCGGGCTGGACGGCGCCGCTGAGGCCGGCGGTGAAGGTGCTGACCGTGCCGATCTTGCTGGTGGCGCTGAAGGAGGGCGTCTGGTAGCGCCAGATGATGCCGCCGGTGAAGCCGTCCATGGCGTAGATCGCGCCGACCTGCACGGCGGAGCCGACAGGGATGTTGGCCGTGGTCGGAATCGCCACGCCGCCCGCCCGGAGGACGCCGTTCGCGTCGGCGAGCACGGGCACGGTCTCGACGCGCCCGAAGTAGACGACCTGGCGGATGTCGTGCAGGTGGTTGACGTCCGTGGTGCCGGCACCGAATTTGACCGTGTCGGGCTGGGACGTGTTGGCGTTGGGGCTGATCGTGCCGCTGTTGTCCGTGTTCGCCGTGATGCCGTAGTAGGAGGCGCCGGCGACGTCCGGGTACTCGGTGACGTTGACGGCCGCCGGCGAGCTCTGCACGTCGGAGGCCGCGGCGTCGGTGGCCGGGGTCGGGTAGGTGTAGCCGAACGGCCCGACGATCTGCAGATAGCTGGGGATGCCGCCGTCGCGGAAGTGGTTCGGGAAGTACGCCGTGCCGCTGGCGGGGTTGCCGGGCGTGATGAACCCGGCGGGCGGCGCGGCGGGGTTGTAGTTGCCGAGCAGCCGGCTGGGAATCTCCGTGGCGGTGGGGGTCGCCGCGTTGCCGCCGATCCCGACGAGGGCGGACGGCGTGCCCTGCAGCCGCCCGTAGGGCACGGTCGTGGCTGCGGTCGGGTCAATGGCCCCGCCGGCATGGAAGTTGGGCCAGCTGTAGACGTGCGGGGTCGTGGGCGAGTTCGGCAGCGGCGCGGCGAGGACGCCGAGGGCGACGCCCAGGCCGGCGGCCAGGACAGCGGCGACGGTGGCGGCCCGCCGCGCCCATGCGGCGAAGCCGGAGTGATCGTGATGGTTGTTGCGACGGTTCATTGCTTTTCTATCTGCAAGGCTCTGCCGGAAGACCTTTCCGGCTCGCCGAGAAGACCCTCCGCCCTCCGGGTCTGCCAGTGCAGAAACGGGAGAGGGTGAGTGTCAGGAGGTTGTCTCCTTCGTCACTTACCCCTCTCCGCTTCGGGGAGGGTGGACCGGCTCGCCGGGACGGGAGGGGTTCTCCCAGGACCTTATTTCTCACGGATGGCAAAGGCCGGCTGCGAGAGCGGGCCCGTGCCGATGGGCTTGCTGAACGACGCGAAGGCGTTCGGTTGCAGCAGGCCATTCGAGTTGACGATGGTGTTCAGTTCCAGGGCCTCGCCGCCGAAGCCGGTGGCGGGCGTGACCAGGGCCTGGCTGTAGGCGTTGGCAAGGATGTAGTGGCCGATCAGGAAGCTGCCGGCGTTGTCCGCCACCAGGTCCGTGCCTACGCGCTGGAGGCTGCTGGGCACGAAGGAAATCGGCCCGGTCAGGCGGGGCCCCGGCGGCGTGGGCGAGAACTCCAGCCCATTGCGCAGCAGAGGCAGCGCCAAAGTCGCATCTATCGGCGTCGGCAAGTTCTGATAATCGGCCTGGGTGAAGCCCCACTGCGCCACGAACTGGTTCTTGGGGGTTGCAAACTGGCCGCCCGTGTCCAGGAACAGGTCGAAGACGCCATTATCGTCGGCGAGCAAGAAGTTCTGCAAGGCCCCCGTGCCGCCGGGCGGCGTGTAAGTCTGCAGGAAGCGCGGGTTGCGCAGGTAGACCTGCGTGAGCTGCCCGGTCGCCGACGTCATCCCCGGAATGCCGCCGGGGGTGGCGGGCGGCGTCTGCTTGGGCGCGCCATTGATGTCAAACTGCCCATTGATCAGATACACATTGTAGGTGCTGATGGCATGGGAGATGAAGCCGTCGGCCTGGCCGTTCGCGCCGAAGCCCGTCTCCGGCGCGCCGGGCGTGAAGGGGACGCCGAGCGCGTTGAGCGGGTCGTAGTCCAGCAGGACGATGCTGCTGCCGGGCGCGTCGGCGACGGCGGGGCCGAGGCTGCCCGTGGCCGGGTCGGTGGCTGGCGGGGGCTGGGCCAGGCGCGCGTTCGTCACCAGCGCGGCGACATACTGCTTGCCGCCGGGGGCGGTGAAGTAGCTGGCGCCGGCGTAGCGGTAGCGTCGGCCCTGCCGGTCAAAGGTGTGACTGAGCCAGACCAAATTGTGCGGCGGGCCGACCGGCCTGCCCTGCGCGTCATAGGCATCCACGACCTCCAGGATACGGTAGTTCCCGGTGTCGGAGATCAGGTAGTGGATGACGGTGCCGATGATGGTGTTCGGGTTGTTGGGGTTGCGGACGTAGGTGCGGTAGGACTGCACGCTGGTCGGGTGGTTGAGCGTGGTCGGCTCGCCCGGCGTCAGGCGCGGGACGCCCTTGCCGAAGAGAGTGAAGGTGTTCGGGGCCGGGTCGTTGGGATCGGCGAAGTCGTTGAAGCGGGTCAGCTCCCAGAGGACGTTGCCGGAGCGGTCGAAGCGGACGCAGCGGTTGTTGCCGGTGTCGGCGACCAGATAATCGTTGGGCGCGAGCTGGAAGATGCTGGCGGGGCGGTTCAGCTCCAGGTGCGTGACCGCGCCGTTGGGGGCGGGGCGGCTGGTGGCGTCCACGGCCCAGGAGGCGACGCCCTCGGCGTCCACTTCCAGGACCCGGTCGCTGTCGGCGACCAGGCTGTAGCGGTTGCTGAGGCAGACGACGCCGCTGGTGCCGTTGACGACCATAACATTGTTGCCGGCGCTGGGCACGCCGTTGATCTGCCCAGCGTTGATGGGGGCGGGGTTGAAGTTGAAGATGGGCCGGCCGTCGCTGTCCAGCGTCGGATTGGCGGGCGTACCGGGGGCCACCTTCCGGTTCGTGCCAATCAGACTCGCCTCGCCGGGGTAGGCGTAGAAGCGGTAGAGTCTGCCGCTGGAGTCGCCGAAGAACAGATATTTGCCGGCCAGGGCGAGGCCGGACCCGGTATTAATTTGTCCGGTGGTCGGCAGCAGGGCGTACCAGGTCATGTTGGTGTGCATGAGTGCCTGGGTGGTGCTGGGGGCGTTGTTTATCGAGTACGAGGCGGAGACCGGCTGCGGCTCGGCGAGGTTCGGGCTGACGGCCGGGAAGCCCAAGCTGTTCGACACGGTGCCGAAGTTGTAGAAGTTGATGTTGCCGTTGTTATCGGGCGTGGCGCTGTATTGGGCAGGTGACGTGATGGACTGCGGCGAGGCATTGCCGAACTCGTCCTGGCCGCTCCCCAGGGCCTGGGTCATGGACGAGACGTTAGCGGTGGTGCCGGGGCTAACGACCTGGGCGCTGACCTGCTGGGTGCCTTTGAAGCAGAGGATGGCGGCCTGATTTGTGCCGGGCCTGACCGCGAGGGCGAAGACGTTGCCGCGCACGTCCACCACCGGCGCGCCGAGGAACTGGAAGCCCTGCAGGTCGTTGTAGGAGTTGCCGTCCGCGTCAATGACACTGTCCGTGGCGTAGGGCAGGCGGAAGCGCCAGAACATCCGGTTGGTGTTCGGCGGATCACTGGACTGTCGGGCGTCGCGGATGCAGACCAGAGTGCTGTCGGTGCCCAGGGAGGTAGACAAGTTGGCGGTGTAAAAATAATAACCGCTCTGGGACAGGGCCGGCGCGGAGACGAAGGTGGCCGACGCGGTCCCGCCCGTCGGGTTGACGTTGAACACGGCGCGGTTCAGCACCTTGTTGGTGCCGCTGGCCGCGTTGGCGAAGTCCACGTCGTAGTCCGCGTAGTATATGACGCCCGCCATCGCAGTGTATGTGAAGGTGTTCGTGCCTGCATTTACGGTGGCAGCAACGGGGCCGGGATAGCCGTTGTTGTCGGAATAGACCCGGTACAGGAGGGGCAGCGCCAAGGGGTCAATGTCGAAGTTGTTGGGGCCTGGGCCTAAGCTCACCAAGGTGTTGGCCCCGTACACGGCATGCTGCGGCCGGGTGGTGTTGCGATCCACGAAGTCATGCCGCGCCCCGAGCATCACCGTATAGACACCCAGCGTGGTGGTGACGGCGGCGACGATGGAGTCCGACTGCACGCCGTTCACGGTCTCGCGGACGATGCCGACGGAGGGCGGGGCGATGACCGGCTCACCGCCGGCGGAGAATTGGTACTGGACGCCGCCCTTGGCGCTGCCGTTGGGGTTGAAGTCGAAGACATACAGGGTTCCACCCGGCTGCCCGGCGTAGACGCGGCCCCCGTAAACAGTCGGCGCGGGCGCAGGGCCGGTACCGGCGCTGTAGGGACCGCCGCCGCCCGAACCCGGCAGACTGCCGCTGCCGTAGGCCTGGCCGGTGATGGCGTCCGCCACGTGAACCGTGCCGCTGCTGTCTTCCCACAGCACCAGCGCCTGGCCGCCGGCCGTGGTGGTGACGGTGGGCGCGGAGGCGTAGGGGTCCGGGGGCACTGTCAGGGGAGTCGGGCCGTTTGGAAAGCCCTTGCCTGTAGTATCCCAGATCTCGTCGTAGGAGTAGCCGTTGACGAAATCGGGAGTGCCGGCGTCGGGGCTGCCGTTGGGGTTGCCGATGATGTCCGTGCCGGGCTGGGCGTTGAAGGCGCGCAGGACGCCGTCCGCGCTGCGGACGTAGACATAGTTGCCGTTGATGGCCGCGCCGGGGGTGGCCGCGGTGGAGGACGCCGTCGGGTAGCTCCAAGTCGGCGTCAGGGCGGGGGCGAAGTTGCTCCGGCTCTGGCTGGACTGGTGGCTGTTCTTGTGCTCGGTCGGGTGGGCCGTGTCCCAGGACAGGATGTTGGCGAGCAGCTTCAGGTCGGCCGTCGGGGCGGCATAGAAGTTGGTGCCGCAGTAGGGGCCGGAGTTGGAGGGATAATTGGTGTTGAACCCGAAGCCCGCGTCAATGCCGCCCACCGAGTCGTTGATGGCGGCGGCGGTGCCCGTCGTGGTGATGATGACCTGCCCCGCGCCGAACTGGCCGGCGGCGATGACGGCGGCGTTGCCCGCGTTGGCGTTGCCGACCACGGTGGAGAGGAAGGTCGGATCCGCCGCGTTGGGCGGGCCGGTTGACGCGACGATGGTGTTCTTGATGTGCGTCTCGCCCAGGCCGTTGATCTCATCGTCGGAGAGCAGATAGGGCGTGTCCACGATGGGGTGGCGCAGCACGGTGCCGAAGACGGTGCTCGGCGGCAGGATGCCCTGCCCCGTGCCGGCCGCGTAGTTGAACTGCATGTCGAAGAACATCGGGCCGTAGGGGCTGATGTTCTGATCGTTGGCGATGGTGCCGCCGTTGCCCTCGATCCAGAGCTGGCCGCCGTTGTCCACGAAGCGGCGCAGCTGCTGGGCCTCGTCGTTCCTCAGCGCCAGCGTCTTCCCCGGTGGGATGTTGATCAGCAGGATGTCGAACTGGAGCAGGTCGTCCAGGCCGCGGTGCTTGGAGAACGGGACCTCCCAGTAGGGGGCCATGTTGGGCGTGATGCGCTGGTTGAGCTGGTAGGCGTGGCCGCCGTTGTAGCCCAGGAACGTCGTGCCGCCGTTGGGCGTGTTCGGGCCGTTGGCGGTGCGGGCGTCCCAGCGGGCGAGGATGTCGCCGGTCACGGTAGTCGGGGCGAGCGGGTTGACCAGGTTCCAGCCGAGCGGCTTGATGTCGTAGCGGTTGTTGAAGACGTAGAAGACGTAGGGGTCCGGGTTGGACGCGCCCTGAGCGATCTGCGCGGGGGTGGGCGAGGGATTGCCCTCCCCCATGCCGGAGGAGATCGGGTACGGCGAGGTCGCACCCCGGTCGTCTACGATCAGGATGCCGGCGTTGATGGTGCGCTGGCGGGTGCTGTAAGTGTAGGCGGCGGCGCGGGCCGACGGGGCCGGCAGCAGGGCGGCGACGGCGGCCAGCAACGGCAGCACGCGGATCGGACAAGGGCGGTTTCGGACGCGCATACTCATGTTTCTATTGCAAAAGCGATTGGCCGGTGTTCTGGCCGGAATACAGCAGACCGGTGCTGACGGGCAGTTTCGGCGTCACGGGCAGCGGACGGCCGTAGATGTCGGTCCGCAGGTATCCGCCGAACGCGGTGTCATACGGGTAGCCCGCCTGCGGGTCATAGATGATGGTCAGGCCGGCGGCAGGCGTCGTGGCGCTGCCGCCCTGGTTGCGGCCCGACGGCTCGAAAACGGGACTCCCCCCGTTGGGGAACGTCGCGCTGCCGTGGAAACGGGGAACCCAGCCCCACTTCTGCATCCAGGCGGCCTGGGCGCTGATGTCAGCCGGGCGGGCCTCCGAGACCGCGCCCGATATCGTGATCCTGAGGTCAATCGGCTGGCCGTAGAGCGGATAGCGCGTCTGGTTCACGTCGCCGGGGGCGATCCCGGGCCGGCCCGGAATCGTGCTGAGGCTAGGCGAGTTCTGGTAAGTCTGATACGCGCTGCTGTAGGTCTGCAAATCGTCCTGGGCGTCAGGATTGAACCAGGGGCCGGGGATGACGAAGAACGACTTGTTCTGGGCGTACAGCACGGCCTCGATACGGATGTCCATCGGCAGGATGGCGGCGCGCTCCAGCAGGAACGGCTGGTCGGCGGAGGTCGCCAGCGGATTGTCCGCCCCCTGATCCCGCCTGACCCAGAGCTGGAACGGCTGCTGCGTGGTGGCATCGAGCAGCGTATTGTAGACCGACAACGGGGACAGGTCATAGGTTTTGTGCTGTACCAGGGATGGGCCGGTGCCGATGCTGGAGTCGAACAGGCCGGGGAAGGCGGCGGATTCCGGCGGATTGGTGTCGCCGACGATGGGGCTGTCGAACGGGTTGGTCCCGCTGCGGATGCCCGATGGCAGGTTTTGCGGCGTGGTGACAAGCGGGTTGGTGATGTCGAAGTCGGCGACGCCGCTGCCGGACGCACCGGCCCCGCCGCTGACATAGAGGGCGAGCGGGGAGGCCGCCGCGCCGTTGTTCCCCGTCCCCAGACTCGCGCCGCGGTAGGCGGTCGCCGGGGTTGCGCCGAAGCTGAACTCCTGGACGAGCTGGTCGGCGTCCTGCTCGAAGGAGAGCAGGCCGTCGCTGACGCCCGGATAGGTCCCGGCCGCGCCGGCCAGGAACTGCGTGGTGTTGACGCAGACATAGTCGCGGGCGAGGATGGTGATGCTGGAGTCCCGGTTGCCCTTGATGATGTTGCCGTCAATGTAGGCCGTGCCGTTGGTGATGATCGTGACGTGGCGCGGGCGTGAGTCGTCAACAGGGGGCACGGGATTCGAAGAAGGCGGATTCGGGTCGGCGCTGATGATGCCGCGCACGCGGACGTTGCCCTCCAGATAGATCAGCACGTCGTTGTTCGGGTTGGCCAGGTAGGAGCGCGCCTGGTTCGTCCCGCCGTTCAGGCTCGGCACGGTCGCCGGGTCGTTGCTGGCATACAACTCATCGTAGATGACGGTCAGAGTGTTGCCCAGCGGGGTGTTGCCGGACGGGTCTCTGTCCAGGTCCGGCCAGAGTACGGGGTTGCCGCTGCCGTCCACGTCCGAGCGGGTGATGCGGAAGCCGTACCGAAAGACGCTTTGGGGCGGGTTGCCGAGCGTGACCTGCTGGGGGCCGAAGACGATCTCCGCCCCGGGCGGGTTGTAGAAGGGGCCGACCCAGCCGCCTTTGGTGTTGGTGGGAGACTGCCCGCCGGGGTTGGCGTTGAGCCACTCGTCCATCAGCGTGTGGCCGCCGACGAGGCCGGTGCTGTCTCGCTGGATGTCGCTGATGTTGTTGACATAGATGGACCGCCCGTAGCCGTACTGGGCGGCATTGGGTGTGGTGTAGGCCGAGCCGGAGTAGGGGTCGCTCGCCAGCATCGTCGCGCGATCCACGCGCGCGGGCGCGGATTGCGTCAGGGACTGGTAGCGCGTCAGGCGGGTGGCGCTGCTGGCGGCGTCAATCACAGGCGGATCGAGGCGGGCGACGCTGCGAGGATACCCGTTGGCATCACTGGAGTTGCCGCCGCTCGCGCCGTCGCGCACCGCGCCGAGATGCGTATCGAAGGGCGTACCGATTTGCCGGAGGGAGTCGTAGCCGTTCGTGGGGGCGACGTAATCCGCCTCGGTCGGACTGGCGACGTTGTTCAGAATGATGGCCGCCTGCTGCGCGCCGCTCAGGTTATTGGCATTATTCGTGGGCTGATAATTGTCCAGCAGCAAATTTCCCGCAATCTCAATGTCATCCAACACGCTGGTGGTCGTGTCGCGGTTCAGGTAGACGGCGTTTTTGCCGAAGGCGCGCAGATTCATGTTGGCGCGGAGCGTGCCGCCGCCGGGGATGGGCGTGAAGCCGTTGGGAGCCGTCGGCGTATAGGTGCCGCCGCTGTAAGTCCCCTGACCGACGAGCGGATTCGGGTAGACCGTCCCGTTGGCGTCCTTCATGTAGGCGTCCACCGCGCCCAGGGTCGTGACGATGGGGTACTGCGTCAGAGAGAGCGCGGGCGGGCTGACGTTCTGCGGGATGTTGAAGTCGAAGACGCCGGGCGTGACGATGCCGGTGGGCGTCTGGTCGTTCTGCTGAATGTGGTAGACGCTGGGGACGCCGAGGTTGGCGGCGTCGGCGCGGTTGTCAATGTTGGTCTCGAAGCGGGCGTAGTCGGTGATGCCGATGGGCTTGTAGGCGACCAGGGTGGCGGCCAGGCGGGTCGGCGGCTGGTTGCCGTAGGTGGTCGGGTCGGTGGGGTCCACCGTGCCCTCGCGCCCGACGGACTCGATCTTGAGGTAGCGCGCGGTCGGGTTGTCCGGCGTGGAGCCGAAGACGGGGTCGTAGGTGACGCGCAGCAGGAAGCGCCCGTTCTGCGTGTTGTAGCGCGTGAAGCCCTGCTGCAGATAGGTCAGGTCGGGGTCGTTAGGGTTGGGGGCCGTCAGAGAGCCGTTGCCGGCCAGGGCGGCGTAGCGCGCCGCGGCGGCGGGGTCGGCCAGAAATTTGGGCTGGCCGTTGGCGGCGAACTGGTACTGCAGGGGGGGGCGCCAGTCCGCGCCGTCCAGGCTGCTGACCAGCTGGTCATCGGCGTAGCGCAGGCCGGCCTCGGCGTAGTAGTCCGCGCTGAGGGTGCGGTGCGAGCGCGCCTGGGCCCGCAGGTTGCGGGCGATGATGGTGATGAAGAGCGCGCCGATGAAGGAGAGCAGCAGCAGGACCAATAGCGCGATCACGGCGGTCTGGCCGCGCTGCTGGCGGCGGCGTGTCCTCAAAGGGTGCCTCATGTTGTTTGCTGACGACGGTATGGTCATAATTCAGCCCCCCAGCCCCCAATCCTGGGGGAGCCGGAGAGGAAGAGATCAGCGGTTGCTGTTGCCGATGCGGACTTGGTTATGCACGGTGACGACCTGGGCCGGGCCGACGTTGTTCGGGTCGTAGACGCGGACGCCCAGGTTGATGTCCAGCAGGTCGCGGGTCTGGTAGTCCACCTTGACCAGCATGGGGCTGGCCGGGTTGGCCGCCGAGATCGGGTTGGTCGTATCATTAGGAGCCAGATTGGCCTGATAGTCGAAGGCGATGCTGATGGCCGCGTTCGGGTTGACCGCGACGATGGACTGCAAATCGCTGACATACATGCGCATGGCATTATGGGCGTAGTCCATCTCAAACTGGTTGTCCGACGGGTTGCCGGAGTTGCCGGCGAAGACCTCGCTATACGGGGTCGCCAGGCCGTAGTTGGGGCCGGGGTAGGCGTCGGGGCCGTTGACGCGCACACTGCCGGGGACGATGCGCGCATTCGCCACCTGAGTCCCGGTCGGCGCGGGCGGCAGCACATTGGGATCAAACGAGACCGCCGGCAGGGGCGAGGCAAGCTGGGTGGAGGCGCTGGTCAGCGTCACCCCCTGCCCCGTCGCGTTGCCCAGCTGGGACAGGTCTATCAGGCCGCCCGCGGCGTTGATGTCAGAGATTCTGACGTAGAAGAAGCGGTTGTACGGGTTATTCGGGTCCGGCAGGGCGGGCGTGTCGAAGTTGATCGTGGCCGTGTCCGGGTTGACTACCATTGGGATGTAACGGTTGTTTTGCGTCAACACCTTGCCGGTGCTGATGTCGTAGACGGGGTAGGCGCTCGCGGGCGTCGGATCGTCGTACATCTCCATCAGGTCGCCCGCGGCGTACAGATTGTTCGGGTCGGACGTCTGGGCCACGGAGGTCTCGTAGACCGGACTGGCCGTGTTGCTGTACTGGTACAGGCTGATGTGGTACGGGAAGGCCCAGGACTGATCGGTAGCCGTGTAGACGGTGGGGACGTAGGGCAGGCCGTTGTTGGCGGAGGCATCGGACCCGTAGCCCGCGCTGGC
>JAFAZD010000073.1 GCA_019239955.1 Armatimonadota bacterium | reverse complement strand
CTGACCCGGCTCGCCGTCACACTCCAGTTCACCCTGCCCGGCGTCCCGGTCATCTATTATGGCGAGGAGAACGGCATGGAGGGCGGCAACGACCCGGCCAACCGCGCGCCGATGGTCTGGGACGAGGCCGGCTGGCATCCCGGCATTCGCGCCCACACGAAAACCTTGATCGCCCTGCGCCGGGCGCGGCCCGAACTGCGCCGGGGCCGTTTCGTCAACCTGACCGCCCATCTCGAGCCACCGGACGCCAACGTCATCGCCTTCTACCGCGCGACCGACACGCCCGGCGAGTTCAGCCTTGCGCTCGTCAACCGCGACAACCGACGCCGGACGGCGACGTTCTTCGTCCCCTACGCCCACCTCTACGGCGGCCTCCAGCTAATGGACATTCTGGGCGGGCACAAGCCGGTGGACGCCGCCGCCCGCTTGGCCGTGACGCTGGAGCCGCAGGCCGCCGCCCTCTACGTTCCCCAGGAGACGCGCCTGCCCCATTTCCACTTTTACAAGGGCCGGTGAGAACGCCGCTTGGTTGTGTCTTTTCGAATGCATCGCCAGACAATGACGATTTTCCTTGACGCGGAGGGTCATACTCGGATATACTCTTTTATAGAAAAAGACGCGCGTGGAACAAGGATACCCGGAGACAATGCCAGAAGGACACAATCTATTCAACTCGCTGCAAGCGTTTTCGTATGGGGACGGCAAGACGGGGCTGTTTTACTCGCTGCCGCAACTGGAGAAGGAGGGCGTCGGGCCGATCTCCCAACTCCCCGTCAGCATTCGGATCGTGCTGGAGTCGGTGCTGCGCAACTTCGACAACCGGCGCATCACCGAGGGCGACGTCCGCACCCTGGCGAACTGGCGGCCGAAGGCGGAGCGGACGGAGGAGATCCCGTTCGTGGTGGCGCGGATCGTCCTACAGGACTTCACCGGCGTGCCCCTGCTGGTGGATCTGGCGGCGATGCGCTCGGCGGTGGCGCGCATGGGGCGCGACGCGGGCATCATCGAGCCGCTCGTGCCGGTGGACCTGGTGGTGGACCACTCCGTCCAGGTGGACTTCACCGAGGTCCCGCACGCGCTCCAGCTCAACATGGAGATGGAGTTCAAGCGCAACCGGGCGCGCTACCAGTTCCTCAAGTGGGGCATGCAGGCCTTTAACGGCTTCTCGGTCGTGCCGCCCGGCATCGGCATCGTGCATCAGGTCAACCTGGAATACTTGGCGAAGGGTGTGCTGGAGAAGAACGACATCTTCTACCCCGACACCCTGGTCGGCACCGACTCGCACACCACCATGATCAACGGCCTGGGCATTGTCGGCTGGGGCGTCGGCGGCATCGAGGCCGAGGCGGGGATGCTGGGCCAGCCTGTCTACTTCCTGACCCCGGACGTCGTCGGCGTCCACCTGTCCGGCGGCCTCCAGCCGGGCGTGACGGCGACCGACCTGGTCCTGACCATCACGGAGATGCTGCGCAAGGCGAAGGTGGTCGGCAAGTTCGTCGAGTTCCACGGCGAGGGCGCGGCGTCGCTGTCGCTGACCGACCGGGCGACCATCGGCAACATGGCCCCCGAGTACGGGGCGACCATGGGATTCTTCCCGGTGGACGAGGAGTCGTGCCGGTATCTGGCGGCGACGGGCCGCTCGGCGGAGCAGGTGGACGCCTTCCGGCAGTATTTCCAGGCTCAGGGCCTGTTCGGGATGCCGCAGGCGGGCCAGATTCAGTACAGCCAGCTCCTGGAGCTGGACCTGGGGACGGTCAGGCCGAGCGTGGCCGGGCCGAAGCGGCCCCAGGACCGCATTGATCTGCCCCAGGTCAAGGCCAAGTTTGAAGAACTGCTGGCCAGCCCGAACGGCTACAACAAGTCGCTGGCCGAGCTGAACAAAAAGTTCGTCATCCTGACCGGCTTCAGCCGGATGGGAAAGCAGGGGGTGCTGGCAATCAGCGGCGGCGGCGACCAGACCCCGGAGAGCGCGCCGCTGCCCACGGACAGGCCACACGAGAGCGAGGCGGACACCAGCACCGACACCGAAGTCGAGATGATGCAGAACCGGCCCACGCCCGACCGCCTGGCGGACATCCCCGCCGACGAGTTCCCCAGGGCGATGGTGAACTTGCAGCATGGGGACGTGGTGATCGCGGCGATCACCTCCTGCACCAACACGGCCAATCCTGGCGTGATGCTGGCGGCGGGGCTGCTGGCGAAGAAGGCCGTGGAGCGCGGCCTGACCGTGGAGCCGACGGTGAAGACCTCGCTCGCGCCCGGCTCGCGCATCGTCACCGACTACCTGGAGAAGACCGGCCTGCAGCCGTACCTGAATGAGCTAGGCTTCCAGACGGTCGGCTACGGCTGCACCACCTGCATCGGCAACTCCGGGCCGCTGGAGCCGCACCTGGAGAAGACGATCACCGACAACGACCTGGTGGTGGCGAGCGTGCTGTCCGGCAACCGCAACTTCGAGGCGCGGGTGCATCAGAACGTCAAGGCGAATTTCCTGATGTCGCCGCCGCTGGTCGTCGCGTTCGCGCTGGCGGGGCGGGTGGACATTGACATGTCCACGGAGCCGCTGGGCAGGGACCAGGACGACCGGGACGTCTACCTGCGCGACCTCTGGCCGACGACGGAGGAGATCGGCGCGGTGATGCAGGCGGCCACCGACCCGGAGACGTACCGCCGGCTCTACAAGGACTTCGCGGGGCAGAACCCGCTCTGGCAGGAGATTCCGAGCAGCGTCGGCAGCGTCTATGACTGGGACGCCTCCAGCACGTACATCCGTGAGCCGCCCTACTTCGACCGCTTCAGCATGGAGCCGGACGCCGCCCGCGCCATCCACAACGCGCGGCCCCTGGCGATCTTCGGCGACTCGGTGACGACCGACCACATCAGCCCGGCGGGCTCGATCAAGCCGTCGTCGCCGGCGGGGCTGTACCTGCAGCAGCGCAACGTGCCGGTGGAGGACTTCAACTCCTACGGCTCGCGCCGGGGCAATCACCGAGTCATGATGCGCGGCACGTTCGCCAACGTCCGCATCAAGAACCTGATGGTGCCGGGAGTGGAGGGGGGCTACACCGTCTACCAGCCCGCCGGGGAGCAGATGAGCATTTACGACGCCTCCCTGATCTACCGCGACCTGGGCGTTCCGCTGGTGATCTTTGCGGGCCAGGAGTACGGCACCGGGTCCTCGCGCGACTGGGCGGCCAAGGGCACGGCGCTGCTGGGCGTCCGGGTCGTGGTCGCGCAGTCGTTCGAGCGCATCCACCGCTCCAACCTGGTCGGCATGGGCGTGCTGCCCTGCCAGTTCAAGGAGGGCGTGAACGCGCAGACGCTGGGACTGGACGGCACGGAGACGCTCGACCTGGTCGGCCTGGAGTCCGGGATCAAGCCGCGCCAGGACGTGACTCTGATCGTCCACTGCAAGGACGGCTCGACGCAGCAGGTTCCCCTGACGCTGCGGATCGACACGCCCATCGAGGTGGACTACTACCTGCACGGCGGCATCCTGCCCTACGTGCTGCGCCAGCTCATCGAGCAGGACACCGTGCGCCAGACCGCCGAGCTGCTGGACGCCTTCCGCCCCTCCCCCGCCGCCGGTTCGAACGGCCAGGGGGCGGAGCAGGCCTCCGCCGTCACGATCTGACGCATCGCCTTCAAGCCCCAATTCAGGGACGGCGGCAGCAGGGTCGAACCTGGGGTTCGCCCCTGCTGCCGCCGGTCGTGCCATCCTGCTCACGTGCGCTCCAACTGGCGGCGGAGGCGCTTGGAGTTGAGGACGACGCTGAGGCTGCTGACGACCATGGCGGCGGCGGCGATGAGCGGGTTGACGAGGCCGGCGACGGCCAGCGGGATGCAGATGGCGTTGTAGCCACAGGCCCAGAACAGGTTCTGGCGGATGACGCGGGCGGTACGCCGAGATAGGGTGAACAGGTCGGCCAGGCGGCCCAGGTCGTCGCCGACCAGGGTGATGTCGGCGGCGCGCCGGGCGATCTCCGTGCCGGAGCCGAAGGCGATGCCGACATCGGCCTGCGCCAGCGCCGGCGCGTCGTTGATGCCGTCACCGACCATGGCGACCATGCGGTCCCCCCCGCCCCCAATCCTGGGGGAGCCTGATGTGACCTGCCCTATTCCCCCAGAATTGGAGGCTAGGGGGCTAACTCCCTGCTGCGCCTCCCGCACCCACGCCACCTTGTCGTCGGGGCGCATCTGGGCGGTCGCCTGGCGGACGCCGACGGCGCGGGCGACGGCCTGCGTGGTCGCCTCGGCGTCGCCGGAGATGACCTCCACGGAGAGGCCGAGGCGGGCCAGGCGGGCGACGGCCTCCGCCGCGCCGGATCGGGCCGCATCGCCCAGCGCGATCAGGCCGCGCACCTGACCTCCGGCCCCTCCAGTTTTGGGGGCCGTACCGTAGAACAGGACGGTGTGGCCTTCGGATTCCTGCGCCGCCGCCTGCGCGGCGAGGGTGACGGGGAGATCAACCCCCTGCGCGGCGGCGAGGGCGCGATTGCCGATCCACCAGTGTTCCCCCACGACAGAGCCGACCACGCCTCCGCCCTCCACGCGGGCGAAGTCGGCGACGGGGGGTAGCGGTCGGGAGGGCTGATCGCGCCGGGCATGGGCGGTCAGCGCGCGGGCCAGCGGATGCTCGGAGGCGGATTCCAGCGCGGCCAGCGTGAGAAGATCGTCAGGACGGCCCACGCCGGGGCGGGGGACGAAGGCGCGGACGGCGAAGCGACCCTCGGTGAGAGTCCCCGTCTTGTCCAGCAGCAGGTGATGGACGCGGGGCAGCACCTCCAGAACGGCCGTGTTGGCGATCAGGATGCCGCGCGCGGCCGCCGCGCCGACGCCCGTGGTAATGGCGAGCGGCGTCGCCAGCCCCAGGGCGCAGGGGCAGGCGATGACCAGCACGGCGACCACGCGGACCATGACGTCGGCGGGCGAGAAGTGGTGCGAGAGGGCCATGACTGATCCCGTCGCCAGCGCTAGGCCGAGGATGGCCGGCACGAAGCGGCGGGCGATGGCGTCCGCCCAGCGCTCGGTGCGTGATTTGGTCGTCAGGGCCGACTCCACCAGCGCGATCATCTGGGCCAGCGTGCTCTCCGCGCCGACGCGCGTGACTTCCACCGTCAGCGGGGCGTCGGTGGCGACGGTCGCGCCAGTGACGGGGTCGCCGGGCGACTTGGCGACGGGGCGGGACTCGCCGGACAGCAGGCTCTCGTCCACCAGCGCCGTCCCCGCCGCGACGCGGCCATCGGCGGGGATGCGCTCGCCGGGGCGCACAAGCACCCGGTCGCCGGGGCCGAGTTTTTCCAGCGCCACCAGCGTCTCGCGCCCGTCCGGCGTCACCACCAGCGCCTTCCTGGGCAACAGGCCGTACAGCAGGGCGATGGCCCCGGACGCCTGGCTCTTCGCCCCCGACTCGATCAGCTTGCCGACCAGAATCAGCGCGATCAGCATGGCCGCCGTGTCAAAGTAGATGTGGCGGGCGTCGCCCCGAAGCATGGCCCAGACGCTGAAGCCGAATGCGGTCAGGGAGCCGAGCGTGATCAGCGTCTCCATCGTCGCCGTTCCCTGCCGCGCCGCCCGGGCCGCCTTCTGGAACAGCGGCCACCCGGCCCAGAGGGTCGGCAGGCAGGTCAGGAACGCGCCCAGCATGATTCCGTGCTTGGACTGGCCCAGCGGGTTCCAGTAGCCGACGTACAGCATGAGCTGGAACATCATGCAGTTCATGGCGAAGATGATGGCGACGACGGCGCGGATCAGGCTCTTTCGGTGCGCCCGCGCCGCCGGGCCGCTCTGGACGCCGTCCTCGGAGAAGGACTCGGCAGTATAGCCCAGCCGCTGGATGACGGCAGCGAGGTCCGCGGGGGAGACGCGGGCGGGCCGGTAGGTGATTTTGGCGACATCGGAGGCGAAGAAGACGCGGCAGTCGGTGACGCCCTTGGTCCGGTGCAGGGCGTTCTCAATCAGCCAGGCGCAGGCGGCGCACCACATGCCGCCGACGTGGAAGGCGGTCTCGCGGGTGGCATTAAGGGGGTCGGAGGGGCCACCGTCGGCAAAAGGGGGCGCATTTGGCAGGGGCGCAGCAGCATTTGGCAGGGGCGCAGCATGCTGCGCCCCTACATCGGCGGCCGGGGCGTCCGGGCGGGCGATCAGGCCCATTTGCAGGCACTGCTGATAGAGCGGCGTCTGCGTCGGATCGTCGCCCTCGCCCAGCTGGTGACTCTCGACCAGGATTTGGTAGACCTGACGGCAGCCGCCGCAGCAGAAGGTGTGTGACCCGTCGCCGACCTGCGCCGTGAGGGGCGCGTGGGCGGGCAGGCCGCAGAGGTCACAGGTGGCGACGGCGTTTTGCGTCAGGGCGGGCACGGCGGGGTCAGTCTTCCTTCGGCTGCTGGACGTTCACGCGGGGCAGCTCGGTGAGTGGGTGCCGCAGGACGTGAACCATCGTGTAGGCGATCAGGCCCAAGAACCAGATCGCCACGAAAAGCATCAGCAGCCCGAACGTGCTCAACCGTTTGCCCTGCCCGGCGCGGGCGCGCTGGGCAGGGCTGGGGGCGGGGGGA
>JAFAZD010000046.1 GCA_019239955.1 Armatimonadota bacterium | reverse complement strand
CGTAGTTGACCCAGGCGGCGGCCTCATTGGGATCGCCCCCGGCGTTGCCGGCGGCATTGGAGCCGTAGTTGACGGTGATCACCGGGGTCGCCCCGGCCTTCTGGGCGACGCCCATGAAGGCGTCGAAGGTGTCGGCGGGATTGATGTATTGGCCGGTCCCGGCCGTGGCGGAATTGTTCTGCCAGTGGTAGACGTCGGACGTGGACCCGCCGGGGAACCGCAGCACGGTGACGCCGGCCTGGCTGAGCAGGCCGGGGACGGCCGCATCGAGCAGGTTGCCGTCCCAGACGGCGGTGTTGACGCCGACGCCGGTGGCGGGGAGTGCGCCGGCAGGCGCGGCGGCGTTGACGGTGACGCTGGCCCCCGTCTGCGCGCGGCACGGCAGGCCGGCGACGGCCCCCAAAGCCAACAGACCCAGCAGCGGGCCGAGGCGTCTCGGTAGGAATGGCATGGTGTTCTCCTGTCCGGGGGAGGGCCAACAAGGCGGTCGCAGGGCCATCCCAAAGCCAATGTGAGTATTCCCACATTTCCGGCTGATTCGTCGGGATCACGCCATCCCTTCGATGGTGGCATTATGGGCGCCCATACAGCCCGTGCCGAGACATCAGATTTTGCCCAGGATGCGCCGAATGACGGTCTGGCGCGTCGGGTCATCGTGGCTGAAGTCGCCGTGGTGCATGGCGCGGCTCTGGGGGCAGGGGGCGTCGTAGACCTGCCAGTTGACGGCGGCGGGCAGGCCGGCCTTCAGGTTCGCGGGGTCGAAGAACTTCTGCATCCCCAGCAGCGGGCGGCCCCGCTGGCGCTCACAGCCGTTGGACAGCAGGTACAGCAGCGAACGGTAGTAGGGCAGCGGCGTACAGTTGTCCTTGTACTCGACGTCGTCGGTGAGCTGCATCTGGGTGTAGCGGGACACGTCTCCAGATTGAAGATGCGGCAGGATGGTCTGCTGGAAGAACTCGACGCGGCAGGCGGCGGCCATCAGGTGGACGCCCTCGACGGTCAGCCCCGCGTCCAGGAGCGGCTTGAGCAGCGCGCCCTGGAACAAGGCCCCGGCGCTGTGGCCGATCAGGTGCAGGCGCATCCGGCCCCGAATCGCGTCCGGCACGTTCTGACGCCACTTCTCCAGCAGCAGATGGAGGCCGCCGCCGGGGTTGAGCGGATCCTCGACGGCGTTCTTCTTGATCTCCTCCCAGAAGGGGGTGCCCGGGCCGGAGGCCAGGGTCTCAAAGCGGTCATCGAGCCAGTCCTGGGCGCGCTGGTGGGCGGCCTCCCAGAACGAGGCCCCGGCCAGCGGCGGCACGCCATGCATTTGATCGGCCACCTTGTCCTGCAAGGTCTCCAGGATGCCGGTCTGCCACATCAGGAAGATCGGGAAGATGCGGGCGGCCAGCAGGTCGGGGACCCAGAGCTTGGCGATGTCCTCGGCCGCGTCCTCGTTGTCCAGGCCGCCGTGGGCGAAGAGGGCGACGGGGATCGGGGCATCGCCGTCCTTCAGTCCCCAGTCGGCCAGGGCGTTGTCCAGATAGGTGGTCAGCAGCAGATCCAGGTCGCCGGGCGTGGTGTGGAACTGGCCGCCGCTGGAGAGGACGCCGTTGTTCTCCAGGTCAATGACGTAGGGGTTGATCTGCTGGGCGCTGAGCTTGGGATCGGAGGCAAGCAGGGCGCGGCCCGCGCCGCCGCCGGACAGCCCGTGTTCCAGTTGGCTGACCTCGTCCCGTTGGTTGACCTTGACCTGGCGGCTGATGTGGACGCCGAGCTGGGCGATCCAGGCGTCCATGGCGTTGGCCTGCCAGTCAGCGTAGGTGATGCGGGCGAAGCCGTTCTTGCCCCACCGGGTCCCCCAGGAGTTGAGCACCCAGAAGCCTTCCTCGTCGTAGCCGACCAGCAGGAAGGCATGGCCCCCGGTGACGGGGTCGCCGAACTGGTAGGGGATGTCGGGCTTGTCACGGGTGGCCTTCTCCCAGCCGGCGTGGACCTGGGCGGTGCAGAAGATGACGCCGGTCTCATTGAGCGCCGCGTGCATGTCGGCGGTCTCGCAGTGGTCAATACGGAAGTACGCTCCCAGCGGCGTCTGAAAGGCGTCGGCGGCCCACGCGGTCCCGACCCGGGCCGAGTCATCCTCCCAGCGGTCCCAGTCCTTGAGGTGGCACGCGCCGTTGTTGTGCCAGCCCTTCATGGCGGCGCGGGCCGTCGTCCCGGCGTCGAAGTTGAGGCCGGGCATCTCGTTGTAGCAGCAGGCCATGTAGTAGAGCATGAAGGGCGAGAAGCGCTGCGGGGCGGGGCCGCCCGCGCCGGCCGCCCGCCACGCCTTGCGCTGGAGGATTTCGATCAGGCCGGCCAGGGCGTAGCCGGCGCAGAAGGCGGTGTCCTTCTGGTCCTGCACGATTCCCTGCCAGTCGGGGTTGTCCGCGCAGCCGCTGTTGAGGGAGGGCGGCAGGCCGCGCAGGGTCGGCAGATACACGCGGTCGCGCAGGTCGGGGGAGTCGGGGCTGAGATTCTTGGTGCGCCCGGGCGGCGGGCCGTCCTGCTCCGGGCCGGGGGCAAGCGTCGTGTCCGATACGGACGCCGCCGGGGCGTCCGTTCGTGCCGTGCCGGGATCGGTCGGGATGTCCTGGGGCGTGGAGTTCCTCCGTCGCCGGGCACGGCCCGGTCCGATCAGGCGAAATAGCGGCCATATCCGCATAGTGTTTCTCCTCGGCGCATCCGCCGGTCGAGCTGGTACGGCGTGGGGCGTTCAGGGCAGGCATGGCGCGGGGTCGTGCAGGGGGCGCCGTGGAAAATCTTATCACACCGATAAGAGGGATGTCAATAGCATCGTCTATTTTGCACCCATTCTTCCGTAACGCTTTTCTACTCCAAGCGGTAAGGCTTGTCCCGGTACCAGTCAGACGAGGCCCAGGTGGGCGGCCATCCAGCAGGACAGCAGGTAGTCCACGCCGGGGGCCTCCACGTCGGGGGAGCCCGTCTCGACGGTGGGGACGCCATTGGTGACGCTGAGAACGCTGTGGAATGGGTCGCGCTGCCAGCCGAAGTCCCAGTCACCGCCGGGGCGCTGCCGGAGCGGCAGCGCCCTGTGCGCCAGCAGCTGCTCGTCGCCGAGGATGAAGAAGTCCCGGTAGTCCCCGAAGCCCGCCGGGGACGCCGCGTACTGGTCGCGCAACTCCTGCTGGGCCGTCGGGGGGATGGTCTTCTGGGGCAGGCGGTTGGGGCCGGGCACCTCATTGCGCCGCTGAATCCACTCGTCCAGCAGCGTCCGAATCTCGTCGCGCACCGTCAGCGGCATCCCGGCGGCGTCCACCGTGCCGGTGCTGTGCCGGCTGGCGTAGGAGGGGTCGGCCAGCACGCCGATGAGCTGGAAGTAGGCGTTGCGGTGGTGCCCGATGGCGCGGCCCAGGATCGCCAGCGCCTGCTGATAGGCGGCGCGGCGGGCGTGGTCCGTCTCCAATAGCAACAGGAGCAGCAGGCAGCCGTGGTCGAGGTTGAACTTGTAATACTTGGTGATCGGGTCCAGGACCTCGCCCCAGGCCGGCAGCCAGGCGGCATCGGCCAAATCGTCGGCGAGATCGTCGTAGCGGGCGGCGAAGGCGGCCGGGTTGACCGACGCGCCCGCCCGCAGGAAGGCGAGTTGGTGCAGGAACTCGTGGAAGAACGAGGTCACGGTCCGCGTCCGCAGCTTCCCGTCCGCCCCCAGGGTCAGCGCCGGCCCGGACGGAGTCGGGTAGTTCCAGGCGTGGTCGAGCAGGTAGGTCAGCAGGTCAGTCAGCATGCCGGAGGATGCCGCCTTGACATCGGGGTCGGCGATGAGCTGATGGGCGAGCGTCAGGCCGAGAGCAATGCCCGTTAGTGAGTCGCGCGTCGGGGCGTCCGTGTCGCGCGCCTTGCCGACATAGGGGTTGTCCTGGTCCCAGTGGCGCTGTGGGTCGGCGGGCAGGCGGACGTTCGTGTAGTACTCCTGCGGCCTGTGGGCGGTGTCGAAGTCGTCATTGTTGGCCGCCAGGGACTGGGGCAGGACGCACCGGCAGAGCAGCCCGCGCCGCTCGTCGCCGGCGGCCCGGGTCGCCAGGCGCGGGACCTCGAACAGCAGGCGGATATAGGCGAGGATGTCCTTGGCCCGCCGCACGGCCTCCTGGCGCTGCGCACCGTCGCCGCGCTTTGCGCCGTCGGCGTACCGAAACGCCTCGGCGGCCAGGGAGTGACCCGTCCAGATGGCGCAGTCGCCCGCGCTCTGGGTCCCGGTCGGCGTCGGCGGATGGGCCGGGTCCGCGGGCGCAATGATGGTCCCGGCGGGGATCGGCGGGTACACGTTGTCCAGCACCGCGGAGAACCGGCGCAGGCCCCCCGCCGCCCGCGTGAAGGGCAGGTGTGCCTCCAGTCCGTCCTCGATGTCCCGGGCGTTGTCGCGGTAGAGGGCGGACGCCAGGGCCGCCGGGGGCGCGGGGGCCGAGACCGGGGTGGGCTGGGGCGGCCCGAGCGGCCAGTCGCGCGGCAGCCCCTCGTGAACGAGGGCGCCGACGAGCTGGCCGAAGTTCTCCGGCAACTGGATGGGGACGTCGAAGCGGACCCCGAACCTCGCGCCGGCGAGAGGAATCTCCATCTTGACGCTCAAGGCCGGCTTCGTGAAGGTCAGGGTCAGGTCAACGTTCGCGCGCAGTCCCGGGCTGTCGAAGAACTGGCTGAAGTCGGCGTCGGGGACTTGGACGCGGAGGCTGGGGAGTTGTCCGGGGGGCGGCGGAACGACCGCCATTTTCCCCTTGAGTTGGATGGAGCCGCTGATCTCGATCTCCATCCCGCCCGACAGGCCGATCGGCGGCTGGACTTTGGGCCGCTCAGGGTCGGCGTCGTCCAGGGACGCCTCCACGCCGAGGCGAATGTCACGCACGGCAATGTCCACCTTCTTGTTGTTGATGTTGATCAGCTTCAGCTCGGCGGACAGCACCTTGACGGCCAGCAGCGTCCCGTGCAGGTAGCCGGAGACCTCCAGGCTCCAGGGGGCGGACGCCGTTCCGGGGGCGCTGAGGGAAAACTTCCGCGGCGAGAGGGCCGCGTAGGCGGGCGGCCCGTCGGCGGACAGGGCGACCCGCAGCGGCATGGCCGGGGGCGCGTTCTGGAAACGAAGCGACCCCGGCCTGCCGGTATCAAGCGACCACTGCTGGGCCGCCTCCAGCAGATCGGCATTCCATTCGCGGCTCCATGCCGCCCAGACCAGGGCGAGTTGCCGGTTGACGCCTTCGAGAGACATGATCCGCTCCTTTCCCAATAGAACCACAACAGGGCGAGAGGTAGAGCTTGGGTCGTGCGTCATATTCTACAGCGATGGGCCGGGCGGCGCAGTGAAATCCGTCACAGGGGGCAGCGCCGCTAGGCCGATGGCATGACGCTATTATTCTACCCGGCGCGGCAGGAGAAGCGGAAGTGCATCGTCGCGTGCGTCGGCTCACTCTCGATGGCCGTAAACTGGAAACTGATCCGCTGGGCGCCGGCCCGAATTGGGAGTGCCGCCGGCTGAGGCCCCTGATAGATCCCGAAGAACATACGGGCGCGCACGGGCCGGCCGTTCACGACCAGTCGCGGCGCGCCCCCGGAGGCATCCACCCGCACGGTCAGTGCCTTGCTCTCCGTCTGGAAAAAGATGAGCGCCAGGATGATCGCCCCTATGACTCCGAATGCTGCTGTTCGCTTCATATTGGCTCACACCGTCACCCGCCGACGACCTCGAAAAAGTGTCGGAAGAACGCTTCGGCGTCCACCGATGCGGCAAGCCGGTGGGGCGGCGCGGCAGGGGTGTCCTGGCCGCCGTGACGGTCGCGCCACTCCGGGAACGTCTGGCCCAGCCTGTGCGGGCTGACCAACTCCACCGCCACCCGATGTTCTTCCAGTTGACACAGGGACGGCTCAAAGAGCAGCGCGGCGGCGAGCGGGTCGTGGAAGGTGATCTCCGGGGCGTGCCGGAACCAGACCTCGGCGAACGCGGCGACGGGCGCGAGCGGACCGCCGGCCTGCGCGAAGCGCCGCCGGCACTCGTCCGCCGGGAGCCGGCACCGCTGCGTCACGTCAATGCCGACGGCGGTGAGATGGGGCACCGGGGCGGCGAAGACCATCGCGGCGGCGTGGGGGTCGCAGCGGATGTTCCATTCGGGCTGGGGACGGTCAAAGAACCAGCCGCCCATCATCATCAGGCCTTTGAGGAGTGATGGGATCTCCGGGTCGCGGGCGAACAGCAGGGCCACGTTGGTCAGCGGGCCGATGGTCAGCAGGGTGATCTCGCCGGGCCGCGCCCGGATGGTCTGGCGCAGGAAGTTGATGGCGGTGTTGTCGGCCTCGAAGGTCCGGTGCGGCCAGCGGCCCGACGCCAGCGCCTCGGCCTGGGGGGCATGCGGCTGGAGCGGGGCGATCAGCAAGGGCAGGTCAGTGCCGACATGAACGGGGATGTCGTCCCGACCACCGGCCCGGCAGACGGCGTCGGCCAGCGCCGCGCGTTTCTCCGACTCGCCGCTCACCGTCGTCACGCCCAGCAGCTCGCAGCGCGGCTGCCGCAGCAGGTAGGCCAATGCGACGGCGTCGTCAATGTCCGATCCGATGTCGGTGTCCAGCAGGATGGGGAGGGTGTTCATGGCAGTTTGGTGGTCGGCGTGTCGCCGCCGAGGTTGATGTCGTGGAACAGGCCCCCGTTGTCGGCGACGAGGGTATCGGTGGGCGGACTCGCCGCTGGACAACTGGACGACCGGGGCTACTTTTTCGGCGCACGCCAGGAGATTCCTCCCTCCCCTACCCCTCGTCGCTCGGCACGAAGTTCACCGTCAGGCGCAGGTAGCTGTCCACGGGCCTGCCGTCCTCGGTCGCGGGGCGGAACGTCCAGCGGCGGGCGGCGTCCAGGGCCAGTTGATCCAGCGTCTTGTCGCCGGTGGACGCGGCGGGCTCCACCGTCACCGTGCCGTCGGCGTGGACGTGGAAGACAGCGCGGAAGGTCGCCGGCAGGTTCTCGTCCGCGAAGTCTGCCGGGAGGTGTGGTTCCACCCGGTCTATGACGCTGGCTGGGACCAGCACGGGCGTGTGCGGCGGGGGCGGCGCCGGTGCGGGGGCTGGCGGCGGAGCGGGCGCAGGGGTCGGCTGAGGCGGCGGCGCGGGACTTGGCGGGGGCGCAGGGGTCGGCGCAGGCGGCTTTGTCGGGGCCGGCGGGGGCGGGGCGCCGCCGGTAGACCCCTCCGAGGTCGTGATGCCGCTGTTGCCTTCGCCGGAGCCTCCCGCGCCGGTGGCGGGCGTGGCGACCACGCGCACCTTCGGCCCGGTGGCGCGCGCCACCCGCTCCGAGGCGCGCGGGGCGGCGCGGCGGGCCGGCTGCTGCCGGTGGGCGACGTGCGGCTTGGCCGTTCGCGCCTTCGGCTTGGGCGGGGGCGGCGGGGCCTGCACGATCTGCACCGGAATCAGGCGCTGCCCCCGGACGCCCTTGAAGACGCCGAGCTGCGCCAGGATCGGCAGCAGGATGGCGTTGACGAGGACGGCCAGCCCCATCATCTTAGGCAGCAGTGTGTTTTTCTGGCGGCGGCGTCGCATGACGATGTTTCCTTACGGCGGCAACCTACCCCTGGCGGCAAGCCGCCTGTCCCCTCCCTGTCAGGGAAGGGAAACAGGAGGGGGAATGCCTCGGCGACAGCCTCCCCTCTGCGCCCCTTCCCTGACAGGGAAGGGGCAGGTCGCTTGCGACCGGGGTTAGGTTCCTAACTCGCCGTGGCGATGGCGAAGCGTTCCACGCCGGCCTTGCGGGCGTTGTCCATCACCGACGTGACGACGCCGTGCCGCACGTTGGCGTCGGCGTTGATGATGACCAACGTGCCGGCCGTGACGTGGGCATCTTGCAGTTCCTGGGTCTCGCTCGCCAGTGTGATCGGTCTCGTATTCAGGTGAATGTTCCCGGCGGCATCCACGGTGAGCGTGACGTTCTGCGCCGAGTGCTTCTCGCCGGTGCTGGCTTTGGGCAGGTTGACGGGCAGGCCGTTCTGCACGGCCAGGGCGAGGCTGGCGACGATGAAGAACATCAGCAGGAACATCATCGTGTCAATCATCGGGATGATGATGATCTCCGGCTCTTCGGGCTGGCGGCGGGCGCGTATCTTCATCATGGCTAGGCGACCCTCCCGGTCAGAAAGTTGGTCAGCTCGCTGCCGTAGTATTCCATGTCCTCGATGAAGCGCTTGACCAAGTTGCCGTAGTAGTTGTAGAAGATCACGCCGATCACGGCGACGGCGATGCCGGTGGCGGTGGAGACCAGGGCCTCGCTGACGCCGCTCATCACCGCCGTGGGCGAGGAGAGGCCGCTGCTGGCGACCTGCTTGAACGAGTAGATCATGCCCGCGATGGTGCCCAGCAGGCCGAGCAGGGGGCTGATGGTGATGATGGTCCGCAGTCCGGGCAGATAGTTTTCCAGCGTCGGCACCTCATTGGCGGCCTCCTGGGACATGGCGAGGTCAATCGCCTCCGGCGGACGCCCGGCGTTCTTGAGACCGCGCGCGAAGATGCGCGCGTAGGGTGTATGCGCTTCCTCCATCAGCTTTTCCGCCAGAGCCGGGTCCCCGGGCTTATAAGACTGTTTGATCTCCTCCAGCAGCTCTTCCGGGTCAATCCGGGTGGCCCGGCGGAAGGTGTAGGCGCGCTCCAGGATGATCCCGATGGCGACGATGGAGCAGACGATGAGCGGGTACATCATGAACCCGCCCTGGTGCAGATACGTTGTGATGGCGTTCATTGTTGGTTCTCCGTTTTCGATGTCAAAAACTCTGCGTCAACTTGACTCCGAATGTGCGGGCCGGCGCCCACTGGGTGTTGCTGAAGACGCCGGCCTGCTTGATGATGTAGGCGTAGTTAAGCACGTTGTTGACGACCAGGGCCACCTCCGTGGTGCCCCGGTGGCCGCCGACGGTGAAGTTCAGAGTCGTGTGCGGCTCGACACGGATGTAGTTCAGGGCGATGGGGTTGCCGTTGGCGTCGTCAATCTCCCCATAAGGAAAGCCGGAGCCGTACTCGCCCTCCAGGTTGGCGTAGACGCCGCGCGCCTCGTAATTGACGCCGAACGAGGCGGTGTCGGTCTGGTCGTGGTCGTCGTAGAAATAGGTGGTCGGGGCGGCGCCCAGCAGGCCGCCGCTGACCGGGCCGGCCTCCTTGGCCCAGGAGCGGGCGTAGTTGGCGTAATAGGAGACGCTCTTGACGAGCGGGCCGTCCACGGCGAACTCCACGCCGCGCGTGTAGCCCTTCTGGAAGTTCACCGGGATGTCGATCTGGGTGTTGGCGAAGGTTGAATCATCCACCGTGTCCTTTTCGGCGCGATAATAGGTGTCGAGGGTGAGGGTCGCGCCGCCCTGGCGGTGCTCCCACCCGGCCTCAAAGAAGTCATCCCGCTCCGGCTTGATGGGGGCGACCGCCGAGGCATTCGCCCCCGTGAGCTGCTTCTCGTCCTCGATGTTGACCGGCTGGAACAGGCGGTCGTAGTAGGCGTGCAAGTCGTCGCGGCGGCCCGCATGGTACGTGACGTTCAGGCGGGGCGAGAGCTGCGAGGTGGTGGCGAACGCCTGATGGATGTCATAGCGCGCGCCGTAGTTGACTAAGAAGCGGCCCGGCGTCCAGTCATCCTGGGCGTAGACACTGCGGTCGCCCCCGGTGAAGTACCGGCTCTCGGACAGGTTGTCCGCCCCCGTCGCCAGGAAGATCTGGTGGCCCGTCACCCGGCTCAGGTCCACGCCGACCTGAACATGGTGTTCCCGCGTCACCTGCTGCGGCTTGTCCACGCGCAGGCCGATGTAGTCGCCCGTCTGGTCCTCGTCCGTCCGGTCCAGCGTGGTCGGGTCCGCCGAGGCCGAGCCGGGCGGGCCGGCGACCAGGTCCTGGGGACTGCCGAAGTAGCGCAGGCGCGACTGGTGCGAATACAGCGCGACGTTGAGGGCGTTGGCCCCCGCCCCATGCCGCCAGATCAGGTTGGCGAAGCTGCTGTTCTCCTTCTGAATGTCGTCCTGGCCGACGGCCTGCCGGTCGGGCGTGTTGGGGACCTGAATGCGCGCGCCCGTGTCCTCCGCGTCCAGGATGAGGCGGTCGGATCGGCCCGACTGATAGACCAGCTTGCCGAAGCCGACGTTCTCCAGCCCGGAGTCATGCAGGGGGTCCTGAGTCTGCGGACTCAGATAGAAGTCGGTGCTGTGGCGGATGGCCGATGCGAAGTAGGAGACGTCCCCCTGCGAGCCGCCGACCTCGGCGGTGGAGTAGTGGGTGGCGTAGCCCTGTTCCAGCTGCTGGAGGAAGCCGTTGGGGCGTCCACGCCCGCCGCGCGTGGTCACGTCGAAGACTGCGGCGAGCTGGCCGCCGTACTGGGCCGGGAAGCCGCCGTCGTAGACGCGCAGGGTCTCGATGTCCTTGGGGTTGATCAGGTCGCTGAACGAGCCGCCGACGTTGGAGGGCAGCGGCGCGCCGTCCAGGTAGTAGGTATATTGACCGTGCGATCCGCGCACATGAATCTCGCCGCTGGGCGCCTGAGCCACGCCGGGCGTCTTGGCGGCGACGAGCGAGTTGAAGTTCTGCGGGTTCGTCTGCTCGATCTGCCGCTGGCTGATGGTGGTCTCACTGCCGTTCGTGTGCGGCACGAGGACGTAGCGGCGGACACCGATGCGGATGACGATCTCCGGGGCGCGCGTCGGGTCAAAGATGTTGCTGTTGGGCGTGCCGGGCGGGACGGCGGGCGTCTGTGCGCTCGTCGGCAGTGGCGCAGCGGCCAGGGACGCGGCGGCCAGGGCCAGCGCGCGTCGTCTGAGACGTGGCATGGGACGTGTTTCCTGTCGGAGAAGGCCGCCCCCTGCCCCCAATTCTGGGGGAGCCGGGGGGGCTGACCTATGGACGGCGGCTAGGACAGGAATACAGGCGGGGCGCGCGGAGAACGCAGGCGCGGGGTGCGGCTGAGAAGGCGGTCGGGGACGCGGCAGGCGCGTGGGGCGACGAGACCACCCGGCAGGACGAGCGGGCAGACGCCAAGCGCGCCGGACTGAACGCTCTGGGTCCACTGACACGCGGCGCAGCCGTCATCCGCCGGGGCGGGCGGCGTGGCGTGTCCCCAGGCGGCGCGCGGCGACGACGAGGCGGGGTCCTGGGCGGCGTCCGTGTGGTGCAGGACGCCCCCCGTGCCCATCCAAAGCAACAGCGCGGCTAACGGCCAGGCGACCGCACGGGAAAGTCGGGGCAACTGATTGTGCAGGAAGTGGCGCATCAGGTCGGTGAGTATTATACCACAAGCACCGGCTTCCCAGTTCCGCACCCCTCCTGCCCGGCGGGAGGCCCTCGACGTGGGGCCTCCCAGGTTTGCCCGCGACTAATGAACCTCGAAGTTGAACCGGAATCGTTGCGTACTGGCGATGGGCTGGCCGTTTTGCAGGGCGGGCTTCCACTTCCAGTGTTTGAGCGCGTCCAACACCCGCTGGTCAATCTCCTCGTTGCCCGACGACGTGACGAGGCTGACCGTGAAGCTGCCATCAGCGGCGATCTCCACCCTGACACGGACATGGGACTGATAATCGCTGTTTTTCAGCTCGTCCGGGATGTCCGGGTAGACCTGGTTAGCCGGCTGCGCGTCCTGCGTCGGCCCTGCCGGTGGGGGCGGCGGCTCTGGTCTCGGCTCCGGCGGGGGCTGCGGCCTGGGTTCCGGCTGAGACGGCGGCTCAGATCTGGGCTGGGGCTGCGGTTCCGGCCTGGGCTGCGGTTGTGGTGTCGGTGGCTGGTTATTGTTCCGCCCCTCGCCGACGTTCTGATGTTCGATGGGCCGCCCCAACCGGGCATGGCCGCCTGGCAGCGCCGTGTGGCGGGCCGCTGTCGGCCCCTTGGCCGTGAGGATGCGGTGATGCGCGGGCGGCGGCGCATGACGCGGCGGTGGCCGATGCACCACCCGGCGTCGGCGGACTCTCGGCGGCGCTCGCATGACGCGGTGGCGGATCACAACGATCTTCTTGTGCAGCTTCGGCTTCGGAGACTTCGGCCGGTGCGGCTTCGGCGGCAAGATGATCCGTCTGAAGGTGAGGGGAGGCGGGGGCGCAAGGATGTGATTTCGTACTACCTGCGAGGCGACTCGCCACAGCGCCGCGTTGACCAGTACGGAGACCAGGATCGCCCACAGGAGGCGACGACCCAGGCGGTCTGCGGGCAGGCGCGGCCCCGTATCCGTCGTCACGTCCGCGGCGGGCTGCTCCGGCAGTGCGGTCGGCGGCTCCGGCGGCGCGTCTAACTTAGTGGGCGGCACTTTGGTCCTCCGGGGCGGTGGCGATGGAGAAGCTGCTGATCCCCACCTGACGCGCCGCGTCAATGCAGCCGACCACCAGGCCGTGCGGCACGCTCAGGTCCGCGTTGATGACCACCGACGCCGTGCTGAGGTCGGCATTCGGCCCGGCCTTCGCCAGCAGCATCGGCCCCAGGCCCGCCAAGGCGACGGGCTGCTTGTTGACGTAAATCTGCTGCCCCTTGTCAATCGTGATGGTCAGGTCATTAGCCTGCTGCTTCTGCGCGGTGGCGGCTTTGGGCAGGTTGACCGGCAGGCCGTTCAGCTTGACCAGCGCCAGCGACGACAGCATGAAGAACACGAGCAGGAAGAAGATCGTGTCAATCATGGGGATGATCTCGATCTTGGTGCGCTTAAGCTCGCGGCGCTGTTTGAACTGCACGGCTCTCCCCCTTGTCAAACGATGCGGCATGGTTGTCATGCCCGGTCCGCTCTTCATGCCGGCCTTCGACCAGCACGTTGAGAAGTTTGGTCGCCCCCTGCTCGGTCTGCGCCGTGATGGCGCGGTACCGGGCGGTGAAGTAGTTGTAGGCGGCGAAGCAGATCACGGCGACGATCAGGCCCGTCGCCGTCGCGTACAGCGCCTCGCCGACACCCGCGAGGACGGCGTCATTGTTGCCGTGATGCGTCTGCAAGGCGATGGCGTTGAACGCGCCGATCATGCCGATGATGGTGCCGAGCAGGCCCAGCAGGGGCGAAATCGTCGCGGTGGTGTCCAGGGCGGGCAGCATCCGCTCCAGCTTGAGGAAGTAGTCCTGCCCGGTCTCCTCGACCATCCGCTCGACCTCGCGCGTCGGCTGATGGCGGTGGTTGAGGACGACGAACAGGCAGGCGGCCAGGGGCCCGTGCGCCTCCTCGCAGAGATGCAGGGCCTCCCCGTAGCGCCCCTGGCGGGCCAGAGACAGGACGGCCGGCAACAGGCCGCTGGGCATCGCCCCGAACTGGGCGAATGCGATCAGCCGCTCCACGATGACCGCGACGGCGGCCAGCGCGAGCAGCAGCAGCGGGTACATGACGAACCCACCGCCGTGAATGAAATGCAGAACGTTTGACATACTTAACTCCTCACTTGTCGGTCATTAACTCGAACTCGATCCGCAATCTCAGATATGACTGGACCGGAACACCGCCGTAGGTCGCCGGCTCGAACGTCCATTGACGCGCCGCTTCCAGGGCGACAGCATCCATCGCCTCATCGCCGGTGGAACGAACCATCTCCACGTCGGCGGTGCCGTCTGCACGGATGGTGAAGAGGGCCAGGAAAATCATCTCGGCGTCCTCTGCGAACTCCTGGGCCGGCAGCATCGGCGCGCCGATGTGCGGCGTCACCGATTTGATGACTCGCGCCGGCACAATCTCAGTCTGGCAGACCAGGCGCGGGCGCTGCCTTCTCGGCCCGTATTGTGTGCGGCGTGTCACAGTTCCCCCAAGCAAAGGAACATCGCTCCCCCGCTCCGGGGAAGCAGGGGGCAGGGCAAGACTGTCCTGCCCCCGAACGGATTAGAAGTTGCCGTTGACGGACAGCAGGACCCGTCGCCCCTGCTCGAATCGTGTGCCGCTGAAACCGGAGTTGAAGTTCAGCACATCCAAGTTGTTGAAGACGTTCTCCACGTCCAGAGTCAGCCCGGCATGGCCGCCGATCATCTTCGGCGGGCTGGCGAGGCGGACGTTCAGGAACTGGTTCGTGTTCCGGTTGCCGCCGTTGACCACGTTCGTGTTGCTCGGAGCGATGGGGGCCAGCACACTGGACGCCTCGCCGCTGCCGAAATAGTAGTCCAGCGCCGCGTAGGCCTGCGACGGCAGGGTGTAGGACACGCCCGTGCTGAGGGTGTTGCGCTGGTCGTGGTCGTTGATGATGGGCGCGGGCAGCCCCGTCTGGTCCAGCCCGCCCGGCTTGGCGAGGCTGTTGCTGAAGGCGAGGTAGCCGCCCAGGCCGATGTTGTTCCGGGGCGTCAGGTCATAAGAGACCTCGATGCCGTGGACGCTGGCGTACTGGTACTGGAGAGTCGTGTACGCGCCGATCTGCGTGTACGGGATCAGGATGCCGGTGTCGTTCTGGTTGCGGATGTTCTTGTAGTAGTAGGCCAGCTTCACCGTCTGGGTCGCCCCGATCTGGTGTTCGATGCTGGCGTCGTACTGATCAAGCGTCTCCGGGCGCAGGGCCGTCCCCAAGATGGCGCCCTCGGAGAGCGGCGGCTGAGTGAACAGCTTGTTATAGGAAAGGCGCCCCACCGTGGCGGGCGTGAAGGCGTAGGCGGCGTTCAGGCGGGGCGAGAGGTACGTCAGACTCCCGGTGCTGTCCCCATAGCCCTGGGTGCTCTGCTTCTGGTAGTAGGAATCCAGGCGCGCGCCGTAGTTGAGGGTGAAACGGCGCGTCACCCGCCAGGTATCCTGGGCATAGCCGGCGTTGTAGTAGCCGGTCCGGTGGACGTTAAGGGTGGGCGTGGAGGCGCCGGGGGTGATGAGGTAGACGGGATTGCCCAGCGTGTCGGTCGCGCCGCTCGCGGCGAGTGCGCCCGCCGGGGCGAGGCGCGTGTCGACGGCGTAGAGCGCGTCCAGGGCGAGCTGGCTCTGCGGGACGAACTGGTAGGACTCGTTGCCGCTCTGGCCGTCCAGGACGAACCCGGCCTTGTAGGTGTGCGGCCCCTGCGCCAGCGTCAGACTCGCCGCCAGCTCGCGCTGGCTGTTGTCGCGTGTCAGGTTCGGGTTGAATTCGATGGAGTTGTCAATGGTCGTCAGCAGGCCGGTCGTGGAGTCCACGGAGCCGAGGTTGATCGAGGGGTTGTTGTTACGCAGGTCCAGGCGCGACTGGCTGAAGCCCGCCGAAAGCAGGCCGGTCAACTGGTCATTGAACGTGTGCCGGTAGTTGAGGAACTGGAAGCCGTTCTCGTCCTTCTGGTAGATATCCTGCCCCGCCCCCTGCTGCGAGGCCAGCGGGATGTTCTGGCTGCCGACGACGGTGGGATCGGGCGTGGCGCCCGACTCGGAGCCGTCGGCGTTGCGCGCGCCGCCGTAGCCGTAACCCTGGCCGACCGGCGCGTACTTGCCCGGCAGGCCCGTGCGGTTGGCGATCTGGGTCTGGGCCGGCGAGTCGTTGAGGATCAGGGCCACCTGGTCTTTCGGACTGAACTCGTACTCCAGGTTGCCGAACGCCGTCGCCGCCGTGCCGTGGTTGTGGGCGCTCTGGTCGTCGGGCTGGGGCGGCTCCAGCGCATTGTCCGTGTAGCGGTCGCTGAAGTCCAGGAAGTAGCGGAACCTGCGGGGCGCAGGGCCGGTGACGCCCGCCTCCAGCGGATCGCCGAGCTGCCCGCCCACGGTCAGGTCTCCGAAGTAGGTGTTGTAGCCGCCGCCCTGCACGGTCAGGCTGCGGAGCGGGGTGATGGGGCCGGAGCGCAGGCTGGCGCTGACAATGGCCGCCACCTCACTGCCGTACTCCGGGGCGTAGGCCCCCGTCTGCACCTCGGCGTTCTGAAAAACATTCGGGTTGATGAAAGGCCCTGCCCGCCCCTGCAGCGCGCCGGGGGCGAGGAAACCGTTGAAGTTGAAGGTCGTGGAGGCGTGTTCGCCGCGCGGGTGATCGGCGCCGACGGTGGAGTTGACGAATCCCGGCGTGGTGTTGAAGATGCGCTTGATGTCCTGTGGGTTGCCGCCCGGCGTCGTGGAGGGGTACGTTTGCAGGAACGTCTGACCTCGGTTGGTGCTGTCGTTGGTCTGGCTGGACTTGACGAGTTGGCGGTTACCGGCGATGGTGATGACCTTCTCCGTCTTCTCCAGCGAGACGTCCACCTCGGTGGTGGTGTCGGCGGCGACTACGGTGGTGTGGGTGTCGGGGTCGTACCCCTTGAGGGCCGTCACCGCCTGCCAGGCGTGAATTTCCAATGGCGGGCTGGTGACGCCCCCCTGGGCGTCGGCCGTGAGGGGGACGTCGCCGCGCACGTTGGTCGGATCGTGCAGGGTGATGGTCGCCCCGGCGAGGGGCTTGTCCGTGTCGGCGTCAGTGACGACGAAGTGCAGTCTTCCGAAGACGTCGGCATGGACGATGCCGTTTGCGCCCAGGCATAGGGCCAGGGCCGCCAGGGGCACGCGGGACGAGCACATGACCGGGTAAAGCCAATCTGTCATTTGGGTCTTCTCCCTTACGTTTTGATAGAGGCAGGCCGCCGCTTCCCGCCCGGTCGCATCGCCGTCAGCAGACGTGACGACGCAGAATCGGGCCGAGGAACCGTTGGATTGGGTCGGGTAGGGGTAGACGAAAGGGCGAAGACGTGATACAATCAGCGTGGTCGGGCGTGATTCGTCGCGCTTGCCGGGCGCACAGGTGTTCCACCACCTGTGCGCCTTTTTACTTCGTCACCACAGAGCTGCGCACGGAAAGCCGCACGGGGGCGGAATCAGGGCGCGATTGTGCCGAGTTATCGTGCCACGAGGGCGCGGGAGGTCGTTTAGGAAAGATCGGTCGGGGGGCCGCGAAGTGCAGTGTAGTCAAAACAGCGGAGATGCAGCGCGAAAGAGAGAGTGGCCGCGTATCGCATTCGGACAAGAGGAAGATAAGCGACGTGGATGGAAGGCGCAGGAGAGTGTGAGAATGACTGCTCCCATTCACAGGCGGCACAGGAAGTCTGAGCGACTGGGGGGATGGCGTGTCCGATGGCGCTCCGGCCGACGGCATAGAGCAGGGGGTCATCGGTGTGATGCAGTGCCGCACCGCCGCTGATCCAGAGGCAGATCAGCGCCAGCAGCAGGGCCGTGCGTCGGACAAGTTGTGCCGAACGAGCGCGCGTGGACATCCTGCGGCCATTCTACCATACGCCATGCAAAAACACAAGACTTTTTTAGGCATGATTCTTTTGAGGCGCGGCTGACGACACGTTATCTTCACCAGACCGCTAGACATCCCCCGGCTTTTCTGCTAGAATAGGGCGCGAAATGACGTTGGAGGGCATCAAGTTTGGCAAGTGACAAGGTACAGGTCGGCGTGGTAGGCGTCGGCATCGGGCGGACGCATCTGAATGGATACCGCAAGTTGGGCGACCGCGTGGAGATTTTCGGCATCTGCGACATCAATGAGGCGCGGGCGAGGGCGACGGCGGACGAGTTCGGGGTGAAGCGCGTCTTCACGGATTACGCCGCCATGTTCGCGGAGCCCGATCTGGACGCCGTGAGCGTCTGCACGCCCAACGCGCTCCACGCCGAGGTCGCCCTGGCGGCCATCGAGGCCGGCAAGCACGTGCTGTGCGAGAAGCCGATGGCGGACACGCTGGAGAACGCCCAGAAGATCGTCGCGGCCAGCCGCCGGAGCGATAAAGTGTTCATGATGGGCATGAACAACCGATTCCGGGGCGACACGCAGGTGCTGAAGTCCTTCATCAACGAGGGGCAGCTCGGCGACATCTACTACGCCAAGTGCGGGTGGACGCGGCGCAACGGCATCCCCGGCCTCGGCGGCTGGTTCACCACCAGGGCCATGTCCGGCGGCGGCCCGCTGATCGACATCGGCGTTCATGTCCTGGACCTGACGACCTATCTCATGGGCAACCCGGCCCCGGTCTCGGCGTCGGGGTCCACCTACGCCCACTTCGGCCCGCGCGGTCGCGGCGCGGGCGGCTACGGCTACGCGCCCGACCCAGGCACCAAGATTCAGTACGACGTGGAGGATTTGGCGACCGGATTGGTCAAATTCGACAACGGCGCGACCCTATTTTTGGAGGCGTCGTGGGCCTCCTACATCCCGCACGACCAGTTCTACTCCACCCTGCTCGGCACGGAGGGCGGGGCCGACTTGGAGCCGCTGCGCGTCTACAAGGACATGGCCGGCGCGCCCGTGGACATCGCGCCCCAGGCCCCGCAGATCGGCGGGCACGAGGCTGAAGTGCGCCACTTCATCGAGTGCATTGAGCAAAACAAGACGCCCCTGGCGACCGCCGAGCAGGGCCTGCACATCCTGCAGATCCTGGACGCCATCTACCGCAGCGCCGAGACCGGGCGCGAGGTCGTGATCGCGCGATGAGAAGGTCCCTTTCGGTCTTTCTGCTGGTGCTGGCGCTGGCGGCATTCACTGCCATTAACGCCCCCGCGAACACGCTGCTGTGGCGCGTGGGCAGGCAGGACAACTCCAACGCGGAGTTCACCGGCAAGGCCAACCCGTCCCGGTTCGCCGTCCCCGCCGACTGGCGCACCCGGACCGCCTGGCCGGAGTTCCAGGGCGGCTCCAACGACAATGACAAGTCGGGCTGGACGTGCGACATCGTCTATCGGCTGCCGTCCGTGCCGGGCGACGGCGCGTTGTTCACCCTGAAGACCATACAGGCAAGCGCGTCCGTGCCGGAACTGGCGGTCTTCTCCAACGGCGCGCCCTGCGGCATCCTGCAGATGGTCGGCAGCGGCCCGCCTGGCGTCGGCGGGCACACCTTCGGTCGGCCTTATCAGATCTACATCCCGAAGGAGTTCCTGCGCCGGGGCGCGAACACGCTGCGCCTGCAAAAACTGGGGCACCCGTACAATCGCGCCTCCTCTCTCTCTCTGTGGTGGCAGTGGGACTACTTTCAATTGGAGAGCCTGAGCAGGCCCGCGACCGAGCCGCTGCACAGCAAGATGACCTGGATGGGGGTGCAGAACGGCGGCTTCGACCTCCGCGACACCCAGGTGCGGAACGACCCGCTGGCGCTGACGTGGCTGGGCGTGGCCTACAGCGGCAACAGCACCCGCACCGGCTTCTGGTCGGACATCACGCAGCTCCAGCCGGAGCGCCGCGCATACTTAGACGCCCTGCGCCGCATCAACATGGGCGCCATCGCCGACGGCCTCAGCCCGTCCCGTGCCCTGCCGCACGGCAGCCAGGACCTGATGCCCGACGGCGGGCTGCCGCAGAGCGCCAAAGACTACCTGAACGGCTTCTTCCGTGACTACGGCGGCCTGTTCCAGTATTACGAACTCTCCAACGAGCCGTGCATGTCCATCAGCGGCGACTCGATGGCCGTGGACCTCGCCGTCGCCAAATACGTGGACTCGATCAAGCCCGCGACCGTCAAGCTGGCCGCGCCCGGCTGGGCCTACGGCGGCGGCGCGGGCGATCCCAAGAACTGGGACGCCGACCCGGCCAACCGCCGCCGGATCGAGCAATTCTGCCAGGCGATCAACGGCCACGCCTACGCCGACTCCTACGAGCGGGACCACGGCAGCCTGATCGAGAACCTGAAGGTCTACGGCGACATCACCGACGGCTGGCCCAAGGACACGATCAACACGGAATGCGGCACCTATGACGGCCACACGGACGCCAAAGATTTGGGCATCACGCAGATGCACGCCTCCATGTTCGACCGGGACATGCGCGCCCACATCGGCTTCTGCGACCGGTTCGTGGCGTTCGCCCTCATGGGCAACGACCCGCCGTTCAACTTCCTGACCGGCGACTACGCGCGTCCCGACACCTGGGCGGGCCGCCCCTTCCCGGACGCGCCGGCCGATGACAACCGGGTCAAGATTTTCCGCCGCTACGCCCTGGCCTATGCGACCCACGGCCGCCCGTTACCCTACGTCTACCGGAACCCGGCGCAGGCGGCGAACCGGATCGTCCTGTTCCGCCCCGTGGACACGTCGGCGCTCCCGCCTATGATCGGCAGCGGGGCGACCAGCCGCAAGATACTGCTGAACTTCGTCAACTTCGACAACGCCGCCTCGCACACGCTGGCCGTCCGCGTCCAGATGCCCCGCAAGGGCACGTACACCGGCGAGCGGATCGGCCCGCAGAACGCCTACAGGGACGCACGTTCCCCCGTCCGGCTGACCGCCGGGCGGACGCTGGACCTCACGGAGACGCTGGGGCCGGGCGAGGCCGTGCAATACATCCTGGAACCACCCCGCAATTCAAACACACGCAAGGAGAACCACCCGCAATGAAGATCGGAATTTTCACCGCCCTGTTCCACGACCGCCCCATTGACGAGGCGCTGGACGCCATCGCCGGGGCCGGCATCCAGGCCGTCGAGTTGGGGGCGGGCGCCTACCCCGGCAGCCGCCACCTGGACGACGTGGGCGGCGTCGAGAAGCTCATCAATGATGAAGGCGCGCGCCGCGAGCTGCGCCGCAAGGTCGAGAGCCGGGGCCTGACCCTGGACTCGCTCTCGGTCCACGGCAACCCGATACACCCGGACAAGGCCATCGCCGAGGACCATCACAAGGCCTTTGAAAACGCCGTGCTGCTGGCCGAGAAGCTGGACTTGGGCGTCGTCAACGGCTTCTCGGGCTGCCCCGGCGACGGCCCGCGCGCCAAGAACCCCAACTGGGTCACCTGCGCCTGGCCGGACGAGTACCGCGATATCTTAGACTATCAGTGGAAAAAAGTGGCCATTCCTTACTGGAAGCGGGAGAACAAGTTCCTCAAGGCGCACAACGTCAAGTTCGCCATTGAGGCGCACCCCGGCTTCATCGTCTATAACCCGGAGACGATCCTGAAGCTGCGTGACGCGGCGGGCAGCCAGATCGGCGCGAACTTCGACCCGTCCCACTTCTGGTGGCAGGGCATTGACCCCATCGCCGCCGTGCGGGCCTTGGGCGAGGCCGGGGCCGTGTTCCACGTCCACGCCAAGGACACGCGCATTGACCCCTACAACGCGGCCATCAACGGCAACCTGGACACCAAGAGCTACGGCGACGAGCTGCACCGCTCCTGGGTCTTCCGCTCGGTCGGCTACGGCCACACGCTGACCTGGTGGCGCGACTTCGTCTCCAACCTGCGCATGATCGGCTACGACGACGTGCTCTCCATCGAGCACGAGGACAGCCTGATGTCCAACATGGAGGGCTTGCGCAAGGCGATGGAGACCCTGAAGGCCTCCGTCATCACCGAGAAGCCCGGTGCGATGACCTGGGCGAAGGAGTGAGCCTTGGACGTTCCGGGGCGCGGCATACGCCGCGCCCCGCTTTTTCATCCGAAGGAGACCCTTCCATGCGTACCCTCGCCGTTGTTCTGTGGGCCGCGGTCGCCCTCGCCGGCACCCTCCCCCTCCGCGCACAGACCCCGACGCAGACGGCCGCAGTCAGCCCGGAGAAGGAAAAGGCCATTCGCCAGCTTCTCGACGTGGTCGGAACAGCCAAGTTGATGGACCAGATGATGGACCAGATGCTGACCTCCTTTCACGGCAGCTTCCCCGATGTGCCGCCGGAGGTCTGGACGAAGCTGCGGGCGCGGATGAAGACGGAGAACATGATTACGCTGATCATCCCGGTGTACGACAAGTATTACACCACCGAGGACATCAACGGCCTGCTGGCTTTTTACCAGACCCCACTGGGCCAGAAGGTCATCGCCACCCTGCCCCAAGTCTCCCGCGAAAGCATGGCTATCGGCCAGGCATGGGGGCAGAAGCAGGCGCAATCCGTGATCCGCGAGCTGGAGCGGCAGGAGAAAGCCTCCAAACAGCACAGCAAGCCCAAGGTAACGCCACTGCCGTAATGCCGGAGTTCCACCTGCCGCGCCCGAACGATCACGCGCCGGTTCCTGATCGTGACGCTGACGGCAGACGATGAGGACGTGCTGAGGCGGCGCGTGCTGGACGAGACCCGCTCCAGCGGCTACGGGACTGGCAGGCGGCGGTGAACACCAACCGCAGGACGCGCGGCCTGTAGGGTCACCAGCCGCGCGTGGCCATCAGTTCTTCCTGGGGCAAGGTGCTGATGTTGATGCCGACCATTGGCTCGCCCAGGTCGGCCGAGATCTCCGCCAGCATCTCCGGCTTGTCAAAGTAGGTGCAGGCGTCCACGATGGCCTTCGCGCGGCGCTTGGGGTCGCCCGACTTGAAGATGCCGGAGCCGACGAAGACCGCCTCCGCGCCGAGCTGGCGCATCAGGGCCGCGTCGGCGGGGGTGGCGATGCCGCCCGCGCTGAAGTTGGGCACCGGCAGCCTGCCGGTCTCGTGAATCTCCACCACCAACTCGTAGGGCGCGCCCAAGTTCTTGGCCTCCGTCATCAGCTCCTCGACTGGCATCGCCTGGACGCGCCGGAGGCCGCCGAGCACCGCCCGCATGTGCCGCACGGCCTCCACCACGTTGCCGGACCCCGCCTCGCCCTTGGTGCGGATCATCGCCGCGCCCTCGCCGATGCGCCGCAGCGCCTCGCCCAGATCGCGGCAGCCGCAGACGAACGGCACCTTGAAGGCGTGCTTGTTGATGTGGAACGCCTCGTCGGCGGGCGTCAGCACCTCCGACTCGTCCACGAAGTCCACGCCGAGCGCCTCCAGTATCTGCGCCTCCACGAAATGCCCGATGCGCGCCTTCGCCATCACGGGGATGGTCACGGCGTTCATGATGCCCTTGATCATCTTGGGGTCGGACATACGGGCCACGCCGCCGTCCTTGCGGATGTCGGCGGGGACGCGCTCCAATGCCATCACCGCCGCCGCGCCCGCCTCCTCCGCGATCACGGCCTGCTCCGCGTTGACCACGTCCATGATGACGCCGCCCTTGAGCATCTCCGCCAGCCCCACCTTCGTCCGCCACGTTGATTTCTGTTCATCCGCCATGGGAAAACCGTCCTCTTCTGCCCTGCAATTTGGCCCTCATTGTACCCGAAAAGAGGGGTTCGGGGCAAGCAGAAGGCCCGGCGCGTTCCGTGAACGCGCCGGGCCGGCGGAGTTGGTGGCCGCTGAACTCAGGCCTTGCGGGCCTTGCGGCGGGCCGTGAGCATCAGGCCCAGCAGGCCGAGGCCGGTGGCGAACAGCGCCGGCGTGCCCGCTTCGGGCACATTCGCCGGGGGGAGGCCCGCCGGCACGACGCCGGGCTTGAACAGGTCCGAGAAGTCGTTGGTGCCTGGCGTGTTCGCATCCCCCAGGTACCCGCCCCCCGGCGCGGACACCCTGAAGACCTCCTGCAAGGTCTTCAAGTCGGACGAGTGGGTATAGTTCAG
The DNA here is from genome assembly GCA_019239955.1 of Armatimonadota bacterium. Classification (GTDB taxonomy): domain Bacteria; phylum Armatimonadota; class Armatimonadia; order Armatimonadales; family Capsulimonadaceae; genus JAFAZD01. Next base: position 1,492 of record JAFAZD010000046.1, on the reverse strand, counting down.
GATGCTGTCGTAGGCGTTGCCCTTGGCCAGCGGCGAAATGACGATGTCCGGCAGGGTGTAGCTGCTGCTGTCTCCACCCTCGGTCTCGTCGAACCAGATGTCAATCATGCCGTTGTTTTTGAACGCCTGCGAGGCCTCGATCTGGGGGACAACGGTGGAAAGGAAGTTGTCCCCCAATGCAATCGCCTCGGTGTCGGTGTTGTGGGTGTAGGTGGTGCCGTTGTACGTGAAGTTGGTGTTCAGCGACGAGTGCATGTCGTTGTACTGGTCCGGGGTGATGAGATTGTACTTGGCGACCGTGTTGTTGTTCAGGTCCGTCGCCAGCTGCTGGAGCGGGGCGTAGTACGACGCCTCCGGGTTGGAGGGGGTGGTGTTGTTGCCGCCGTTCGTGGCGCTGTAAAAGAGCTGGCCGTCGTGTTTGGTGGCGAAGTTGTACTGATTGCTGCCGTTGTAGGCGTTGGTGTAGCCGGCCGAGGTGCCGCTGGCGCTGGTCAGCGGGACGGTCCACTGGCTCTGCGGCAGGACCGCGCCCGTGTTGAAGTTCACGTCAATGTCTTCCTGGTAGGACTTCCAGGGGATACCCGCGTTCTGGAGCAGGCCGCTGAGGTTCGGAGCGGTCTGGACGTTGGCGCCGTTGTTGGCATAGGGGTCGTTGTCATTGGCGACGCCGAAGTTGCTGCCGCCCTCCTGCCAGATATAGTTCGGCTCGGACGGGTGAATGCCGGGGGCGACGTTGTGGTAGTTGCTGGTCCAGGACGTCAGGGCCGCATTGGGATTGCCGGGGGTCATGAGGCTGTTCAGGAACGGGGCCGCCGGGTTGTTCAGCAGGGCCGCGGGTGCGGTCAGACTGCTCGGCTGCGTGAAGTTGTGGTTCTCCATGTCAATGACGAAGATGTCGCCGAGGCTTTGCGCCGTCGCCGCCTGCGCAATCAGGAGGCTCCCGACCACACAGGCGGCGGGGGGCAGCAATCTCCGTAGGTACTGGAGCATCCGATAATTGAACATAGTCACGCGCGGTCTCCTTATCTTGGGCATGAGCGAGATAGGCCATGCTCGCCGGGGAAGATTATGGCCGCCGTGGATTAAGCCCGGATTAATCCCCGATTAAATGTTGATTAAGTCCTTCAGGGAATTCGCCTTCACAGCCGCCATGTCCGAAAATGCGGCAAGGCGGCGAGCAGGAGAACGAATCGGCGGGGGTGAACGTATCAGCAACGAGCGTGAGAGAGCGGAGTCGATGCAGGTTCATCAGGTAAACGAATTGACATGGGGTGGGATCGTGTTCCTTGCCGGAGCCGCTGGCCTTTGCTTTGACCTATACCGTTGGTACTTTCGTCGGGTTGCGAGCAATCTCCGAAGTTCTCGAGGCGCACGGACTTCATCCATGGCCGAACGCTGGTTCGCCGATAAGAAAGATGGATGAAAACCAAGAGGAAGACCAAGATGAGAACTGAAAGCCACTTCCCGTTTGTTCAGTGGCTATTCCTGGTCT
>JAFAZD010000282.1 GCA_019239955.1 Armatimonadota bacterium | reverse complement strand
CAAGCCGATGGCGATCCACACGCCCGACGCGGAGGCCGTCCACGCCGCCCGCGCGATTGCCGCCGAGTTCCCGTCCATGAAGTTCCTGCTGCTGGGCATGGGCGGCGACAACTGGCGCACCGCCGTCACCGTCGCCAAGAAGCACCTCAACGTCTCCCTGGAACTGTCCGGCAGCCTGGACTCGGACAAGGTCGCCCACGCCACCGAGGCGCTGACGCCGCGCAAGGTGCTCTTCGGCAGCGGCTTCCCGGAGGCCGACCCGGAGGCGATTCTGGGGCTGGTGGAGACCGCCCCCACCGTCACCCGCGCCGACCGCGACCGCATCCTCTCTCTGAACGCCCAGGCCCTGTTCAATGTCCCAGGCTAGTCGCCCCCCGGCCCCCAATCTTGGGGGAGTAGGAACAGACCGGCCCCCTCCCTTTCCGGCTCCCCCAGAATTGGGGGCGGGGGGGGCCATAGGCCAGGGGGCCTCCTGGGAACGCATCACCGTGGCCGCCCTGATCGCCGCCACGCTCCTGCTGACCAGTCTGTCGTATATGATCGGCTACGCCGGTACGCCACCGGGGACGCGCTTCATCGGCACGGCGTACAACATTGACGACTTCTGCAACTACCTGTCCTGGCTGCGCCAGAACGCCGACGGCTATTTCTTCTACCACAACCTGTTCACCACCGACCCGCAGAAGAACCTGGAGTTCAACGTCTTCTTCTACCTGCTGGGCCGGCTGATGCACTACGCGCACCTCCCGCCGCAGGCCGTCTGGCAGATCGCGCGCGTCGGCGGCGGCGCGGCGCTGCTCGGATTGATCTGGCGCATTTATCGCCACTGCCTGCCGGGCGACGAGAATCGCGCGGCGCGGCTCACCGCGTTCGGCTTCGTCTGCCTGAGCAGCGGCTTCGGGTGGGTCCAGTGGGCGCGCTGGCAGGACAAGAGCTCCTCCGGGAGTCCGATTGATGCCTGGCAGCCGGAGGCGTACACGTTCCTGAGCCTGGACACGTCGGCCCTGTTCGCCGTCAGCACCCTGCTGATTCTGGCGACGCTGTACGCTCTGCTGCGGGGTGAGGAGACGGGCCGCTGGCGCTACCCGGTCCTGGCCGGCGTCTGCGGGGCGATCCTGGGCAACATGCACTCCTACGACGTGCTGCACCTCGCCTGCGCCTGGGGGCTGTTTCTGGTCGTCTGGACCGTCCTGCGACGCGGGCGCGGCGTCGGGATGTCCTGGCTGCGCGGCATCGTGGCCCTCGCCCTCACGGTCCCGACAACCCTATACCAGCTCTACATCTTCAACGCCGAGGCGACGTTCCACAAGCGCGCCAACGTCCCCACGCTCTCCCCGGCGTTCTGGCACTACGTCCTCGGCTACGGCATTGTCTTCCTGTTGGCCCTCGTCGCCTTAGTCCGGCTCCCCCAGAATTGGGGGCGGGGGGGGCGAACAGGCGATATGTCAACACCCCCTCGTCCGTTGCTGTTCGCGGTATGCTGGGCCGTCGGCGGGTTCGCTGCTGCTTATTTGCCCTTCGCCTTCCAGCGCAAGATGCTGATGGGCGAGCACATCCCTCTCTGTCTGCTGGCCGGGGTGGGGGCCTCTTACCTCGTGCGCCGCTGGGCGACGCGCCCGCAGAGGCAAGCCGCCACGCTCGCCCTGCTCGTGCTGGCGACGTTCCCTTCCAACGCCCTGTTCCTGCGGCGCGACATCCGACACCTGATGAGCGATCACAGCGAGACCGGCCTGTCGCCCTTCCTGCCGAACACCCTGTATGATGCCTACGGCTGGGTACGGCGCAACCTTTCGCCCCGCCAGGACGCCGTACTGGGACTCCCAAACCATTGCGCCCCCCTCCCCGGCGCGACTGACCGGGTCGTCTGGTGCGGCCACTGGGCCGAGACGCCCTCCTACGGCCTCAAGATCGAGGCAATCGCCCGTTTCGCCGAAGTCGCCATCCCCGACTACGACTCCCAGCTTCAGAACCCTGTCCCGCCGGACGTGACACTTGACCTCAGCAATGAGAGCGAGATGAGGTCCTTCCTGTATTCTGACTATGGAAGGCGCTTTTCCCGCCTCCGGTTCTTGCAGTCCATCCCGGCCACCTACCTGCTCTACCCCAACGACGTGTCCCGGCCTTACGTGGACAAGCAGGGTCGGCGGCATCCCTTCGCCGATTTCGCCCACCATCCGCCGCCCTACTTGCAGCCCGTCTACGCCAACCCCGACTACACCATCTTCCGGATCGTCCCTGGCACTGCCCCGAGCGCCCCGTCCGACTCGCCCCTGCGCCAGTAAACTGCCCCTCACTATTTGTCATCCTCCAGATCAGCGTGCCGTCCGGCGAGGTCTGTGACGCGGGAGATGCGCGGACGGCGCACCGCACAGGAGAGAGAGGAAAAGCGTTACACTCCGGCGAATTTATGGCTGTTCGGTGTAGAATGGGAACAGGAACGACGGGGAGTTGCGGGCAGTGGCGCAGGTGGCCTCGTCCGCCTTGCGGTGACGGCGTCCCGATGATTGGGGGGGCCAAACGGCAGTTTCCGGACATGGCAGTGGCGTTGAGGGAGGGGCTGATGGGGCGCTGGGCAGGCGGTATGAGAGCAGCACTGATCTTTGCTGGGATGATGCTCTGTGCCGTGCCCAGCCTACGCGCTGACGACAGAGTGCAACGGGCGCTGGCAAACCGGAATACCCGTCGGGCAATGGCGTTGCTCCGCCACGATCCTGCCCTGATCCGGTCGAGAGATGAGGGCCGGTATACCCCGCTCTTCTGGGCAGCCGCCGAGGGCGATGTGGACGTGGTCCGCTGGCTGCTCCGGCACGGGGCGGATGTGAATGCGACCGGCGGCAACAAATTCACCCCTCTCCACGTCACCCAGAGTCCGGCTGTGGTACGGCTGCTGATTCGGGCCGGGGCGAACACACGACTGATAGACGCTTGGGGCAAGACGCCACTCCAGGCGGTCGCGGAGATGAAACGGGTCGCCGCGGCGCGGGCGATGCTGGCAGAGGGCTGCCGGCTCGACCTGACCTCGGCCCTGTGGCTGGGGATGCGGGACCGTGCTCGGCATATGATCCTGGCGGACCCCGTCTGCACCCGACAGGTCATTCAGGGCCCTGACCTGTGGGAGAATACCTCGCCGCTGGGGATCGCGGCGGGGCAGGGGGACGCGGCGATGGTCCGCCTTCTGCTGAAGGCTGGCGCCCCGGTGAACAGTGCCACGGAGATACCCAACGAAGGGGATGCCACCCCGCTGTTCAACGCGGTTGTGGACGGACACGCCGATGTGGTGGAGATCCTGTGCCGGGCAGGGGCGGACCCAAACGTCGAGTTCCAAAACCCTCTTTTCCACTCACTGCTTGACTGCGCCCGGAAGGCTTCGAGCGACCCGGCCAGGGGCCGGGCCTACCGGCGGATCGCGGTCATCCTGATCCGGTACGGTGCCCGTTAGGTGAAGCGGAGAGTCCCACGACTTACAGCGATGCAGAATGATCATTCCGTCTGGCCGCCTCCGCCGGAGCGCACCCCCGCCGAACAGGGCGGAGTTCCGAGCGAACCTCTCTCGTTCCCCACTCGCCTATGCCACCTGTTCGCCCAAGTCGGCTTCTTCCTGCTCGGCGCTTACGTTCCGGGGGTGCTGACGTGGCTCTCCCAGGAAGGGCAGGCCGTTAACGCCCCGGTTGCGCTCCTGGTGCGGCTGTCGGTGATTCAGGCCGCAGCTCTGGGGCTAGCTGGCGCGGCGGGCCTAGGCCTGCTGGGGCTGTGGCGGCGGCGAACCGACGGCGTCATCACCGTCCCGGCTTTCCTCTGGGCCACTCTGGGCTACCTGCTGACGCTCTCCTGCATCCTGTGACTACATGGCTGGCTTCCTTGCGGAAATTCATGGAAAATCAGATACTTTTTAAGACCGTTTGCCTCGCCATCTTCGTCCTGCTGACGCTATGCCTCTCTCCCCATGTCCCTGCGTCGGCCGCGACGCCGACCCAGAAGGTCATCCTGGACACGGACATCGGGGACGACATTGACGATGCCTACGCGCTGGCGTTGGTGGCGTCCGCACCCCATGTGAGACTGCTGGGGGTGACGACGACCTGGGGGGAGACGCACAAGCGGGCGCAGATCGCCGCCAAGCTGCTCGCGGTGATGGGCCGCCCGGATGTGCCGGTGTACGCCGGGAGGGTCGGCGGCAGCCCCATCCGGCGGCAATGGGACTGGGCGCGCGGCTTCCACTCGCCCGCGATCTGTTCCGAGGACGCCGTGACGTTCCTCAAGGCGCAGATTGACCGTGCGCCCGGCCAGATCACATTGATCGGCATCGGCCCGATGGTCAATCTTGGCGACCTGGTGACGCGCTACCCGGAGGTGCGGCCCAAGATTCGGCGCATCGTCCTGATGGCCGGGGCGGTGTACGTCGGCTACAACAACCGGCCGCCCGCCGTGCCGGAGTGGAACGTCCGCTGCGACCCCGCCGCCGCGCGGGCGGTCTTCACCAGCGGCGTCCCCCTGGTCATGGCCGGCCTGGAGGTGACGACCATGATGCAACTGGACCTGGAGCGACAGAAGCGGCTCTTCGCGGACGGCACGCCGGCCACGGATGCGCTGGCGGCGCTGACCAACCTCTGGGGCGGGGGCACGCCGACGCTGTTCGACGTGGTCGCCGCCGCCTACGCCCTGAGCCACCCCTTCTGCGACGCGGAGCGGCGCCGCGTCGTCGTGGACGAGGACGGCCTCACCCGACTCACCGATGGCCCGCCCAACGTCACCGTCTTGGTCCACCCGCGCCCGGACAAATTCCTGGACTGGTACGTGTCCACCCTGCGGGCGCAGGCGAATCCGCATCCAGGGATATGACAGTGATGTGATGATCCCCCGGGAGGCTTCAGTAGCATGACGGAACAATCCATCAGGAGCGCAGACCACTCAGGCCACTCCACTCAGCCCGCGCCGGCGACCACGCCCAAGGCGCGTTCGGGCAGCCTGCGGCGGGCCTGGCGCAGCATCGGGCGCAGCATCTCAGCCATCGGGCGCTCCCGGTCTTTCAGGGGCGGGGGGCTTCTGGGGCTTACCCTGTCCGCTCCGCAGGCCAACATGGAAGGCGAGCTTAGGTTTTAACATTTTCTTAACATTTTCTTAATGTTGACTTAACGGCTCGCAGTGTATACTAAGGACGCAGACCACTCGCACCGGCGAAGCGTTATGAAAAAATCACAAATGGCAGATTTGGCGTCCCCGGCGGCGTTGTCGCGTCCCGGCGCGTCCCCCGCCCGAGTCGCCGTTGCCCAGAAGCCGCAGGTCCCCGATACGCCCGTCGCCGCCCGCTACGGCGACAAAATCTATTCCGGCGTCACCCTCCTCGCCTCGCTCTCCATTTTCGTCATCATCCTCTGGCTGGTCTGGCAGCTCGTCGGCGCCAGCATGATCTCCATCCATCACTCCGGCTGGACCTTCCTGACCAAGCCGGACTGGAACGAGGAGACCGACAGCTACCACGCGCTGCCGTTCATCTTCGGCACCCTCTACTCCTCGCTGATCGCGTTGATCCTGTCCGTGCCCGTCAGCCTGGGGGCGGCGGTGTTCCTGTCGGAGCTGGCCCCGCGCTGGATTCGCACCCCGGCGACCTTCCTGATTGAATTATTGGCGGCCATCCCCAGCGTCGTCTACGGGCTGTGGGGCATCTTCATCCTGATTCCCTGGCTGAAGCGGTGGGTGATGACGCCGGCGGCGGACCACCACATGGACCATCTGCCGATCTTCGGCGCGCTGTTTGCGGGCATTCCCACCGGCTACTCCATGCTGGCGGCGGGCGTGATTCTGGCGATCATGATCACTCCGTTCATCACGGCGGTCACGCGCGACATCTTGCGGGCGATTCCGCGCGCCCAGCGCGAAGGCTCCTACGCGCTGGGGGCGACGCAGTGGGAGACCATCGGGCGGGTCGTCATGCCCTACGCCAAGTCCGGCATCATCGGCGCGGTCATTCTGGGCCTGGGCCGCGCCCTCGGCGAGACCATGGCGGTCACGATGGTGATCGGCAACGGCACGCCGGACCTGACCAAGCACCCCTCCGGCATAGACCCATCGCTGATCAACCCGGCGAACACCATGGCGAGCGTACTCGCCAACAAATTCAACGAGGCCATCCCCGGCCTGAACATCTCGGCCCTGGTCGAGATCGGCCTGGTGCTGTTCTGCGTCACCATCGGGGTGAACATCATCGCCCGCCTGCTGGTCTTCTACACGGCCAAGGATGTCCAGGGGAGGAAATAGCATGAGCACCTCTGCGCGCAAATTGACGAACAGCGTCATGCTGACCCTGTGCATGCTGGGCGCGGCGCTGGCGATCCTGGTGCTCGGCCTGGTGCTGCTCTTTCTGATGTCCAAGGGCCTGCGCTACATGAGCTGGCACCTGTTCACCCGGCTGCCCGACAACGTCAATTACCGGCAGGGCGGCATCGCCCAGTCCATCTTCGGGACGCTGACCCTGCTGGGGCTGGCCTCGGTGATGGGCCTGCCGCTGGGGATTCTCGGCGGCATTTACCAATTGGAGGCGCGCGGGCGGTTCGCGTCGCTGGTGCGCTTCTTCACGGACGTATTGAACGGCATCCCCTCTATCGTCATTGGCATCTTCGCGTATGCCGCCGTGGTGGTGCCGACGGCGAAGGCGCATCCGGGCCAGACGGCGTTCACGGCCTATGCCGGCGGCTTCGCGCTGGGCATTTTGATGATCCCGACGGTGATGCGCACGACTGAGGAGATTCTGCGCCTGGTGCCGTTCTCCCTGCGCGAAGCCTCGCTGGGGCTGGGCGCGACCCGCTGGCGGACCATGTGGAGCGTCGTCCTGCCCTCCGCGCGCGGCGGGGTCATCACCGGAATCATGCTGGCGCTGGCGCGCATCGCGGGCGAGACGGCCCCGCTGCTCTTCACCATCCTGGGCAACGAGTTCTTTGAGACCCACAAGGTCGCCGGCATTTCGGTTCCGACCCTGAACGCGCCGATTGACGCCCTGCCGCTGCGCATCTACAACTACTCGCAGATGCCGAACGCCGACCTGAACAACATCGCCTGGGCCGGCGCGATCATTTTGATCACCATGATTTTGGTCCTGAGCATCGCTGCCCGTTACGCGACCCGCAGCAATCTCCTTGAGGAAAAATAATCTCCATGGCTGAAGCCCAAATGCAACAGACCCCTTCCGAGGCCGCCACGTTGCCGAGCGTTGCCCCCCAGCAGGTCCCCCTCGGCGCGGCCAAGATGAAGGCCGACGGCGTGGACTTCTACTACGGCGAGTTCCACGCGCTCAAGAACGTCAACATCACCGTCCCCGCGAAGCAGGTGACGGCGCTGATCGGCCCGTCCGGCTGCGGCAAGTCCACGTTCCTGCGCGCCCTCAACCGCATGAACGACCTGATTGATGGCACACGTCTGACTGGTAAAGTCACGCTGGACGGCCGCGACATCTACGAGCCGCGCGTGGACGTGGTGGACCTGCGCAAGCGCGTCGGCATGGTCTTCCAGAAGCCGAACCCGTTCCCGATGTCCATCTACGACAACATCGCCTACGGCCCGCGCATCCACGGCCTGAACAACCGCAAGAAGCTCAATGAGATCGTGGAGCGGACGCTGAGAGGGTCGGCCCTTTGGGACGAGGTCAAAGACAAGTTGAAGGTCTCCGCCTTCGCCCTCTCCGGCGGCCAGCAGCAGCGCCTCTGCATCGCGCGGACGCTGGCCGTGGAACCCGAAGTCATTCTGATGGACGAGCCATGCTCGGCGCTGGACCCCAACTCCACCTTCCGCATTGAGCAATTGATGGAGGACTTGAAGCGCGAGTACACCATCATCATCGTCACACACAATATGCAGCAGGCCGCGCGCGTTTCTCAGAAGACCGGATTCTTCCTGCGCGGCGAGCTCAAGGAGTTTGCCGACACCGAGCAGATCTTCAACAACCCGCAGGACAAGGACACCGAGGCCTACGTCGAGGGCCGCTTCGGCTGATGCCTTGCGAAGTGGGGAGGGGCGACCCGCCGGGTCGCCCCTCCGTCGTTTATCGCCCCTTCGCCAGCCGGATCACGTTCCAGGACAATTTCGGCAGGTGCGCCGTCAGCCGCTCGTCCTGGATCGCGGCGTCGCCCCCGCTGTGCGGCACGACGGCGTGAGGGTTGGCCGCCGTGTTCGTCGCCTTCATGTCCGCATTCTCCAGAACGATGTGCTCCGTCACCCGGTAGCCAGGCAGACTCCGCAGGTCGCCATCCAGCGCCAGCGGCCCGTCCTGCGCGCGGTTGACGGCGAAGATCGTCACCGTCTCGTTCTCCCCGTCCGCCGTCGCCACTGCATCCAGCAGGGGCACGTCCCCGAATTCCTTGTTGTCATAAGTGGGGGACTGGATGTTCAGGTTCAACGCGGTGCCCCGCCCGTACACCGAGGCGTGCAGATACGGGTAGAAGATGGTCTGCCGCCAGGCCGGGCCGCCGTTCTCGGTCATGATGGGCGCGATGACGTTGACGAGCTGCGCCAGGCAGGCCATCTTCACCCGGTCGGCGTGGCGCAGCAGGGTGATTAGCATCAGCCCGACGAGCAGGGCGTCCTCGAAGTTGTAGATGTCTTCCAACTGGGGCGGCGCCACCTGCCAGGGCGTCATCTCCGCGTCGTGCTGCTCGGAGTGATACCAGACGTTCCACTCATCAAAGGAGATGTGCAGGGTCTTGCGGCTGCGCTTTTTCGCCTTGACAAAGTCGCAGGTGGCGACCACTGTTCGGATGAAGTGGTCCATGTCCAGCGAGCGAGCCAGATAATTGCCCAGGTCATTGTTCCGATTGCCGTAGTAGGTGTGCATGGAGACGTATTCGACGTGATCGTAGGTGTGCTCCAGCACGGTCGCCTCCCAGGCGGGGAAGGTGGGCAGCCCCGACCCGGAGCTGCCGCAGGCGACCAGCTCAATGGCAGGGTCCACCCACTTCATCACCTTGGCGGCCTCGCAGGCGACACGCCCGTATTCCTCGGCGGTCTTGCGCCCGATCTGCCAGGGGCCATCCATCTCGTTGCCCAGGCACCAGGTCTTGAACCCGTGCGGCTCCTTGTAGCCGTGCCGGGCGCGCAGGTCGCTCCAATAACTGCCGCCGGGGTGGTTGCAATACTCGACCAGATTGCGCGCGGCATCCCCGTCGCGCGTCCCCAGGTTGACCGCCATCATCGCCTCCGTGTCCGCCTTCTTGGCCCAGTCGGCGAATTCGTTAGTACCCATCGCGTTAGTCTCGATGGTCCGCCAAGCCAGCTCCAGACGCCGGGGCCGCTGGTCTTTCGGACCAACGCCGTCCTCCCAATTGTAGCCGGAGACGAAATTGCCGCCGGGGTAACGCACGATGGGGACTCGAAGCTCGCGCACCAGGTCGAGCACGTCCTGCCGGAAGCCGTCACCGTCCGCCGTCGGGTGATCCGGCTCATAGATGCCGGAGTAGACGGCCCGCCCCAGGTGCTCGATGAACGAGCCGTAGATTCGGGGATCAACCGCCCCGATCTGGAAATCCGGGTGTACCGTCAGTCTTGCTGTCTGCATGTTAACTCCTGTGGAGAGATGCTCCCAATGTCCCGCGCCGGTTCGACGCCCACGCCCGCCTTTCCTGCCACGGCATCTGCTATAATAGGGCATGAGCGACATCCGCATCATCCTCTGCGACAATCACCTGCCCGTCGTGGAAGCCTGGCAGGCGTACTTCGACGGCCTGGCGGACGTGGACATCACCTGCGACGAAATTTTCACCGTTGAGGCCGATGCCCTGGTCTCGCCGGCCAACTCGTTCGGGCGCATGGACGGCGGGCTGGACGCGCAGATCGTGGAGTTTTTGGGCGAGGACGTGGAGATCGAGGTGCAGCGAATGATCCGCGAGCGCCACGACGGGGAACTGGTCGTCGGGCTGGCCGAGGTCATCATCACCAACGCCCCGCAGTTCCCGTTCCTGATCGTCGCCCCGACCATGCGCGTCCCGCAGAACATCACGCGCACCGTCAACGCTTATCTTGCCTTCCGCGCCGCCCTGCGCGCGGCCCTCGCCTTTAATGACCTGCACGGCCACGCCATCAACACTCTGCTCGTCCCCGGCCTCGGCACCGCCAACGGCTTCATGCCCCCCCTGCGCGCCGCCCGCCAGATGCGCGCCGCCTACGATGCCGTCCTCTGCGGCGCTCCCCCCAATCTGGACATTTCCCTGGACGCCGGGGCCGACAGCGACGACAAGTTCACGGTGCGGGCGAACGAGGCGGCAGTGCCGCGACAGGGCGATGTCTAGCAATTACCTTCGGCTCATTCCCCTTGTCCCGGACCATGTGCCGGAGGTATCGGCCCAAGAGAGGGCGCGTGACCTTCTCCAATCGTTCGTGCCTCATGCGGACGAGGTGCGAACGCAAGTATGGGAACATATTCAGTTCGTAGACTGCGGCGGGAACATGGAACGGGTTCTCTGCCCGGCGTGTCACGCGGGTTTGCTGGACGACGGCCGTTGGACGCAGATGATGGACACAGCCTGTGAAACGCTGTTCACCCATCTTGTCATGCCGATGCCTTGTTGCGGCGCATGGCTCTCGTTGAACGATTTGAATTATGACTGGCCGGTGGGCTTCGCGCGTTTCGTTCTGGAAGCCAGGAACCCTGATGTACCCGATCTTGAGCGGGACCAGGTACGCGCATTGGAACGGATATTGGATTGCCGCCTGCGGGTCATTTGGGTGCATTACTGACGATGTCTGAAAAGAAAGGAGAATTCGCCCACGCATTGCTCGCCTGGTACGAGCGGAACAAGCGCGACCTGCCGTGGCGTCGGCGGCAGCACGACCCGTATGCCGTGTGGGTGTCGGAGATCATGCTGCAGCAGACGACGGTGGCCGCCGTGATCCCGTTCTACGACCGATGGATGGCGCGGTTCCCCACAGTAGAAGTCCTCGCCCACGCGCCGCTGGATGATGTGCTGAAGCACTGGGCCGGGCTGGGCTATTACGCGCGGGCGCGGAACCTGCACCGGGGGGCGCAGGAAGTGATGGCGAAGTACGGCGGGCGGGTGCCGTCGGACCCGGCGCAGCTTCTGGCGTTGCCGGGCATCGGGCGGTACACGGCGGGGGCGATCCTGTCCATTGCGTTCAATCAGGAGGCGCCCATTCTGGATGCGAACGTCATTCGGGTGCTCTCGCGCGTCTACGCGGTGACGGGCGATCCCAAGACATCGGCGGCGACGCAGGCCGAACTCTGGCGGCTGGCGGAGGAGGCAATACCCGGAGGCAGAGCAGGGGACTTCAACCAGGCGATGATGGAGCTGGGTGCGCTGGTCTGCACGGCAGCGGCCCCGCGCTGTTCGTCCTGTCCGGTTGAGAGCCTCTGCGCGGCAAAGGCGCTGGGCGAGCCGACGGCCTACCCGCAGTTCCAGGGGGTTAAGACGTGGCTGGACGTGGAAGATGTGTCCATCGTTATCCGTGATGGACAGAGGCGGGTCCTGCTGGCGCAGCGGCCCCCGGAGGCAAGTCTATGGGGCGGCCTGTGGGAGCTGCCGCGCGCCACCCGGCAGGAGGGCGAGACCCTGCCCCAGTGCGCGGCGCGGGCGGCCTGCGAGGCCGTCGGCCTGGCCGTCGGCCCGGTCACGCCGTTCGGCAGCATCAAGCACGTCGTCGCCAATCGGCGCATCACGCTGCACGGCTTCACGGCGGACGCGCCGCCAGACGCCGCGCCGGTCGCCGTCGGCTGCGCCCGCTTCGTCTGGGAGCCGCCGGACAGCCTCAAACACTACGCGCTGGCGACGCCCCAGGTGCGTCTTCTGGAAAAGCTGGCGCAGGAGGCCGTGCAGGGGCGGCTGGACTTTGGCTAAGGAGGCGTTCGACATCGCGCTGGCGATCATCCGCCACCCGACCGAGCAGCGTTATCTGATCGCGCTGCGAAAGCAAGGCGCGCACCTCGCCGACTTCTGGGAGTTCCCCGGCGGCAAATGTCTTCCCGGCGAGTCCCTGACGGACTGCGCCATGCGGGAGGCGCGGGAGGAGGTCGGCCTGACGGTGACAGTCTTGGAAGCCTGGCCGCCGGTCCCGTTTGAGTACCCGGAGCGCCTCGTGACGCTGCACCCGTTCCTGTGCCGCGCCGACACCGCCGACGCCCAGCCCCTGGACAGCCGGCAGGTCGCCTGGGTCGCCCCGTCCGATTTGGCGCATTACCCATTCCCGCCCGCCAACGCGCCGTTGCTGGCGCGATTACAGGAACCCCTCCCGCCTCGGCAAGCCTCGCCACCCTCCCCGAAACGGACAGCGAAGGAAACCCATCGCCGCTCATCCTCTCCCGCTTCGGGGGAGGTGGCGAGCCTCAGCGAGCCGGAGGGGGTTCTTCATCCCGAGCGACCCCCTCAGGCCAATTCTCCAGCAGAACCTGGCCGGGCTTGAGTGTGGCCTGCAAGGCGTCCGCGAGGACGCCGAAGGCGGAATGTCCGGGCAAGGCTCCGATCACCTCGCTCTCCACGACCTCCGTGCCTAGTTCCCGGGCCCGCCGCGCCACAAACGAGAACACGGACAGCAGCGGCGTCTCGGCAGGGCGCGTGATGTTCATGGAGACTTGCGTGAGGCCGCGCGAGTGCAGAGCGAGGCCGAGGGCGCGGACGCCGGGGAGGTCGGGACATCCGCGCACGTCGCGGGCGATCCGGCGGGCGATGGCGATGTCATGGGCGGCGAGGTTGACGTTGTAAGCGATCAGCGGGCCGCGTGCGCCGACGACGACCGCGCCTGCGGTGGGGTGGGGCCCGGGGGGGCCGAAATCGGGCGGAAGGTGGTGGAAGGCGTCTCTGCGGACGGTCGGCAGGGAGCGATGATCTAGTGTGGCCGCTTCATACAGATAGACGGGCAAGGCGTGGCGTGCGGCGAGTTCCTGCCCGACGGACACGGCGAGCGCGGCGCATTCGCTCAGGGTGATGCCGCAAATGGGCACGAACGGCAGCACGTCCATCGCTCCCAGGCGCGGATGAACTCCCTGGTGTGCGGAGACATCAATCGTCCTGATAGCGGCCGCGGCGGCGGCGAGGGCGGCGGCCCGCACCGGCCCCGCCGGGCCGAGAAACGTGACCACCATGCGGTGGTGATCCGGGTCCGCGCTCCAATCGGCCAGCCGGACGCCGGACGTGGCGCGCACGGCCCCCACGATGGCGGCGATCACCTCCGGGCGGCGGCCCTCGCTGAAATTGGGGACGCACTGGATCAGCGGCGTCATCCGTGCAGGAACCCGAACAGCAGGAAGGCGAGGCCGACGCCGCCCGCGGCCAGGCCCAGATACCAGATGGAGGCCCGTCTCGTGAGGGCGGCGACGGCGGACAGGGCGATGGCGATCTGGCACAGGCTGACCGAATAGGCGAACGTGTGGTGGGCGTCCAGGAAGCGTTTGGAGCGGAGCCGCGCCTCGTCCGCCTCCGCATTCAGCCGCTCCGCCTCGCGTCTCAGGTCGTCCTGCTTCTTCTTGTAATGATCTGATTGAGCGAGGTCCTGCTGCTGCGCCGCCGATCCGGCGGGCAGGCCCTGCGCCGTTGTTTGGTAGATCAGCGACTTCAGGCCCTCCGCCTGATAATAGTTCCAGGTGTCCGACGCCTGGGTGAGTCGGCTGATCTGCTCGTTCTTCTCCAGCAGTGATTCGTTGACCAGCAATCCCGACCGCAACGCGCCGATGGCGGCAATGACCGCGAGAAGGGCGGTGGCGACGGCCACATAGCGCATCCAGCCGCCCTGTTCCTCTTCTTTCTCCTTTTCGGGGTGATGGCGCTTGTGGAAGCGTTCGTGGTGCGCCTCGTCCACCTTCTCGCGCACCTCGTCAATGGGAACTTCAATCTCGTCGGGCATGGCCTCTCCTTCGGACAGTCAAGCGGCGCGGTGTTTCCGAGTCTGCGCCGACTTTGTGTTGCTGAAACCGACTGGCTGCGGATGCACCCCGGGAGACCGTCAGAGCATGTTGTTTTGGAAGAACTCGATGATCTCGCCATCCAGCCCCCGGACGAAAGCGATGCGGATGGGCACCGGGTAATCCCCGGCGAGTTCCATGTCAGCGGGCGGGATGTGGGGACGTGCCCCGGCGGCGAGTGCGCGGGCATAGGCGGCGTCCACATCCGAAGTCCGCAGGGCGAAGTGGAGCAGCGCGCCCTCCGGCGGATCCTCCCCAGGTTTCCGTTGGCCGCCGGCAAAGACCTCCAAGTAATTGCCGTCCCCGGAGTCCAGCATGGCCGCGCGTCTCGCGCCTTCGCCCCACCCATAGGCGCGGGTGAAGCCCAGGCCCTCTTGATAAAATCGCAGCGTCGCCTCAAAGTCCCTGGCGCGCAGGGCGACGTGATGAAAGCCAGGGGCGGTCTTTGATTTTCCTTGCAATGCGTTATGTTTCCCTTCAAGAAATGGGAGTCAGGAGAAAGGCATGGGTTTGTCCCCCATGCAACCCGTAGCCCACGATCTGCCCAGAGGCGTTGATGCCGTGGGCTGACTGTAATATCCACCCGGCACCGGGGTCTATCAGCGTGTTTAAATCCATCATCTTGCCCGATTGGTACAAGAGAGCATGTGTGTCTGTAAAGGTGCTGCCCTGGCCGACGACGTCCCCGCTGTCATTGATGCACCAGGGCGTTGCTGTTCCGACAGTATCCTCCTGACCATTTGGAGCAGGCAGCCCCAAGTCTGTGAACGTCCCTGCGTTGTACAGGGCGGCATGGGCACTGCCACCCCCTGAGTAAATCTGAGTCACCACTTCCCCTTGGCTATTGATGCTCCAGCCATCAATGTTGAAGAGGCTCATTATCCCGCCGACGTAGATAAAACCTGCGCCTGCAATGTCTCCACGGTCATTGATTGAATCGGCCGCGCCCACTGCGTCGGAGGTAAGGACTGTGTTCCGAAGGTCCGTCATGCCCCCGTCGTGGTAGAGGAAAGGGTGGTACGTCTTGTTGTCCGTTAATTCAGACACGCCGACAACATCTCCCAGATTGTTGATGTCGCGCCCGCTGCTGAACTGTCCGCCGAGCGTCCCCAAGTCCTTCATGACTCCCTGACTGTAAAGGAACGCATGGGCCGGGGGGACGGCCACATCGGATTGAAAGACATCGCCGCAGATTTGTCCGCGGTCATTGATACGGTTGCCTTCGCTCTGGGAGAAGCCTGGGAGCATCCCCAAGTCTTGAACCCTGCCGTTTGTATAAAGAAAAGCCCGCCTTTGACCTACAGGTGTCTCACAGAAGCCCGTGACCTGACCGCTGCTGTTGACACTGTAGGCTTTACTACTCGTGAAGCCGGACAGCACTCCCAGATCCATTATCCTGTAAGCAACATTCACTGTGCTGGTGGTTGGAGGCGGCTGCGAGGGAGGCGCAGGCGACACGATGCCAGCGCTGGGCGTCGAAGTGCCGGCTCCACCTCCCCCACAACCACTCACGAACATGAGGCAGAGCGCCACAGATAGAAAGCAAAAATAACTGTGCTGTGGCTGGCCTCTCAAGACGGAGGTCGCCATTCCCCCGAGCCGGGCCAGAGCCGGAACATGCCGAGGAGCACGAACGGCTATCGCTTGCTGGACATCTCGGGTCATGTTGGGCATCGACGGTTTCCTTTGCGGGAATTGTTCCATGTTCACGGTCAGAGTATGTAAAGAGAATGCCTGGGCCGCCTCCCGGCCCCCAATCCTGGGGGAGTCGGAGAGGAAAAGGACGGCTTTTTCTGCTCCTGTCCCCCAGAATTGGGGGTTAGGGGGCCTCTCTCAGACTTTCTCTACACACTCTCAGGCGACCACTACCCGGTCCTGCTCGATGTGGAGGGTGCGGGAGTTCGGGCTTTGGGGATTGATGAGGATGGTCTCCACCTGGGCCTGCTGGGCGAGCTGGGCGATGACGGAGCCGGGGAGCACGACGGCCTGGCGGTTGGCCTTGTCCCAGGCGGCCATCGTCTCGGCGCTGGTGAAGCAGGGCAGCGCGCCGTTCTCGGTCAGCAGCTCCAACTGCGGCGGGCCGCCGGGCGCGGGGGGCTGGTTCGGGTCACCCATGCTCAGGATGATGCATTCGGCGTCTTTGTCGCCCTCGCCCGCGATGGGCACGCGGGCAAACTCCTGCACGAACGCCGTCGCCATCGCCTCGCGGTTGGCCTCGGTGTCCTCGCGCGAAAGCTCGGCCAGCATCACCTCCAGCCGCTCGTTGCGCTCCATCGCCGCCTGCTGGGCCTGCATAAAGAGCTGGGCCTGCCGCACCAGGGCCTGCATCTCCTCCGTGGTGACCTCGGCGTGCATCTCCGGGCCGTCCACGAACAGCCGGTGCGGACTGGGGGCCAGGATGCCGGCGAGCTGCATCCCCGTCATGAAGATGCCGTGCTCCACCTGCGGCAAGGTGGCGCGCAGCGCCCCCAGGGTCGTGAAGGCCGGGACACCGCTGACGCCCTCGGCATTGACGGCGACCACCATGTTGATGTCCGTGTTCGGGGGGATGCTGCCGTCGGGCGCAGTCGGGACGGGGTGCGTGGTGGCGACGGCGAGGGTGCTGTTGGCGAGCACCTGTAGGAAGTGCTGCCGGGCCTGGGTCGCCTCCTCCGGCGTCAGCGCCATGCGGAGGCCGAAGATGGCGCTTTCCAGCGCGACGTTATTTAAGGGTTCCTGGGGCGGGGTTGTTTGGCTCATGGTGTTATATCGTACCCCATCACGGCGCAAACGACAAACCCCGCCCCGGATTTTCCCGGTGGCCGCTCTACCAGCGGACGTTCGGGCCGAAGTCGGCCTGGTAGTAGTTCTGGCCCTCCACGTTGCTGCCCGGCGGGACCAACTCGTCCACCCGCTTCTTGTCCTCGTCGGTGATGGTGACATCGGAGGCGGCCAGGTTGTCCTCCAGTTGGGCCACCGAATTGGGGCCGAGGATGGGGCTGGTGACGCCCGGCTGGGCGGCGCACCAGGCGTTGGCGAAGGCGGTCATGCTGCACCCCTTGTCGCGGCAGAGCGCCTCCAGGCCCTCCAGCGCCTTCCAGGTCCCTTCGGAGAAGTTCTCCGGGTTCTCGCGCGAGTTCGGCGGGGCGGGCTGGCCCCGCTTGTACTTGCCCGTCAGCTTGCCCCCCGCCAGCGGCGACCAGGGGATGACGCCCAGGCCGTAGGTGCGCGCCACCGGGATCAGCTCCCGCTCGATGCGCCGGTCCAGGATGTGGTACGGCGGCTGCTCGCAGACGAATCGATTCAGGCCCAATTCCTTGCTGACCCACAGCGACTCGACCACCTGCCAGGCCGCATACGTGCTGGTGCCGATGTAGCGCACCTTGCCGGCCCGGATCAGGTCATCTAGGGCGCGCAGCGTCTCGTCAATGGGCACACCCGACTGCGGGCGGTGAATCTGGTACAGATCAACATGATCGGTCCCCAGGCGTCGCAGGCTGTCCTCGCAGGCCTTGATGATGTTGAAGCGCGTGTTGCCCCAGGCGTTCGGGTCCTCATCATTCATCTTGCCATGCACCTTGGTCGCCAGAAAGACTTTGTCCCGCTTGCCGCCTTCTTTGAGCGCGTTGCCGGTGATGGTCTCGGACTTGCCCCGCCCGTAGACGTTGGCGGTGTCAATGAAGTTGCCGCCCGCGTCCAAAAAGCGGTCAATCATCCGGGTCGCCTCATCCTGCTCGGTCTTCCAGCCGAACGTCATCACGCCCAGGCACCAGACGCTCACCTGCGCGCCGGTGCGTCCCAATGAACGATACTCCATGCTGTGTCTCCCTTACAACGGTGTCGTGAGGACTATTTCCGGCTCGATGCCCCGGATTCCTGCGCGCGCTCTAAATCGTTCCGCAGGCGCGAGTCCTCCCCGCCGCTGGGGCCCTCAATGGTGTTGTCCGACCCGACGGCCTCACGCGCGTCCTCAATGACGATGGCGCGGGGGGGCGAGCCGGCAGGCCAGTTCCAAAAGTAGCCATGGTTGCGCCGAATGACCGTTCCCAGCGTGCGCGGCCCGACCCGGAAGCCGACCGGCGCGTCCCGCACGTCGTTGAACTCAACAATCGTGCCCTCGATCCCCAGATCCGCCAGGTCTGTCGGGGCCGCGCCCGTCGAAATTTCCACCCCCGTCGAGCGACTCTGCACAATGGTATTGTGCCGGATCGTCGTGCCCAGCGCGCGCGGCCAGTCCGCCCCGCGCGCGGCCGCTGGGTCGTCGCCGAGGCCCAGCAGGATGCCCTGATCCGTCTCCCGAATGCGATTGCCCTCCACGGTGTCGTAGAACAGCGGGCCGATCCCGGCGTTCCACTGGTTCGGCATGGTCGGCGCGGACGTGCTCATCGCCCCGAACAGGTAGACGCCCTGCCGGCGCTCCGCATCTATGGTGTTGTCCGCGAAGATGTTCCGGTAGCCGCCGATCCAGAGCTGGAGGCCGCTCATGCCGTCGGAAAGCGTGTTGCCGGCCACGATGTTCTGGACGTGGGACAGCGCCTCCAGTACCAATGAGCCGCCGTCCGGCGGCACTGTCCATGGGCGGTCCAGCAGCAGCGTCCGGCGCCGCCGCCCAATTACACGTCGCGCCTGGCCCAAGCCCCGTCCCTTGACGACGTACAGGTAATACTCGTCCTGCGGCGGCTCCGACCCGTCCGACCGCAGCGGCGGCCAGAACGGCCCGTTGGCGGGCAGCGTCACGCCCGCGCCGGACGCGCCCTCCGGGTGGCCGTAATACGCCACGCGCATATTGGTCTCAAACAGAATCGTCTCGCCCACGTTCTGATCCGTGCCCGCCACGCCGCCGAAGCGGGTCCGCCCGACGTTGCCGGCGATGTAGTTGTCGCTGACCGATCCCAGCCCCGTTGAGACCCACAGCAGCCGCCGGGCCGTCGGCCCGCCCGCCGCGTCCGAGCTGTCCACGACGTTGCCCGCAATGACATTCTGGTGCAGCGCGTGCGTCCGGCCCAGAATGGCCGCCTCGGCGTTGCCCCCGAACCGGGTGACGGCCCGCAGATGGTTCTTTTCCAGCCGGCTCTGGCTCATCCCCTCGAATCGCAGCGGCGCGCGCCCCGTCAGGTCGCAGCCTCGCACCGTGACGCGCCGCCCGTGGACGATGTAGACCGCCGAGTTCTCCGCGAACGCGCCCTCGATGTCCGCCACGCGCACCGACTCCACGCGCGCGTCCTCAATGACCTCGCCGCGCGGAGCCGCGATCAGTACCCCGGTGTTGACCAGCGGTGACCCCAGCAGGGTCAGACGCGCGAGGCCCGCCCCATTGCCGGCCAGCCAGACCACCCCCGCGTCGCCGCCGGGGAACTGCGCCTGCACCGTGCGGGCGGAGGTCACGTCCTCGGCCTGCTGCACGATGAGGCTCGCCGAGGGCCGGATCGTCTCCACCGGGCCGGGCCGCCAGGCGGGGTCGCGTGCCAGCACGAAGGCGTCCAGGTTGATCCCGCCGCCCCGCCGATTGACCCAGCGGAGTGTCTGAATTCCGCGCCGCAGCGGGAGCGCGGCGGCCCGCGCCCAAGCGAGGCGGCCCCAGTCGCCCGTGTTCGGCAGGTTCTGGAGCGGGACGGGCGGCCCGCCATGTGCCTCCAGCGTCGTCCGGCCGCTCATCTCAAAGTCGGGGTTGGCGGCGGCGTAGCGCACCCAGACGGTCCAGCTCCCCGCTGCGGGCACGGTGACCCGGTAGGCGAGCGCGTCCTCGGCGTCCTGCAAGCTCCCGACGGCCTGCCCCCAGCCGAACGTGCCCAGCCGCCGCAGGCCGCCACGCGGGGCCGCCAGTTTCAGCGTCGTGGCCGCCGTGCCCGCCCCCTCCAGCCGCACACCCGCCGGCACGACCAGCGAGCGGTCAAGCGTGTACGTCCCCGGCATCAGCCGGACCACGCCGCCCTGCGTTCCCGCCCGGTCCAGGGCCTGCTGGATCGCGCCGGCGGTCCGCGCCGCAGGCGTCACCGGCATGACCTTTCCAACGGGCGCGGGACGCACCTCCAGAGACACCGGGCCGCCCCAGCCGTAGTCTCCGCCCGTGCCGGCGTACACCCAGACCTCGTACCGCCCCGGCGCACGCGGCGCGCGCCAGGAGACCCGGTAGCGTGAGACGGCCAGCGGCGCGACCCAGCCGCCATGACGGCCCGCCGGGGCGACATAGACCCACGCGCGCGCCCGGTCGGGCCGCTCGGCGAGTTCGTCACCGAACAGGTCCACCGTCTCGCCGGGCCGGGCGCGGTCGGGGTTACACCACCAGGGCTGGGGCGCGTTGAGCCGGAACAGCGCGCCGGGTCGGGTGGAATCGCCGACCGCGCCGACGAACAGACCGTCCGGGATGCTCTGGGGGAGTGTCCCAATGAAGTGGTCCGGCGCGGACGCCTGCACCGTCACAGTCTCGTGGCGGCCCGCGCCGTCAGGCCCCGGCCCCCAGACCGTGAGGCTCGGCCCCAGCCCTGCGCCGGCCAGAAAAAAACTGTCGTCGGGGCCGGCGCTGGTCGTGTGGCTGTAGATCTGCCCGCCGCCCGCGACGGGCGGCAGCCGGTAGGTGGGCGTCGGCGTCGCCGGGGCGGGGACAGGGTGGGGAAATGGCAGCGGCGCGGCCTGCGCCGGGGCGCTGACGGCGCAGACAAAAAGGGCGGCCAGGACGTGTCTGTTCATGGCGTCCCAATACGCCGTCGGCCCCGCCGTTCCCTGCCCCTGACGATCCTGGGGCCGTTCGGAGGAAGGAAATTCGGCACCGGGCCGCGAAAAGAACGCCATGCAAACTGAGCTTTCGCGGCGCACGGCGCAGAATCTGGCCGCCCTGCAGAACAAACGTCTCACGGCCATGATCGGCCTGGATGCATTCGTGGACGAGATCATCCGGGTGGTGGACAAGCGTATCTCCGCCGAGGAGTTTACGCCGGTGGAGCGCCTCAGTGACCTCAGCGCGCGTATCGCCGCCGCCGCCGGAGTGGGCACCAACATTGAGTTCGTCGTCGAACGCAAAAAACTCGGCGGGCAGGGGCCGATCATGGCCAATGCCATGGCTGCGATGGGCGCAGACGTGACCTGTATCGGGCCCTTTGGCGAAGGGGCCATTGATCCGGTTTTCGAGGAGATGGCCGCACGCGCGCGCCTCGTGAGCCTGGGCGAGCCGGGGCACACGGACGCGCTGGAGTTCGAGGACGGCAAGCTGATGCTGGGTAAGCACCAGTCGCTGCGCGACGTCACCTGGGAGCGGCTGGTGGAGCGGCTGGGCGCGGAGGAACTGGAGCGACAGCTCAGCCAATGCGACCTCGTCGCGCTCATCAACTGGACCATGCTCCCGGCGATGAATGCGATCTGGGAGAAGGCGCTGGAGACACTGGCGCGGACGGGTGCGTCGGGCCTGTTCTTCTTCGACCTCGCGGACCCGGAGAAGCACGACGACGAGACGTTGGCCGCCGCCTGCCGCCTGCTGGCGCGCTTCCAACGGTTCGGCCCGACCATCCTGGGGCTGAATGAGAAGGAGGCCCTGCGCGTGGCGGACGTGCTCGGGTACAAGGGCAGCGGGCACGACCGCGCCAATGTGCGTGCGGTCGCCGCCTACATCAGCCGGGAGCTGCCGGTGGAGACGGTGGTGATCCACCCGCGCGCCTACGCGGTCGCGGCCTCCGGCGGCGAGGTGACGGCGGACGTGGACGGCCCGTTCACCGACGACCCGCTGATCTCCACCGGCGCGGGCGACCACTTCAACGCCGGCTTCTGCCTGGGCAAGCTGCTCGGCCTGCCCGACGACGAGGCGGCGACGGCCGCCGTGGGCACGTCCGGCTATTACGTCCGCCACGCCGCCAGCCCGACCCTGCCCCAGCTCGCCGACTTCCTCTCCACCCAGGCAGGTTAGCGAAGGTAAAGACTGGGAGCCAGCGAATGAATTCGCCGCTGAGGGCCTTCGGCCGAATGTCCGCCTGCGCGGACATACGCTCTTTGTCCGCGCAGGCGGACATTCGGCGTCCTCGCCGGGAGCGGCGATTTCAATCGCTGGCTCTCTGCTGCCGCTCTCTGCTGCCGCTGTAACTTGACACCCCGCGCGCCCGCGCGCTATACTTCACGTATGGCGACTGCGCGCCCCGCGCCCGTGAGCGACCCGCTGGTCTCCCTGAAGGGGACCGCCCGCGCGGACCGGCGCACCAAAAACCTGACCAAGCGGCTGCACCCCGGCGACATCGCCGTGATTGAACACGACGACCTGGACGCCGTGGCGGCGCGCGGCCTCGCCGATGCGCGCGTGGCCGCCGTCGTCAACGCCCGCCCCTTCATCACCGGAAAATACCCCAATCGCGGCCCCGCCGTCCTGCTGCAAAGCCACATCCCCCTGTTCGAGCTGGACGATCCCGGCCTGTTCGCCCGCATTAAAGATGGCGACATGCTGGCGCTGACCCCCGACGGCGACCTGTACCGGAACGGACGCCGCGCGGGAACCGTGACCGCCTGGGACGGCGCGCGGGTGGCCGAGGCGACCGAGGCGGCGCGGGCGAACTTGGGGAACGAACTCGAAAAATTCGCCCGCAACACGCTGCAGTACCTGGACGCCGACAAGGACCTGCTGCTGGACCCGACGGACGTGCCGCCCGTACCCGGCCTCAAGATCGCGGGACGCCACGCGCTGATCGTGGTCCGAGGCGAGGGCTACAAGGAGGACCTGGCCCTCCTGCGGCCGTACCTGCGCGACGTGCGGCCCGTGCTGATCGCGGTGGACGGCGGGGCGGACGCGCTGCTGGCCCTGGGGGAGCGGCCCGACATCATCCTGGGCGACATGGACAGCGTCTCCGAGGAGGGGCTGCGCTGCGGGGCGCGGCTGATCGTCCATGCCTACAAGAACGGCGCGGCCCCAGGCCTGGCGCGTGTGCAGGAGATGGGGCTGGAGGCCGACGTGTTCCCCGTCCCCGGCACCAGCGAGGACGCGGCCCTGCTGCTGGCCTACGAGCACGGGGCGGACCTGATCGTCGCCGTCGGCACCCACTCCAACCTGGAGGACTTTCTGGACAAGGGCCGCGCGGGCATGGCCTCCACATTCCTGGTCCGCCTGAAGGTCGGGCCGCGCCTGGTGGACGCGCGCGGCGTGTTCAAGCTGTACCAGCCCCGCCCGCCGTTCCTCGCCTTCGTCGCGTTGCTGCTGTCCGCCCTGTTCCCGCTCGCGGTGCTGCTGCGCCACACGCCGATCTGGCAGAACCTCGCCCAGATGTTCCTGATCTGGTGGCGGCTGTTCTGGTGGCGGCTGCACCTCCACTTCTGAGAAGTCTTCCATGCTGGATGTCCGCTACCATATGTTCTATCTCTGCGCCGTCTTCCTGATGATGGGCTTCGGCATCCTCATCGGCGAGGCATTGTATCCCCATCAGGTCAAGGCGCAGACCAAGTACCTGGCCGCCCTCAAGGCGCAGGCCAACAGCGCCGTGCAGCAGGGGCAGGCGGCGCGCGACCAACTGGCGAAGACCGAGCAGGCGATTGACGCCCTGCGCCCCGCCCTGGTGCGCGGCAAATTGGACGGCAGGCGCGTCCTCGTGATTCAGACCGGCGACTACCCCGACGCGGTGACAGCGGCACAGGGCGCGCTGGCGGACTCCGGGGCAACCGTTGCCGTCACCGTGTCTCTCACCGACCGCTGGGCGATCCTGACCCCCAAACAGCGCGCCGCCCTGCTGACCTCCCTCTCGACCGGCGACGCGGTGGATGAGAATGCCCCCGCCGTCCAGGATAACACGGCCTTGCTGAAGGCGCTGGCCGCGCTGCTGGCGCAGGGCACGGCGGGGCAGCCCGCCAACCAGCAGGCTCGTGACGCTCTGGAAGGACAGTCCCTCATCACGATCTCCGGGGCGGGGGACCTCAGCCGGCCCACCTCCCTGTTCGTGCTGGTCGGCGGCGGCAAGGGCGACGGCGGCCCCGCCGATAGCCCCGCCGCCCTGGACACGGCGCTGGTCGCGCAATTGAACGCAGTTACCGGCGACAACGCCCGCATCGTCGGCTGCGAGCCGCTGGACGCCGTCGTGTCGTTCATCCCGGCCTACCAGGGGGCCGACCTGGCGACGGTGGACTGCGTGGACCAGCCGCTGGGCCAGCTCGCCCTGCCCTTCGCCCTGCGGGGCGAGAAGGACGACTACGGCCTCAAGCCCACGGCGGCGCGGCAGATTCCCGCCTCGCTGGAAGGAAACACGTCGTCATGACGGACGCGCCGCGCGTCTGCGCCCTGCTGCCCGCCTACAACGAGGCCGCCCGCATCGGCGCGACGGTGGCCGCCCTGCGCTCCCGGCCGGAGATCGGGCGCATCGTCGTCGTGGACGACGGCTCGGCGGACGACACCGCCGCTCGCGCGCGGGACGCGGGCGCGGACCAGGTGATCACCCGGACCAACGGCGGCAAGGGGGCTGCCCTAACCACCGCCTACCGCGCTGAACGGGACGGGGCCGACATCTTTCTGCTGCTGGACGCCGACCTGGGCGCGTCGGCGACCGAGTGCGTGAAGCTGCTGCCGCCGCTGTGGAACGATTGGGCGGACATGACGATCGGGATGCTGCCGCCGGACCCGGCCTTTGCGGCCTCGGGCCGGCGCGGCGGCATGGGCCTGGTGGTGCGCCTGGCGCGCTGGGGGATCGCGCGGCGGGCGGGCCGGACGCTGGCGCAGCCGCTGTCCGGCCAGCGCGCCGTGCGCCGGGTGGTGCTGGACGCCGCCCTGGCCGGCGGCGCGTTCGCGCGCGGCTTCGGCGTGGAGGTCGGCCTGACGCTGGATGCGCTCCAGGCGGGCTTCCGCGTCCATGAGGTGGAGACCCAGTTCCGCCACCACGTCACCGGCAGCGACTGGTCGGGTCTGCGCCACCGCACCCGGCAACTGGTGGACGTGGCGCGCGTGGTGCTGGCATCCCCTCTCCCGGCTCGCCGAGGCTCGCCGCCCTCTCCCTCGGCGGGGAGAGGGCTGTAGGGACGTACCGTGTGTTCGCTCCCCTTCTCCCCAGCGAGGAACGAGCGGGAGAGGGAGAAGGGGCCGGGGGATGAGGGGCTTATGTCACTGCAAGCCAGAACCGTTCTGAACCTGATCGCCGGGGCCGTCGCAGGCCTGCTGGCCTGGGCGCTGACCGACCTGACCGGCTGGTTCGCCGACATCCTGCGCGCCCAGCATCAGCTCGTCCCCGGCGAGTATGACTACGGGCGATTTCTCTTCTACGGCGCGCTGTTCGGGCTGCTTCTCGGCCTACTGCTGGGCATCGTGGAGGCGCTGTCGCTGGACTCGCAGCGGCAGATGTGGCTGGCGCTGGCCTGGGGCGGCCTGATTGGTTTCTTCGGCGGCGCGCTGGGCCTGCACCTGGGGCAGACGATGTGGGCACTGTTGGCCCCGGAGAACAGCATGGGGGCGGGCGGCTCGCCGGGGCTGTTCTTCCGGGTGCTCCTCGCCCGCGCGCTGGGTTATGCGATCGTCGGGGCCGTCGTCGGCGCGGCGCAGGGGGCGAGCCGCCGGTCATGGGTGATCGCGCGGCAGGGGGCGTTCGGCGGGCTGCTCGGCGGCGTGCTTGGCGGCATCGTCTTTCAGGTGACGGCGGTATTGCTCAATACGGCGGTGATCGCCCGGCTGGCGGCGCTGGTGGCGACGGGGGCGCTGGTCGGCTTCTTCGTGGGGTTGGTGCAGAACCTGTTCAAGCAGGCGTGGATACGGGTGGTCTTGGGGCGCAACGAGGGCAAGGAGTACCTGCTGGCGAAGCCGGTCACGACCATCGGGCGCAGCGAGCTGTCCGACATCGGCCTGTACGGCGACCCACAGATCGCGCCGACCCATGCCGTCATTGAGACCCTCCCCGCCGAGAAGCGCCACCGGCTGCGCCATGTCGCCGACGCGCCGGGACAGGGCCGGGGCGGGCCGTACCCGCCGACCGTCGTGAACGGCCAGCCGGTGACGGCGGAGCAGTGGCTGGCCGACGGCGACACGATCCAGATCGGCCGGCGCACCCTGCTGTTCCAGGAGAAGGCGACGCGCGGGGCCGTTCCCAAAATAGCCCCCCTCGCCCCCAATGCTGGGGGAGCCAGAGAGAGGCCCGCCGCTGTTCCTGCTCCCCCAGGATTGGGGGCGGGGGGGCCGGCTCCCACCCGCTATATCGGACAGGAGCTTTCCGAGGCGGCTACCGTCCCTCCGGCTCACCCACAGTTGGGGATGGGGGGGGCTTCGCCGGAGGCGACGGTGGTGATGGGCCGGGATGGGGCCGGCGGACTCGGTACGCGCCTGGTCGGCACGGCGGGGCCGTATGCGGGACAGTCCTTCCCCCTCAGCCACGAGACGCTGACGCTGGGAAGGGCGACGGACTGCGGCATTGCCCTGCCCGCCGACACGCTGGTGTCGCGCCGCCAGGCGGAGATTTCTTACACCGACGGGCGGCACCGCCTGCGTGACCTCGGCTCCTCCAACGGCACCTGGGTCAACGGCCAGCGCCTGACCGGCCCGCACCCACTGGCCGTCGGGGACCTGATCCAGATCGGCGACACCGTGTTCCGCTACGATTAGAGCGTCTGTAGATACCGGAAGCTCCGCACCACCACCCAGATCAGGCTGAAGAGCATCACCGCCAGGCCCGCCAGCTCCCGCGCGACCCAGTTCAGCGGCAGCAGCGCCAGGACAATCCCTGCCGCCGCCGTCACCAGCCCCGCGACCAGCAGCAGCGCCCCGCTGTAGGCGTTCGCCTCATACCAGATGTGCTCGCTGCTCAGCGTCTTCGGGGTACGGAACCCATACCAGGGATTCGGCCTGACCCGGCGCAGAATCAGCGGGATTGAAACCGCCACGAACAACAGTCCCACAAAAACAGACAAGGGGGATCTCCTTCCCCCTGTCAGACACCGGAGACGCCCGGAAGTTGCATTGCCCGGCGCTATTTGCTATAATGGCAGTATAATGCAACGACTTATTCGCTTCGCCGCCCTGCTTTCTCTGATCTGTGCCCTGAGCCTGCGCGCGCCGGCCGCGCCCGTGCGTCTGGTCGTCTGGGGCATGGAGTCCACCGCCGAGTCCAAGGACATGGACGCCAAGATCACGGCGTTTGAGCAGCGCCACCCCGGCATCGAGATCGCCGCCCTGTCCATGGGCGCGGGCGCGATGAACCCGCAGAAGCTGATGACCGCCATCGTCGGCGGAGTCCCGCCCGACCTGGTCCAGCAGGACCGCTTCACCATCGGCGACTGGGCCAGCCGCGACGCCTTCCGGCCGCTGGATGACCTGCTCGCCCAGGACGCGCACTCGTCCGACCCGCTCGCGATTCATCAGAAGGACTACGTCCCCGCGACCTGGGCCGAGACCGTCTATCAGGGCCACGTCTTCGCCATCCCCAGCGGCACTGACGACCGGGTGCTGTATTACAACCGGGCGCTGTTCCGCGCGTCGGGGCTGGACCCGGACAAGCCGCCGCAGACGTGGGACGAACTGATCGCCGACGCCAAGCGGCTCACCAAGCTCGCCCCCGGCGGCGGCTATGAGAAGATGGGCCTGGTTCCCATCTTCGGGCAGGGCTGGCTCTATCTCTGGTCCTGGCAGGAGGACGGCGAGGTGATGTCCCCCAGCGGACGCCGCTGCACGCTGGACAACCCTCAGACGGTCAAGGCGCTCACGGCGCTGGTCTCCTGGTACGACGCGCTGGGCGGCGTGGACGCCATCAACGCCTTCGCCGGCGGCTTCGGCACCGACGAGCAGGATCCGTTCATCACCAGCAAGCTGGCGATGCGGGTGGACGGCGATGGGTTCATGAACTCCATCGCCCGCTTCAGTCCGGACTTAGACTTCGCCGTCGTCCCCGTGCCTGTCCCGGAGGAGCGGCTGCGCCACGAGGGCCGGTTCAAGCACGACCCCACCTGGGTGACCTGGTCCGGCGGCTTCTCGTTCGCCATCCCGCGCGGCGCAAGGCACATCCGCGAGGCCTGGCAGTTCATCCAGTGGTTCAACTCGCCGGAGGCCGCCCTGATCGGCGCGCGGGCGCAGGCGGTCTACGCGCACAGCAAGGGCCGCCTCTTCGTCCCCGGCCTCTTCGCCAATGTCCACGCCAACAAAGTCGTCTTCGACGCCTACAAAAACACCCTGCCGCCCAAGTTTTTGAAGGCCAAGCAGATCAGCCTCGCCCTGCTGCCGCTGACCAAGTTCCGTCCGGTCACGTTCGTCGGCCAGCGCCTCTGGGACGAGCAGGGGCGCGCCGTGGATCGCGCCCTCCGCCATACGCAGACGCCCGCCGCCTCCCTCGCCATCAGCCAGGAGGCCGTTCAGATCGAGCTGGACGCCGTCTACAACCGCGCGGCGCACCCCCTGCTGCCCGCCCGCCCAGTGATCCTGGTCATCGCGCTCTTGACATTGATCGGCTTCGCCGCGCTGGGCGTCGCCACGGCGCGCTGGATGGCGCGGCACCGGACGGCGACGCGGGCCGAGGCCCGCGCCGGATTCCTGTTCATCCTGCCCTGGGCCTTCGGCTTCCTGGTCTTCACCCTGGGGCCGATCCTGGCGTCCCTGGTGCTCTCCTTCTGCGACTACGATGTCCTGCATCCGGCACGCTGGGCGGGCGCGACCAACTACCAGTCCCTGGTCACGATGGACCGTCCGCTCGTGCTCAAGAGCCTGGGCAACGCCGCCTATCTCGCCGCCATCGGCATCCCCCTGAGCATGGTGACCAGCCTGACGATGGCCCTGCTGCTCAACGCCAAGCTGCGCGGCCAGCAGTGGTACCGGACCTTCTTCTACATGCCCAGCATCGTCCCCATCGTCGCCACCACGGTGCTGTGGGGCTTCATCCTCAATTCCGACCCGAACCGGGGCCTGGTCAACGCGACCTGGCAGATGACGATCGGCCATTGGTTCGGCCTGCCGCCGCCCGGCTGGCTCTCCGTGCCATCCTGGGCCAAGCCGGGGCTGATCTTCATGGGCCTGTGGGGCGCGGGCGGCGGCATGATCCTGTGGCTGGCGGGCCTGCAAAGCATCCCCAGCACCCTCTACGAAGCCGCCTCGCTGGACGGCGCTGGCTGGTGGGCGCAGTTCCGCCACGTCACCGTCCCGATGCTCTCCCCCTACATCTTCTTCAACCTGATCATGGGAACCATCGGGGCCTTGCAGACGTTTGAGTCCGCCTACATCCTGGGCAACACCGGCGGCGGCAGCAGCACCGGCCCGGACGACAGCCTCCTGGTCCCCGTCGTCTACCTGTTCAACAACGCCTTCGAGTATTTCAAGATGGGCTACGCCAGCGCCCTCGCCTGGCTCCTCTTCATCCTCATCCTCGGCCTGACCATGGGCCAGCTCAAGCTCGCCCCCCGCTGGGTCCACTACGAGACGGATGCAAAGTAACGGGGAATGCTGCCATGACATTGACGCTGGAACTGACCCCTGAACAGGAGCGTCGCTTGATTGGCGAGGCCGCCGCACATGGGCTGGAAATGCAGGACTATGCCCTGGGGCTTATCCTGGGTGAGATGCCGCAGCCGAAGACACAGATTTCTGAGGAGCGGGCTCGGCAAATTGAGGCGGCCAGGAGGCTACGCGGTTCACTGGCTCATTTAGAAGGCGCAAGCAGTTACCAGTTTATTGAGGACAAGAAGCGCGAGATGGAGTTGGAGGACCGGTTCTGACACAGTCGTTGCCCTAAGCGGCAACTCAAGAAGGGGTGGACCTTTCCTATGTCGGTTCCTCAGCCCGCTCAGACGGGGTTTTCCTTCAGTCCCGGAGGGACCTCCCTTACCTGGAGAGTAGCCCGGCATTTCCAATGCCGGGGCAGATATCGCCCCTGTGTGCTGCTTGCGGAGGTAAAGTGACGTACAAACTCATTCAGGTGGGGACGGGGGGACACGGCGCGTCCTGGTGCCGGCACTTCCTGCCGCCGAATGTGGCGGATGGGCTGGTGGAGGTGGTCGCCGCCGTGGACACCAACCCGGACGCCCTACAGAATGCCCGCGAGGGGCTGGGATTGCGCGCCGACCAGTGTTACACGGACATTGCCCGCGCCTTTGACGAGAACCGCGCCGACTTCTGCACCATTGTGGTCCCGCCCACCGCGCATGAAGCCGTCGTGGACCTCGCACTGGCGCACGACCTGCACATCCTCTCGGAGAAGCCTATCGCCGACACCCTCGCCGCCTCCGTCCGCATCGCCAAGAAGGTCCGGCAGGCCGGCAAGAAAATGGCCGTGACGATGAGCCATCGGTTTGACCAGGACAAGGCCACTCTGCGGCAGGAGTTGAGGTCGGGGCGCAGCGGCCCGCTGGATTACCTGGCCTGCCGCTTCACCGCTGAGGTCCGACGCTTCGGCGGCTACACCCACGGCGTCTACCGTGAGGACGACCCGCTGATGGTGCAGATGGCCGTGCATCACCTGGACATCCTGGCCGACCTGGCGGGCGCGCCGTGCGAGACCATTTACGCGCAGACGTGGAATCCCGCCTGGAGCGAGTTCCGGGGCGACGTGCAGGGGATGGCGCTGTTGCGCTTCGCCAACGGCGTCCGCGCCTCCTACGAGGCGGCCAACGCCAACGCGGTCGGGCTGAACGGCTGGGGACAAGAATATATTCGGGCGGAGTGTGAGCGCGCGACGCTAATTCTGGACCATCGCCGCCTGGAGAAGTTCCCCTACGACTCCACCGTGCGCGGGGCCGCCCGCCGCGAAGGCGAGGGCGAGGCCGTCCCGCTCCTGACACAGCCGAAATGGGCCAACGCCTGGCTGATCGAGCAGTTCGTCCGCTGGCTGGACGGCGGCCCGCCGATGGAAACGGAGGTCGAGGCCAACCTGCAATCCGTCGCCCTCTTTGCGGCGGGCATCCAGAGCAGCCGCACCGGCCAGCCGGTCGCCGTGCAAGAGATGCTCAACAACTCCCTGAGCGAGACATCACCATGAACGCACTTCTCTGGCTACTGCT
This sequence comes from Armatimonadota bacterium, assembly GCA_019239955.1. Classification (GTDB taxonomy): domain Bacteria; phylum Armatimonadota; class Armatimonadia; order Armatimonadales; family Capsulimonadaceae; genus JAFAZD01. The sequence continues at coordinate 12,391 of JAFAZD010000282.1, read as the reverse complement.
TGTTCTGCTGGGCTACGCGGCCCTGACCGTCTGGGTGGCGCACCTGATGCGCGCGCTGCGGCTGCGGCAGACGCCGCCGGCGGTCGCGCTGCTGGCGCTGCCGCCCGCCCTGTTTCTGATCGTCGTCTTCTTCGCCCCCGCCGTGCGCCTGCTGCTGGGGGCCGTCCTGCTGATCGGCCTGACACTGGCGGTGGCGCGGTTCTTCGCGCCGCAGGAGCCGCTGCTGCCGACGCGGGAGACGAAGCCGACACTGCTGCATCTCGTGCTCCTCTCCAGTTCGGCGCTGTTTCTGGTCCCGTTCGTCTGGATGGTGGTCTCGTCGCTCAAGACCGACGCGCAGATGTCCACATTCCCGCCTGTCTGGATTCCGCACCCTGTCCTCTGGCGCAACTACCCGGACGCCCTCCAGTTCCTGCCGCCCGACAGCGGCTACGGCCTGCGGAACCTGGGGAACACGCTGGTTATTGCACTGATGTCGGTCATTGGAACGGTGCTCTCGTCCTCCCTGGTCGCCTACGGGTTCGCGCGGCTGCGCTGGCCGGGGCGGGACTGGCTGTTCGGCCTCCTGCTGGCGACCATGATGCTGCCGGACGCCGTGACCATGATGCCGCGCTTCCTGATCTTCCGCTCCCTGCATTGGGTGGACACGCTGTACCCGCTCTGGGTGCCCTCGTTCTTCGCGTCGGCCTTCAACGTGTTCCTGCTGCGGCAGTTCTTCATGGGCATCCCCCAGGAGCTGGAGGACGCCGCCAGGATTGACGGCTGCGGCCCGCTGGGGACGTGGTGGCGGGTGATGCTGCCCCTGGTCAGGCCGGCGCTGGCCGCCGTGACCATCATGACATTTCTCGGCGCGTGGAAGGACTTTCTGGGGCCGCTGATCTACATCTCGTCGCCCGAAAAGATGCCGCTGTCGTATGTCTTACAGCTCTACAATGCCGCCCATGGCGGCGAGCCGGGCCTGCTGATGGCCGCCACCACGCTGGTGATGCTGCCCGTCATCGTCCTGTTCTTCTTCACCCAGCGCTACTTCATTGAGGGCGTCTCCCTGACCGGCCTCGGCGGGCGCTAGCGTTTACGGCCTCGCATCGCCGGGGAAGATAACCGCAGCATGGAATTTACAGGAGGACTCATCTGATGGCGGACATCGAGACGTTCAATACGCAGACGAAGAGCGGCGCGCCGGCGATCCTGGAACTGTTGAGCGAGATCGAGAAGCGCGACAAGGCCAACAAGGGCGAGCCGCAGTCCGGCAGCGTCGCCGGCAGCACCCTCGGCGACCCGCGCGGCTTCGCGGTCCTGAACACGACCGGGCATCACGTCGGCAAGGTGGCGGACCTTTACGTGGACCCCCACACGCGCGAGCCGTACTTCGCCTTGCTGTCGCTGGGCGGCCACGCGCTGGGCATCGGCAACCGACAGGTGCTGGTCGGCTACAACGATCTGGAAGTCGTCGGTGACAAGCAGGTGAAGGTCCACGTGGCGGTGCAGCAGGCCCTGTAGGGGCGCAGCATGCGGCTGTAGGGGCTTGGCGCGCCAAGCCCCTACTTGTACCGGTACTCGATGGGCGCGTCCACCTCCGGGTGGAGGCTGGCGTGGACGGGGCAGCCGTTGCCGACGCGCTCCAGCGTCGCGCGCATCTCGGCGGGGACGGAGGCAGGCATCGTCACGAGCAGCGGCAGCCGGGCGATGCGGCGCGGGCTCTGGCTCATCTCCTTGCCGACGTGCGCCGTCATGCCGGCCAGGTCCAGCTCGTGGCGCTCGGCGAACATGGCAATGGTGGTCAGGACGCAGGAGGCGAGGGCGGCGGCGACCAGATCGGTCGGGCTGAAGGCGGAGGCATCGCCCCCAATGTCCTTGGGCGCATCAGTTCGGAGCGTCGCGCCCTCCGGGTGCGCCAGCGAACACTTCTTGTCGCCGTCATAGCGGACGTCTATCTCAACCATCGTTTTTCCTCGTTCGGTGATTAGTGGGTGGCTTCCAGCGGGAAGGAGACGGTGACGGGCGGCAAGCCGCCGCGTCGCTCAATCTGCACCTCCACGTCGTACTTGGTGGCGATGGGCAGGCGCAGCGGGACCTGATAGACCCCGTTGCCCTGCGCCCGCCCGCTGTTGGTTGCGCCCTGCTCGCGCGGGGCGAGCATGTTGGGCGTCACCGTCACGTTGGCGTCGCCCACCGGCGCGCCGGTGGCGGCGTCCGTGAGCGTCAGGCTCAGCGTGTTGTCGCCGCTGTGGGGCGGGCCGGGCGTTGTCGCCTGGGCGGGTATCGTGGTCATCTGGATCGTCAGGCCGCCGACCGTCTGCGTCACCGGCCTCACGGGGGCGGACGGCTTGGGCGCGCAGCCCGCCAGCAGGAGGGCCGCCCCCAGCGTTAGGCGATGGCAGCGGCGCATGTCAGCCCTCGGCATACAGCATATCCCCCTGAATCCGGTATGGCAGTGTCGGCAGGGGGCGCGGGGCCGGCGGGCCGAGGTTCTTGCCGGTGAGGTCATAGACCGCGCCGTGGCAGGGGCAGTTGAAGTGGCCGGGGTCGGCCTTGTCCCACCCGACCGAACAGCCCTGGTGCGTGCAGATGGCCGACAGCACCCGAAACTGGCCATTGCCGAGGCTTTCCACGATGTAAAGGGGCTGGGCAGACCCGGCGGGCAGCAGCCGGGGCGGGCCGCCCGCCGGAAATTCGCTGACCTTGCCCAGCGGCACGCCGCCCGGTGACATCGGCGGCGCCGGCGGGAACAGGTACCGCGTCCAGGCCAGATAGCCAGCGGTGGCGGCGATCAGAGTCCCGACCGCGCCCCGCAGGAACTGCCGCCGGGCGCGATGGGCGGGCGTCAGCACCGCGCCCGGCGCGTCCTGCGGATAGACCAGCGGGGCGGCCTCCTCTGTGGAATGGGGGGTTGGCATGGTGCCATGACCGTTCGGGAAGGGCAGGCGAAATTCCTGCTTTCGAGCCGGCGCGCCCAGAACCATTCCGTCTGGAGCCCGTTGCGGGGGCTGCTCAAAGGTAAGAAAGGTAAGAAACGCTGGCGCTATTCGCCCCAGGTCCGCAGGAGAATGGGGCAGCCCGGCCCGATGACTGCGAGGGCAGCCCGGTGGGCGGGGCCGACGTCAAGGTCCGTCAGCGCCCAGGAGCCAGACGGAGGCACCTCCTCGGCGCTTCCAGGGAGCGAGAGGCCTGTGCCGCCGGCCTTGGCGCGGGCCTCCCGGCGCACCCACATTGTCCAGAACGCCTCGGCGCGGGCCTCCGGCGGCAGGGCATTCCACTCCATCAATTCACGGGGAGAAAAGATAAACGACGCCACGTCCGTGACGGGCCAGCCTTCTCGGACGCGCTCAACGTCCACCCCCACCTCCCGCCCGCGCGTGACCGCCAGAAGCGCCAGGCCCTCCGTGTGCGAGACGTTGAAGCGCACGTCGCCGGGATTCTGTGCGGTGATGAGGGCCGGCTTGCCGAAGGCATTGCTGGCGAACTGGAGGGCGGCCGGATCGCGCCCGAGGTGATGGCCCAGCAGGACGCGCAGTAGCCCGCGCGTGGCGATCCAGGCCTGCCGATCCTGGGGCCGGCGCAGACGGGTGGCCTGCGCTCGTTCGTCCGCGGAGAGCGTCCGCGCCAGCACGGCCTCCGGCAGCGGCAGCGCGTCCGGGATCACGCGCCAGACGTGGACCGCGTCCGCGCCGAGCGCATCCCTCATTCCGGCGCGGCCCCTAGGACCCGCGCCAGCGTCTCCGCGAGGGCCTGGATGTGGTCGGTCAGGCAGGTGAGGTGGCCGCCGGGGACGCGGACGACCTGGGCCTGCGGGGCCACGTCCCGCCAGCCCAGCATGAGGTCCTCCCCGCGCTGATCCCATTCCTGCTGCGCCCAGAGCAGCGTCAGGGGGCCATCGTAGGGGCGTAGAATGTATCGGCCGAGCACGTGATAATAGGCAGGCAGCGTCACCATCTGGGTCTCCTGCTCCACCAGGGGCACCGGGCAGGCCATCCGCGCCATCTGCTCGGGAAAGAAACGATCCCCCGCCCGGTAGTAGGCGTCCATCACAAGATCGCGCAGGCGCTTCAGCAGCAGGCCCAGCGGCATCAGGCACTCCTGGGTGCGGATAAACGCCTGCCGGCGCGCGTCGGGGCTGATCCGGGCAATCCGCCCGATGTCCTGCGTCAGGCGGTGCAGCGTGCGCTTGAAGCGGGTGTTGATCCCGATCATGTCCAGCAGCAGGAGCGCCTCGACCTCCTGCCCCTGCGCGCGCAGCTGACGGGCGATCTCGTAGGCGACCAGGCCGCCGTTGCAAAAGCCTCCCAGCCGGTACGGCCCCTCGGGCTGGGCGGCCCGGATGACCCGTCCGTAGTCCGCCGCCATCTCCTCAATGGTGTCGGGGATGGTTCCCCCGTCCATGCCGTGCGGCGGCAGCGCGCAGAGGGGCTGGTCCGGGCCGAGATGCCGTGCCATGTTCAGGCAGTAGAATCCGCCCTGGAAGTCGCCATGCAGGAAAAAGAGGGGACGTCGGCTGCCGTCGGCGTGGAGCCGGACCAGCGGGGACTGCGCCCCCGACGCCGGCTGCCGCAGGACGCGCGCCAGGTCCTCCACTGTGGCGTGGGCGAACAGCGTCGCCAGGGGCAGCTTCCGGCCGCAGAGGCGCTCGATGCGATGCAGCAGCAGTGCAGCCAGCAGCGAGTGGCCGCCGATCTCAAAGAAGTTGTCCCGGACGCCGACCTGGGGCACGCCCAGCGCCTCGGCCCAGAGGCCGCACAGGGCGGTCTCCAGCGGCGTGCGCGGCGGCGTCAAAGCCGGCCTCGCCGACGTCGGCTCCGGGGGCGGCTCCCGCAGGGCGGCGCGGTCCACCTTGCCGTTGGGCGTCAGCGGCAGGGTCTCCAGCAGGACGAACCGGCTCGGAATCATGTAGCCGGGCAGCGTCTCCTGCAGGCTCTGCCGCAGGCCGGCGGGGGAGACTGACTGGCCCGGCTCCGGCACCAGATAGGCCACGATCTGCTTCTCGTGCGCCTCCCCGTGCGCCAGCGCCACGGCATCCCGCACGGCGGGATGCCGGGCCAGCGCCGTTTCAATCTCGCCCAGTTCAATCCGGTAGCCGCGCACCTTGACCTGCATGTCCCGCCGTCCCAGGAATTCCAGCACACCGTCGGGACGCCAGCGGGCCACGTCGCCGCTCCGATAGAGGCGGGCGGTGGGGTCTGGCGAGAAGGGGTGGGGGACGAACTTTTCTGCCGTCAGGTCGGGCCGGTTCAGATAGCCCAGGGCCAGGGCGTCCCCGCCGATGTATAACTCGCCGGGCACGCCGATCGGCGCCGGCTGCCGGTCGGCGTCCAGCACGTAGACCTCCGTGCGGCGGATCGGCCGTCCGATGGGCACGGAGCCGCCGCGCAGGCTGTCGGCCGTGATGGGGTGGCAGCAGGTGAAGGTCGTGCTCTCCGTCGGCCCGTAGCCGTTGATCAGGCGGCATCCGGGCAGGGCCTGCAGCATCTTCTGGACATGCGGCAGCGGGAGCACGTCCCCGCCCGCCAGGAGCTGTCGGAGCGGGCGCAGGTCGTCCAGGCGCTCCTCCGCCATCAGGCTGAACAGGCCCGCCGTCAGCCACAGGGTCGTGACGCCGTGGCGGCGCAGCGTCCGCCCCAGTTCCTCCAGCGATGGAGTTCGCGCCGGGGCCAGGGCCAGGCGCGCCCCGTTCGCCAGGCTGCCCCAGATCTCAAACGTGGATGCATCAAAGGAGACCGGCGACAGCTGCAGGAAAACGTCGTCCGGCGTGATGTCTGCGTAATCGGCGTCCTGCACGAGTCGCACGACCCCGCGATGCGGGATCAGGACGCCCTTGGGCTGCCCGGTCGAGCCGGACGTGTACATCACGTAGGCGAGACTGTCCGCATCCGTGCCGCTGGCGGGATTCGCGCCGCTCCGGCGGGCGATCCCAGTCTGTTCTTGTTCCAGACAGATCGTGAGGCCCATGTGCTCGGGCAGGCGAGGGGCGAGGGACGCCTGCGTCAGCAGGAGAGCGGGTTGCGAGTCGGCCAGCAGGAAGGCGAGGCGGTCGGGCGGATAGTCGGGGTCGAGCGGCAGATAGGCCCCGCCCGCCTTCAGCACGCCCAGCAGGGCGATGATCAGCTCCGGCGACCGCTCCAGGCAGACGCCCACTCGCTCCCCCGGACCGACTCCCCGCTCCTGGAGGACGTGCGCCAGTTGGTTGGCGCGGCGGTTCATCTCGGCATAGGTCATCTGCCCGTCGTGCCACGCCAGCGCCACGGCGTCGGGCCCACGCGCGGCCTGGGCCTCCACCAGCGCGTGGACCGTCTGGCGCGCGGCGATGGGCGGATCCGCGCGCTGGAATGCGTTCAGCACCTGATGGCGCTCCGCCTCGGGCAGCAGGGGCAGCGCCGACAGCGTCCGGTCGGGGGCGGCCGCCATGCCCTCCAGCAAGCAGCGGAAATGCGCTGAGAGGCGCTCCATCGTCGCCCGGTCGTACAGGTCGGTGCTGTAGTCCCACCAGCCGCTCAGTCCGTCCGGCCCGTCCGTCAGGCTGAGCAGGAGGTCCATCTTCGCCGTGCCGGTCTCGGTCTCCTCGATTGTCATCGTCAGGCCGGCCATCTCGCGCCCCGGAGCGGGGGGGGTCTGCAGGACAAGCATCACCGAGAACAGGGGGTTGCGCCCGGCGTCCCGCTCCGGCTGCAGGGCCTCCACGATCCGCTCAAACGGCAGGTCCTGGTGCGCCTGGGCATCCAGCGTGACCTCGCGCACGCGGCGCAGCATCTCGCGGGCGGACGGATTGCCGCCCAGAAACGTCCGCAGAACCAGGGGATTGATGAAGTGGCCGATCAGCGACTCGGTCTCGGCCGCGTTCCTTCCCGCGACCGGGCTGCCGATGACGATGTCCGCCTGGCCGGTGTGGCGCGCCAGCAGGCCCTGAAAAGCCGCCGTGAGCGTCATGAACAGGGTGGCGTCCTCCTGTCGGCCCAGGTCATGCAGCCGGTCCACGAGCGCGCGCGGGAGGGCGACGGGCAGCCGCGCGCCCTCAAACCGCCCCACGGGGGGCCGGGGTCGGTCCGTCGGCAGCGCCAGGGGCGTGGCGTCCGCCAACTGCCGGGTCCAATAGGCGAGCTGCGTCTCCGCGAGCGGCCCCGTGAGGCGCTGCCGCTGCCAGGCGGCGTAATCGGCGTACTGCATCGGCAGTTCCGGCAACGGGGAAGGCAGCCCGGCGGCAAAGGCCGCATAAAGCGCCGTCAACTCGTGCATCAAGATGCCCACGGACCAGCCGTCGCAGGCGATGTGGTGCAGCGTCAGCAGCAGGCGATACTCCTCCCGGCCCAGGCGCAGCAGCACGGCCCGCAGCATCTGATCCGCGGCCAGGTCAAACGGACGCCGCGCCTCCCGTTCCGCGTAGCTTTGCGCCTCGGCCCCGCGCGTGTCGGGGGGCAGGCCGCTCAGGTCCACCGTCTCCAGGGGTAGCGCCTCCGGGGCGCGAATCGTCTGGACCGGCCGGCCGTTCGGAGCCAGGGTGACGCACGTACGCAGGGCCTCGTGCCGGCGGACGATCTCGGACAGGCTGTGTTCCAGCGCCCGTGCGTCCAAGGGGCCGGCGAGGCGCAGGCAGAGGGGGATGTTGTAGACGGGGCTATCCGGTTCCAGCCGGCTGACGAGCCACAGCGACTCCTGGGCAAACGAGAGTGGCAGCGCCTCCGTCCGCGGCGTCGGCGGAATGGACGCCGGGCCGGCATCTGTGTGCGCGACTCCCTTCGCCCGCAGGCGCTCCGCCAGCAGGGCGATGGTCGGCGTCTCGAACAGGCCGCGCAGGGTGATCTCCGCCCCCCACTCCCGCCGGACGCGGGCCAGCAGGCGCGCGGCGAGCAGGGAATGGCCGCCGATCTCGAAGAAGTGATCGTGGACGCCGAGGGGGCGGGTGTCCAGCAGCTCCTCCCAGATTCCCGCCAGCCGTTGCTCCAGCGTGTTCCGGGGGGGGGCGTAGTCGTCGCCGCGCTCGCGGTCCGTCGTCCGCGGTGCGGGCAGGGTGTGCCGATCCACCTTGCCGTTCGGCGAGAGGGGCAGCGCGTCGAGGAAGACCCAGGCGGACGGGACCATGTATGCCGGCAGCGCCTGCCGCAGCGCACGGCGCAGGACCGGGACGGGCGGGGCGGTTCCCTCCGGCACGACATAGGCCGCCAGCCGCCTGTCGCCGGGCGTGTCCTCGCGCGCGGCGACGGCCGCCATGCGGACGCCGGGCAGCCGGGCCAGCGCCGTTTCAATCTCGCCCAGTTCAATCCGGTAGCCGCGCACCTTCACCTGATCGTCCAGCCGCCCGAGATACTCAAGAGCGCCATCGGGCCGCCGCCGGGCAAGGTCGCCCGTCCGGTAGAGTCGCGCGCCGGGGGCGGGGTCAACGGGATGCGGAATGAATCTCTGGTCCGTCAGTTCGGGCCGGCGGAGGTAGCCGCGCGCCAGGCCGACGCCGCCCAGACACAACTCCCCCGCCGCGCCGTCCGACACGGGTCGGCCGTCCTCGCCGAGAAGCCAGGCCGAGGCGGTGGGGAGCGGATGGCCGATGGGCGTGGCGGCCTCGCCCGTGTCCGGGCGCGGGCACGTCCACCAGGTCGCGTCAATCGTCGCCTCGGTGGGGCCGTAGACGTTGTGCAGGGCCGTCCGGGGAAGTTGCGCCAGAAAGCGCCCGCGCAGGTCGCCGGTCAGCGGCTCGCCGCCGCAGAAGGCGTGGCGCAGGCTCCGGCACTTCTCGATCCCCGGCTCCGCCAGCAGTGTGCGCCAGAGGGCGGGTCCGGCCCCCATGACCGTGATGCCCTGCCCCGCCATCGTCTCCACCAGGTAGGCGCTGTCGGCGATGCCGCCCGGGCGCGGCAGGACCAGGGCGGCCCCGACCGTGAGCGGCCAGAAGAGGGCCCACACCGAGGGGTCGAAACTGAACGAGTAGGTCTGCAGCAGCCGGTCCCCCGCGGTCAGAGGGAAGGCGTCCTGACGCCAGCGCAGGTTGGCGGCGACTCCTCGGTGGGCGATCATGACCCCCTTCGGCGTTCCCGTCGAGCCGGATGTGTAAATAACGTAAGCCAGATCGTCGGGCCCCGCGCCGCCCTCCAGGTTGTCCCCCTCATACCCGGAGATAGCCTCCCGATCCGTGTCCAGGCAGAGCACGCCGGTCGCCCCCGCCGGCAGGCGATCCCGCAGCGGCTCTTGCGTAATGAGAAGGGGGGCCTGGGAGTCCCTGAGCAGAAAGGCGAGGCGGTCGGGCGGGTAGTCAGGGTCGAGCGGCAGGTAGGCCCCGCCCGCCTTCAGCACAGCCAGCAGGGCGACCAACATCGCGGGCGACGAGTCCAGGCAGACGCCGACCAGGGCACCCGGCCCGATCCCTCGCGCCCGCAGGTGCCGGGCGAGCCGGTTCGCGGCGGCATTCAGTGCCGCGTAGGACAGCGTCCGGCCTTCCCAGACGACCGCGATGGCCTGAGGGGTGCGCGCGGCCTGCGCCTCGAAAAGCCGGTGAATGCATTCTTCCGGCAGCGGGGCGGCGACCGGCGGCTCCAGGATGGTCGGCGAGAGTGACGGCATGAGCGAACTTAATGGACGGGTCGCAGGAAGCTTTTCAAGTCGGCCTCCGTGATCGCCGGCTCGCCCGGCGCGACGTTGTTGAGCCGGCCGGCGCGCATCCAGCGCTCGAGCTCGTCCACCAATTCATACAGGTGGGTGAAGGACTCGGTAATAAAGAGCAGCGGCTGGTAGTGGTTCGGCAGGAACCCCTGGTTGATGATCCATTCCAGCTGGACCGGGTGCTTCTGCACGTCGTCGGAGCAGAGAGCATGGTCGATCTCGCCGCGCGAGCTGAGCAGGGCGCTGCCGTAGACTTTCAGCCCCTTGCCCTCGCGCATCAGCCCCGTCTCCACCGTGAACCAGAAGAAGCGCGCCATCGCCCGGATGATGCTGGTCAGCCGGCGCACCTGCTCCTCCTCGTCGCGGATGTCGGCGACCATCTCGACCGCCGTGTGCGCGCAGTCGCCGAACCGGACGAGGGCCTCGGCGAAGGCCGGGTCCGTGTGCATGGGGACGTGCCCGGTGATGTCGTGGAAGATGTCCGGCCACTCCGCGAAGGCATCCCCCCCATCGCGGATGGTGATGGTGGTCGGGAACTGGCGCTGGCGCAGGCTGTTGAAGAACAGGAAGGCGGGCAGGTAGCCGCTGACGGCGACGGCCCGGAACCGGGTCAGCGGGTACAGGAACTTGTTGACATCTTCCAGCCGCGGCACCCGATTCGGGTTCAGACGCAGCCGGTCAATGCCCTGGAGGAAATGCCGGTTGGCGTGCCGTTGCCAGCGATCCTCCATGCCCCGATACAGGCATCGCCAGGCGTCGTGGTTGGCCTCTGAATAGAGTTCATAGGGCTGGTGAATGTAATGCAGTCCCTGCCGCTGCGCTTCCGCGATAAACCGAGAGCGCTCTGACGTCAGGTCGCCCATCCCCGCCGACAAAGGCCCGGTGATTCTCTCGGTAGGTATCCCATTCATGCCGCCGCATCCGATCTGCCATCAGTGGCAAGAACTGCCATGCCTGGATGGCTTTGATTCATCAGGACTGTTCATGCATGATTCATGCCAAGAATGCGATTTCCGCCGGTAAGCCCCCATGTTTCTATGAAAGATTGCTGAAATTTAAGTGTTAGCAATCAAGATGGTATAACCGAAGTAATTAATATTACGAATAGGGCATGATGTGGAGGGCTGCCGAATCGACGAATAAAGTTGGACGCCAGGCTAAGCAAAGGGCGACGAATAAAACCCTGTATAGGACGTAGGGAAGCGGGTATAATCTTGCCAAGTCTCCACCCGGAACTCTCAGGCCGGCGCAGGGACATCACGGCCCCTGACCGCTACCCGTGGGGCTGTCGCAGAAAGGCGGGGACTGAAGAGATGTGGAATCAACACACGCCCGATGCCGGCCACTCGGACGCCGCCGATGCCGGCAAACCTGGAGACAGCCAGGGCAGCCCGTTCGGCCAGTGGCTGCGGGAGGCGCGTGCCTGGTGCCAGTTGACCCCGGACCAGCTGGCCGAGAAGGCGCACCTGTCGTGCCGGGCCGTGGCCGACCTGGAGCGGGGGACGCAGCGGCCCAGCCGCCGCCTGGTCCACCACCTGGCCCGCGTCCTGACGCCCCCGGACGTCAGCCAGGACACGGCGACGGAACTGCTCTGCCAGGGGCTGGTGGCGGCGGGGCTTCTCACGCGGGACGCCCTGCCGTCCGAGCCGACCCTGGACAAACTGCGCCAGGGACGGTATCTGGCGGACATCCCGGCGGAGACGGAGCGGGAGATCTCCGAACTGATCAGGCAGCGGGGGCACCGCCCCACGCATCGTCCAGGCGGGTAGAACATCCTCTCTGGCTCCCCCGGAATTGGGGGCTGGGGGAATCCCTCTTAACCCACCACCACCTCCACGCCGGCGGCGGCCAGACTCTCGGCGAGGGGGACGTCCGGGACGGCGTCCGTGACGAGGACGTGGGCGAGGGAGAGGGGGCCGATGGAGGCGAACGCCGCCGCCCCCAGCTTGCTGCCGTCGGCGACCACCACCACCTCGCGGGCGCGGGCGAGCATGGCCCGCTTGACCTGGGCGGCGTCGAAGTCCACCACGGTCCAGCCGGCGTCTGGATGGACGCCATTGACGCCCAGAAACGCGCGGTCCACCTGCAGGCGGGTCAGAAACTCGGCGGCCAGTGGCCCCAGCGTGGCGCGGCGGCGGGCGTGGACATTGCCGCCGACGACAATCGTTTCCACATGGCCCGGCGGCGCGTCCATCAGCTCCCAGGCCGCCTCCAGCGAGTTGGTCACGACAGTCAGGCCGATGCGCTCCTTCAGCCGCACCGCCACTTCATAAGTCGTCGTGCCGGCGTCCAAAATCACCGTCTCATGGTCACGGACGCGCGCCGCTGCCGCCGCGCCGATGCGCGCCTTCTCCATCTGCCGCGCCCGCTCCCGCTCGGCATACGGCGGCTCATACAGCGTCGTCTCCCACGCAATCGCCCCGCCGTGCGTCCGCCGCAGCAGCCGCCGACCTTCCAGCGCGCCCAGGTCGGCCCGCACTGTCGGGGCCGAGACCCCCAGCGCCTCCGTCAGAGCCTCCACCGACACCTTCCCCTCGCGGCGCACCCGCTCCAAAATCTCCCGCTGCCGCTCTTCCGCATACATAACGTTTCGTTCTCTTTCGTTTCACCCTTGACTTTTTACGTTTACCCCTGTATCATTATAGCAGAGGACGGCACGGATTAGCGCCGCCCGGCATCGGCTACAATAAGACAGACGAGCTGTTTGACCCCGCGCGGCGAGTTCCTGCCGACTCCGCTGGAACTGGCCCGCCGCGTCGAATTGGCTGCGCTCCGGGCAGTAAAGCAGAGTAATGCGAGTTGAGGCACCTTTCCT
>JAFAZD010000186.1 GCA_019239955.1 Armatimonadota bacterium | reverse complement strand
GAAGGGCATCATCGCGGCCTACGGCGGCGACCCCTACCAGCGCCTGGTGGACATGGCGAAGCTGGCGCAAAAGGACGGCGTGATCAAGGGCATCCTGTTGCACCAGGGCGAGTCCAACACGGGCGACAAAGAGTGGCCGAACAAGGTCAAGGGCGTCTACGACAACCTGATCAAGGACCTGGATCTCAATCCCAAACGAGTGCCTCTGCTGGCCGGCGAAGTCCTCGGCGCCGACCAGGGCGGCGCGTGTGCCAGCATGAACGCCATCATTGACGAGCTGCCGAAGACCATCCCCAACTCCTATGTGATCTCCTCGGCGGGCTGTCCCGGCCGCCCCGACCACCTGCATTTCACCCCGGCCGGCTACCGCACGTTCGGGACGCGCTATGGGGAAAAGATGCTGTCCCTGCTGGGTTACCATATCCCCCAAATGCATGCTCAGACGAATGCGGCGACGAATGCGCCCGGCGCCGCGCCGGCGGCCCCTTCCCAGTCGCTGCGCCAGGCCGCGGCGGGGCACTTCCTCATCGGCACGTCCGTCTCGCCCTACCAGCTCGACGATCCGGCGACGGCCGCACTCATCGCGGCCCAGTTCGACTGTCTGACGGCGGAGAACGCCATGAAGCCCTCCTCCCTGGAGCGGGCGCCGGGCCGATTCGAGTTCGGCGACGCCGACCGCATCGCCACGTTCGCCGCCCAGCACCACATGGCCCTGATCGGCCACAACCTGTGCTGGCACCAGCAGTCCCCGCCGTGGCTGTACCAGAACGATACCGGCGCGCCGCTGCCACGAGAGAAGGCGCTGGCTAACCTCCACGACTACATCCATACCGTGGTCACCCACTTCAAGGGGAAGGTCCTCGGGTGGGACGTCGTCAACGAGGCCCTGGACGACGGGCCGGGCTACCTGCGCGACTCCCCTGCACATCGGGCCATCGGCGATGACTTTATCGAGAAGGCCTTCCAGTTCGCGCACGAGGCCGACCCGAAGGCCGAGCTGTACTACAACGACTACGGCATCGAGTCGCCCGGCAAGCGCGACAAGGCGCTCCGGCTCGTCCGCGACCTGAAGGCCCACGGCCTGCGCATCGACGCCGTCGGCATCCAGGGGCACTGCGGCCTGGACTGGCCGCCGCTCCCGACCCTTGAGGACGCGATCCAGGCGTTCCAGGCGGCGGGGGTGAAGGTTTGCGTCTCGGAACTGGACGTGGACGTGCTGCCGCGCCAGACGCGGAGTGCCGAGGTGGGGACGCGGGAGACGGGGGCGGACCCGTACAAGGACGGCATCCCCGCCACGGCGTTGCAGACGGAGGCGGACCGGTACGCGGCCCTCTTCGGCGTGTTCGCCCGTCACTCGGGGGAGGTCGAGCGCGTCACCCTCTGGGGGGTGGACGATGGCCACTCCTGGCTCAACAACTTCCCGGTGCAGGGCCGGACCAACTACCCGCTCCTGTTCGACCGGAAGATGCAGCCGAAGCCCGCCCTCGCCGCGGTCGTGAGTGTCCTCGCAGGCGAGCCGGCCACGCCCCCCGCAAAGCAATCACATCTTTAAAGGCAAGGAATGGAAGGCCCCGCGCGAGAGGCGGTTGCACCACGACCACCTCACGGAAATATGAAGGGAAAAAGATGAAACGACCCCATTGGCCAACGGCCGTGTGTCTCTCCTTCGGCCTGTTGGCCGCCGTTACGGGCGTGGCCGCCGCCGACCTGTTCGCCGGCAGTTCCTGGTCCTTGCTCAGCCCCGGGGGCGCCGCCGTCCTCCGGACCGCCCCCGGGCAGGTCCTGCAGGTGACCGTTCACCACCCCCTGAAGGCCTACTACCAGATTGAGCTGACCCACGACGTGGCCGCCGTCCTCCCCGCCGGCGCCACCGTCCGCTACCATTTCCTGGCGCGCTCGCCCACCCGCAACCCGATCCACGCCGTCATCGAGAAGCGGACGTCCCCTTACACCCACCTCTTCGACAAGGCTATCACGCTGACGCCCGCCTGGAAGGACTACACGTTCACGACCCGCATCCCGTCGGCCTATGGCCCGAGGGGTCTGGCGGCACGCCTACAGGTGGGACAGCAGGCGGGGATCATCGAGTTCAAGAGCATCTCGATGACTAAGGGCTGACGAAGACTGCCCGGTCAGTACGGATCTGCTCATCCTGGCCTTGTTGGCGGGCCTGCCGCTCGCGCCGCTGACCGAGGCCGCCAACCGGCCGCCGCCGGGCCTGTCCGACACCGCGCCAACAATGCATCCGGCCAACCCGGCAGCAACATCTGCGGCCCGGCGATACGGTGTTTTGTCTCACGACGAAGAGCCTGGGCGAGAAAAGTCAAAGCCTGGAGTGACGAAAGGTCTAGGATGAAACGACGTGATTTTCTCAAACAGGGCCTGGCCGCAGCCGGAGCCATGGCCGTCCCTCCCCTGCTGTCCCAGGCCGTCGCCGCTCAGGCGGGAAGTTCACCGTCGGCGCGCTTGACTTCAGAAGCGTCACGCGAGCGCATTTCCCTTAACGCCGACTGGAGGTTCCATCAGGGGGACCCGAGTGGAGACTCCGCCGGCCTGATTTATGATGTGCGCCCGGAGGTGAAAGCCACTTCGGACGGCGGGCCGGCGGAGGCCAGACCCACGGAGCCGGTCCAGGTACTCAAGCCCTGGATACTGCCGACGGGGAACGCCTTCATCAAGGACCCCGCGCGGCTCTCTGTTCGCCCGCCGGGGAACCCCGGCGGCGATGTCGCGTATGTGCAGCCCGGCTTCGACGACAGCGCCTGGGGGCGGGTGGACCTGCCGCACGACTGGGCCATCGAAGGGCCGTTCAACGTCACCGGCGAGGGCGTCGGCGGGGGCATGGGCCGCCTGCCGAGTCCGGGCGTGGGCTGGTATCGGAAGAAGCTGGACATCCCGGCGAGTGACGCGGGCAAGTCCCTCTTCCTGGACGTGGACGGCGCGATGTCCTACACGACTGTGTGGCTGAACGGTCGGCTCGTCGGCGGCTGGCCCTACGGCTATGCCTCGTGGCGCGTGGACCTCACGCCCTATGCCGCGCCCGGCGGCGAGAACCTGCTGGCGATCCGCCTGGACAACCCCCCGGACTCATCCCGCTGGTATCCCGGTGGTGGAATCTATCGCCATGTCTGGCTGACCAAGACCCCGCCCATCCACGTGGGCCAGTGGGGAACCTACCTGACGACGCCACAGGTTTCCAAGTCCTCCGCTACGATTCATCTGGAAGTTACGGTCGCTAACGACTCCAAGACCGACGCAGCCGTCGGCGTCTCCACCCAAATTTACGCTCTGGACGCTGACGACCGAAAAAACGGACGTTCCGTCGCCAGCCTCGCCCCCATAACTGCGCCGGTGGCGGCGGGCGCGAGCACCACGGTCAAAGGCTCAGTCACCCTCGGCAATCCCCGCCTGTGGGGACCGCCACCACATCAACGCCCCAACCGCTACGTGGCGGTCACCACCGTGTCACAGGACGGCAAGCCCACCGACAGCTACGAGACGCGCTTCGGCATCCGCACCCTGGACTTTAGGCCGGACGGGATTTACATTAACGGCGAGCGTATCTTCCTTCAGGGGGTCAACGACCACCATGACCTGGGGGCACTCGGCGCGGCGTTCAACGTCCGCGCGGCGGAGCGCCAGCTGGAGATCCTCCGGGAGATGGGCTGCAACGCGGTCCGCATGAGCCATAACCCGCCCGCCCCCGAGCTGCTGGAGCTGACGGACCGGATGGGCTTTCTGGTGATGGACGAGATCTTCGACTGCTGGTACCGGCAGAAGACTCCCAACGACTTCCACCTGATCTTCGCGGACTGGCACGAGCAGGACCTGCGCGCCTTTCTGCGCCGGGACCGCAACTGCCCCTCGGTGTTCGTGTGGAGTGTCGGCAACGAGGTCGGCGAGCAGTTCACGGGGGCGGACGGCGCGGCGGTAGCGCGGCAGTTGGTCAGCATCGTGCATGAGGAGGACCCGACCCGGCGCGCGACCGCCTCCATGAACATCGCGCGGGCCGACTCGCCGTTTGCCGCCGCCGTGGACGTCATCAGCCTGAACTATCAGGGCGAGGGGTTCCGCACCTATCCTGGCCAGTACGACGCCTTCCGCAAGCAGTTCCCCGACCGGGTGATCCTCAGCAGCGAGACCGCGGCCTCCCTCAGCAGTCGCGGGGAGTACCTGTTCCCCGTGACGCCGGAGATCAGCGCGCCGGTGCGGGACGGCCTGGGGGGTGACCCGCAGACGCACCAGGTCAGCGCCTACGAACTGTACGCGGCGGATTTCGGGTCTTCCCCGGACCGGGTGTTCGCCGCGCAGGACCGGCACCCGTATGTCGCCGGGGGCTTCGTGTGGAGCGGGTGGGATTACCTCGGCGAACCGACCCCGTACTACTCGGCCCGCAGCTCGTACTTCGGGATCATTGATCTGGCCGGATTTCCCAAGGACCGGTTCTACCTGTATCAAGCGCACTGGCGTTCGGACCTGCCGATGGCGCACCTCCTGCCGCACTGGACCTGGCCGGAGCGGGTCGGGCAGGTCACGCCGGTCCACGTCTTCACATCCGGCGACGAGGCGGAACTGTTCCTGAACGGCCAGTCGCTGGGGCGCAAGAAGAAGGGGCCGTATGAGTACCGCCTGCGCTGGGACGACGTGGTCTACGCGCCGGGCGAGCTGCGGGTCGTGGCCTACAAGGGCGGCAAGACGTGGGCGACCGATACCGTGAGGACGGCAGGCGCCCCGGCCAAGCTGATTGCGGTGCCGGATCGCGCCGTGATTCGGGCCGACGGCCTGGACCTGTCTTTCGTGACGGTGCGCGTGGAGGACGCCCAGGGGGTGACGGCGCCCCGCGCCGACAACGGCCTCCGGTTCCGGGTCGAGGGGCCGGGCGAGATCGTCGCCACGGACAACGGCGATCCCACGAGCTTCGAGCCGTTCCCGGCGCCCGCGCGCAAAGCCTTCCACGGCCTGGCACTGGTCATCGTCCGGGCGAAGCCGGGTCAGCCGGGACCGATCACGCTGCACGCCGAGTCCGATGGTCTTCAAGGGGCATCCGTGACGCTGCACAGCGCGGCTGCGAGATGAGAAAATCTGGGGGGGGTCCGTTCTTGCGTGGCGGAGAAGAAGGGCGAGGACGGGAAAGAAGGGCGAGGACGGAGCCTCGCCCCTACGGAATCGCACGCGGTTCTTGTTCGGCGTAGGGGCAGGGCTCCGTCCCTGCCCTCTTTCCGCCCGTCCCTGCCCTCTCTCTCAGCAGGAACGAGAGCCGAACGTTCCAGGAGATAGTCACCGAAACGAGGGGACACCTATGCGCTTCAATGCGCGACATCAGAGAACTCGCGTCACGCCTCGGACGGCCTGGGCCGTGGGAGTCGGGCTGGTCCTCGCCTTGGGCGCTGCCCCCGCGACACGGGCGCAGGCGCCCGATGACGGGAGCGGCGCGTTCCATACGGGCAAGTACCGGGATTTATTCGCGGAGCAGGGACACTCGCCGGCGGAGACGAGGGCGAAGATTGACAAGGCCTTCCAGCAGCTCTTTCACGGCGATGCCGCCAATGAGCGGGTGTACTTCGAGGCAGGTTCCAATGCGAACGGGCCGCTGGCGTTCGTCACGGACTGGGCCAACAATGACGCGCGCACGGAGGGCATGAGCTACGGCATGATGATCGCGGTGCAGATGGACAAGAAGCGCGAGTTTGACGCGCTGTGGAACTGGTCCAACACGTACATGCTGATCACGGACCCGCAGAACCCGAACGTGGGCTACTTCGCCTGGTCCATGAACACAGACGGCACGCCGCGCTCCACGGGTCCCGCGCCCGACGGCGAGGAATACTACGCGATGGCGCTGCTGTTCGCCGCGCGCCGCTGGGGCAGCGGGCAGGGCATTTACAACTACCAGGAGCAGGCGGAGAAGATCCTGCACGGCATGCGTCATCATCCGGTGCTGACCGGGACGGGGCCGTTCCGGATTCACCCGGAGGACCCGCCCTTCGTGATGAACGCGCAGACCTTCACCAAGTTCACCAGCCCCAACACCACGGAGCGCCAGCAGGCGCAGGCGGACCTGGCGATTGAACTTCGGGGGCAGGGCAAGACGCCCCCCGACCCCGGCGCGATGATGCGGCGCTTCGGCGGCGGCCAGGGCACGCCGCGCCCCTCGTCGGCGGGGCCGATGGTGGAGGAGCAACACCACATGGTGCGCTTCGTGCCCGATGTCGGCCCCGGCAGCACCGATGCCTCCTACCACCTGCCCGCGTTCTACGAGCTGTTCGCGCGCTGGGGGCCGGCGGACGACCGGGTCTTCTGGCGCCAGGCCGCCGGGGCGAGCCGCGACCTGTTCTCCAAAGTGACGTGGCCGGACACCGGGCTGTCTCCCGACCGCAATAACTTCGACCTGTCGCCCATCATGGGCTTTGACGGGCAACCAACCACCTTCGGCTATGACTCGTGGCGCACGGTCAGCAACTGGTCCGTGGATTACAGCTGGTGGCACAAGGACCCACGGGAGCGGGTGTTGAGCGACCGCATTCAGACGTTTTTGGTCGGCCAGGGCATCAGCACCTTTGCGGACCGCTACACGCTGGACGGCAAGCCGCTGTCCACGCGCCACTCCACGGGCATGGTGGCGACGACCACGGTGGGCGGGCTGGCCGCGACGCCGGGCCGGAACGAGCGGGCCTTTGTCGAGGAACTCTGGCGGACGCCGATTCCCGTCGGCGAGCAGCGCTACTTCGATGGGATGCTGTACCTGATGAGTATGCTGCATTGCAGCGGGAACTTCCGGATTTGGGGAGCCAAGTGAGTCACCCGCGCGCGCTGAGGCTGCTTGTTTGCATGACTGTTCTTTTTTCACTGTTCGCGGGCACCGGCGTGAACGCGGAGGACGGGTATCGCCTGTGGCTGCGTTATGACCCGCTGCCGGCGCAGAGCGTCGGCGGGTACCGGACGCATGTCACGTCGCTGGTCGTGCCGGGCGATTCGGCGACCCTTCAGGCCGTCCGCGCGGAACTGGCCGCCGGCTGCGGCGGGCTGCTGGGCGCCCCGGTCCCGGCGGAGACAGGCGTCGACCGCGACGGGGCGCTGATTGCCGGGACGCCGAAGAGTTCCGCCGTCATCGCGGGGCTGAAGATGGACCGGCAACTGACGGCGCTCGGGCCGGAGGGGTTTGTCATCCGCTCCGTGATGGTCGGACACCATGCGGCGACGGTCATTGCGTCGGAAGGCGAGGTCGGCGCCCTCTACGGCGTATTCTACTTCCTGCGGCTCATGCAGACGCTCCAGCCAATTGACGCCCTGAACGTCAGCGACAGACCCCGGCTGCGCCTGCGGGTGCTGGACCACTGGGACAACCTCGACGGCACCATCGAGCGCGGCTACGCCGGGCATTCGCTGTGGGATTGGCAGGCATTGCCGGGGACGGTGGACCCACGGCTGCGGGACTACGCGCGGGCAAACGCCTCGCTGGGGATTAATGGGTCGGTCCTCAACAACGTCAACGCCAACGCGCAGAGCCTGAGCCACGCGTATCTGGTCAAGACGGCGGCCATCGCGGACACGTTCCGGCCCTACGGCGTGCGGGTCTTTCTCTCCGCGCGCTTCTCCGCGCCCATGGAGATGGGCGGGCTGAAAACCGCCGACCCACTGGACCCGGCGGTGGCGGCGTGGTGGAAGGCCAAGGCCGACGAGATTTACACGCTCATCCCCGACTTCGGCGGCTTTCTGGTCAAGGCGAACAGCGAGGGGCAACCGGGGCCACTCACTTACAAACGCACCCACGCCGACGGCGCGAACATGCTCGCGGCGGCGCTCGCGCCGCACGGCGGCGTGGTGATGTGGCGGGCCTTTGTTTATGACGCCAAGCCCGGCTCCGACCGAATCGCGCAGGCGTATGACTCGCTGAAGCCGTTCGACGGCAAGTTCGCCCCCAACGTACTCCTCCAGGTCAAGAACGGGCCGCTGGACTTTCAGCCGCGCGAGCCGTTCCACCCGCTGTTCGGGGCGATGCCGAAGACCCCGCTGATGCCGGAGGTGGAGATCACGCAGGAGTATCTGGGCCATTCCAATCACCTGGTCTTCCTGGCCCCGATGTGGCGGGAGTTCCTGGACTCGGACACGGAGGCCAAAGGTCCCGGCTCAACGGTGGCAAAAGTGGTGGACGGCCGCCTCACGGGCCAGCGGCTCACGGGGGTCGCCGGGGTAGCGAACACCGGCTCGGACCGGAACTGGACGGGGCACGACTTCGCCCAGGCGAACTGGTACGCCTTCGGCCGCCTCGCCTGGGACCCCGACCTCCCGGCGCGGCAGATTGCCGAGGAGTGGGTCCGCATGACCTTCACCCGGGACCCGGCGGCGGTGGCGACCATCGCCGATCTCATGCTCGGCTCGCGCGAGGCCGCCGTGGACTACATGACGCCGCTCGGCCTGGCCCACCAGATGGACACAGACCACTACGGGCCGGACCCCTGGGGGGTGCCCGGGCAGCGCCCGGACTGGAATCCGCCGTACTTCAACCACGCCGACGCCACGGGCCTGGGCTTTGACCGGACGGGGTCCGGCAGCGACGCGGTGAGCCAGTATCACCCGCCGGTCCGGGACCGGTTCGCCGCCCTGTCCACTTGCCCCGAGGCGTACCTGCTCTGGTTCCACCATGTGCCGTGGGATTATCAGATGCATTCCGGGCGAACGCTCTGGGACGAGTTGTGCCGGCACTACCAGCGCGGGGTGGATTGGACGAGAGCCGCGCGCCGGACGTGGGACTCCCTGGGGGGGACTGTTGACCCGGAGCGGCACGCCGCCGTGGCCGCCAAGCTCGTCATTCAAGAACACGACGCCGTGCGGTGGCATGACGCCTGTCTGCTTTACTTCCAGACCTTCGCCCAGCGCCCGTTCCCGTCCGGCGTGGACGAGCCGCGGCAGACGCTGGCGGAGATCAAGGCGACCCGGCTTCTGAGCGAGGACTCAGAGCGGCAGCCATGAGATATTGACTACGTGAGTACACCTATGACGAAGAAACGTTTCCTTGGGCTGCTATCGGCGGCACTGGGCCTTGTGCTGTTTCCGCGCGCCGGACACGCGCTGGGGCAGGTGCAATATGTGGACAGCGCGCCGCGCAGCGGCAGCTTTGCGCTGGTCGAGAACCACCGGGCCGCGCCCATCGCCGTGGACGCGGGGGACTGGCCCGGCGTGGTGCGGGCCGCCCACGACCTACAGGCGGATGTCGCCCGCATCACGGGCCGGTGGTGAGCCTGACGATCTCCTTGATGCCCGTCGGCTGGGCGTGGGCGAAGTCATCCGTGGAGGCATCCGCCAGTGGCGGGCCTCGTCCACGTAGATGCGCTCCAGAAGGGCGTCACCGCCCTCGTCAGGCATGGACCAGACCATCCGCCACTCGCCCATGCCCGCATCGGGGTAGTCGGGGGGGTGGCTGACAATGGCGTACACGTACAGGCCGGGGCTGCCCCGGCGCAGGACGTAGTGGACATCAATGTCCGGCTGCTTGTCGCCCGGCGCGTAGATGCGCTTGCACGAGATGTCCGCGTCGTCCGGGCTCCGGCGGGTCACGGAATAGACGCAGTGGGCGGGCTGCTCGTAGTCCTTGCCGCCGGACATACTGAAGTAGATGCGGGAATGCCGTCCCGACGTGCTGACCATCTCATGCCCTGCGTATTTGAGGGACAGGACGGCGGCCCCGGCGGTGTCTATCGTCGCCGTGACGATGCCGTTGGCGAGGACGACGAGGCGGCCTTCCTGCGCGAGCGTGACCGGGCTGCCGCGACTCCCGCCGCCTGGAACGTTCGCCATAGCGGGGGGGAGCAGAAACAGCGCGATCCAGAACAGCGCCCCCGCGCGCAGGACATTCCTCATTCAGTTCCCTCCCCTATTCCTTCCCAACGACGGAGACGCCCCGGGCCGACAGGAAGCCGGACAGCGGGCCGCCCGGCAGCGCCTTCAGCCCCTGTACGACCGCGGCGGCGTTGAAATCGGCCCCGGCAGGGTTCGTGTGGGTGTGGTCTCCGGGGAAAAACGCCTTCACCCTGTCCTCGCCAAGTGCGTCATATTGGTCCGCGATGATTTTTTCAGGTCTACGAATGCCGCGCCGCCGGTTCGGGCGGCCTCAGAGGCGCATTTCCCGAAATCGTTGGCGTTCCGGGCGACCTTGCCGTCCTTCCAGATGTTGCGCGGGACGGGGGACAGGACGATGGGCGAGGCTCCCTTCGCTCTGGCGTCGGCGATGTACCGGCGCAGGTACCAGCCGTAGGAGTGGACGGTTTCCGTCTTGCTCGTCTTGGGGTCGGTGACCGTTCGGGTTTCCTCGCCGTTGCCCTTCAGCGAGGCGCGATAACTCGTGGCCGGCGAGCCGCCGTCGTTGTGCCCGAATTGCATCAGGACGAAGTCGCCGGCCTTGAGGTCGGCCCGGACGGCCTCCCACAGCCCTTCCGTCAGATAGGTCCGGCTGCTGCGCCCGCCCCGCGCGGTTGAGGACGGTGATTTTGGCCGGATCAAAGTACGCGGCGAGGGGGTCGCCCCACCCCTGCAAGCCTTTTGTGCCGTTGCGGACGGTGGAGTCGCCGATCAGAAACAGCGTCGGCGTCCGCGCGGCGGGGGAGGGAGGGTTGTCGGCACGGGCGGGAGGGTGAGAACGGCCATCAGCCCCGCCAGGAGCGCGAGGCCGCCCCTGGCAGTTGTCAGAAAACCATGCATGTCTGGGTTATACCCAAAGGAGTGCATCCTGTCGGGGCTGCCCCCTTAGAGCGGCAAGTGGGCGACGGGGGGCAGGGGGTGGCCGAGCAGGAGAGCGGCATGGCGGGCGAAGGAGGCGGGGTCGCCGGTGGCGGCGAAGGTGAGCGTGGACGTCGCGTTGGAAGGGGCGAGGAGATCAGCGGCGGACAGCACGACGGGTTGACCGGTCCATGGAAGTTCACATTCTCTATACCTGACACAGCGATCAAGCAGCAAGGGCCAAGGAAGTATCAATCTCGTGCGACGATGCCTGAAAGACGGCTCCCATTCGCATCAACAACGGACTGCTACTCGGAACAATTTCCTCCGCTTGATTGATTCGACTTGTCAGTGTCTGTAGGAAGCCAGGGCGACGTGGAGGAACCCTCACCCCATCTTGCGGAGTTCCTGCCTGGTCTTCGGCACGCAGTCTCAGGGCTTCTTGATAGTTCTGTCTTAACGAGATGTTCTCAGGAAACAGGGAAGCCGCCTTTTCCAGATTGGCTATCACCTCGTCCGTCAGGCCGTTTACTCCGCCCTGGGAGATCGCCAAGAACTCATAGCCATATGCCTGAACCCGAGGCAGATCGGAAAGGTTCAACACCTGTCTGGACAACGTCTCCGCATCGCCGTATCGTTCCTGCCCAAGCGCCTTCCTCGCTAAGACAATATAGGGCCAAGGAATGGAAGTGCCGAGGCGAACGGCCTCCTCAAAATATGGCAGAGCGGCGTCCGCATTGGCCCGAAACAGCAACAATCCCAATGCCATAAGCACGTCTGAGGCATCGGGATCGAGCTGTAACGCTCGCAAATAATACTCCCTGGCAGCAGAAGTACGGCGAAGGCCTTCATTGATACTCGCCATCACAGTCAAGCCTAAGACCGCCTCGTTGAGCGGTAAATCCTCAGGCGGGGAGTTGTCAAATACCTTCTGGACTTCTTGCCGGAGGCGTCCTAAAACCAGGCGCGCTCTTTCTTCATTCAGTGTTCCTGCAATACTATGTATCCTGCCAGCAGCAACAAAGATCATGCCAGGTTCGGTGCGGGGATCGGAAAGAATCTCCTGGGCGAGTTGCCAAGCATCATCAAACGTGCCTTGCTCCGCCAACTCAACCAGAAGGAGAGCTTTCAACAGCGGCCTTTCTGGATCTCGCCTGATCGCCTCGAGCATAAACTCCCGGAACAAGTCTTGGAAGCCGAGCAGGTGATAGCAACGGGCGCGGGCGATGGCTACTCTATCGGCGGAAAGGAAATCCTGTTCTTTACGCAGAAGGCGCAACAGCACGTTCGGGTCCTGTTCCACGTCCCTCCAGGCCTGAGTCAGACGACCGACATACTCCTGTCTAGGCAACCGGTTTGGCTCAAAGATTTCGGTATCGCAGAGCATTTCCAGGTCGCCGGACAGCCCGCGCAGCCATTCGTTCTGCTCCCAGGTCAGCCGGCGCAGAGGGCGATCCAATTCCTCTCGCAGATGGTCCGCCTCGTCCTCATTCTCGTTGCAGATGGCGTGTTGGAGCGCGACCAGGAGTGTCACCGCGTCACGGAGTTCCGGGGCGTCCAAGACCAAATTGTTGGCAGACAGGACAGTCATCAGTGTGTTCTTCGTTGACTTGCCACTCATCCTGGGTGGCGGCCAGCCTCTCTTGGAACTCTTCCAGGGGCATGGCCCTACCAGGCTCGACTAGGCCATGCCCTGGTGGCTCGCTCTGCTCTTCGATGCGAAGGTTCAGATCCGCCGAGAACGCCGCGGGCTGATAGGGGCCGGATCCCATGCTCCAAACCTTCTGGCTGTTTGCTCCCTTGGCCCCGCGAAATAGTTCCGGGTCTTGTTGCGCGAGACGACGTGGCAAAAGGTTGATGTAAATTGTTCGGAGGCACCCACCCACTGACATACCGCCGGTGCCGGGACCGACGGGGCTGTCATTCGGCACATCCTCATCGAGCCCCACATCTCTGGCCCGCACCCCCAACATACCGGAGCCATTGCCGACTTCTGGCTTCTCGTCCGCCACTTTCATGACGCGGAAGATGCGAGGCTTGGTCATCATGAACCGGAGGAGCCGTTGCGCTAGAACCTTTCCATCCCCTTAACGCCGGCCGGCATCGTGAGTGGGAGAAGGGTGTCGCATACAATACTTGCCAGACCGCCGCGCTTGGGCGCTTCCCGGATAGTAAAATGCTCCGTTGTCACCACCTTATGATACTGGAATTTTGTCACACCGTCAATACGCTATTGGTCGAGCCTCGCTTGTGGCTACTTGCCGCAACAGGCGCATTGCGCGTACCTGACCGCGCTCAAGATGCGCCTGCAATGTTGGCTCCATCAGGGCAACCGAAGTGGGCTACTATCGAGCCGCAGGTGGGCGACGGGGGGCAGGGGGTGGCCGAGCAGGAGAGCGGCATGATGGGCGAAGGAAGCGGGGTCGCCGGTGGCGGCGAAGGTGAGCGTGGAGGCCGCGCCGTGCGGGGCGAGGAGACGAGCGGCGGACAGCAACTCAGCGGCCTCGCGGACGGCTTCCTCAGCGGGGTCCACAAAGGCGGGCCGGAGGGAGGTGTCGGCCAGGGCATCGCGCAGGGTCGGGAGCAGGAACGGAAAGTGGGTGCAGCCTAAAATGATCGTCTGGACACCGGCGCGCAGCAACGGGGCCAGGTACTCGTGGGCGGCGTCGGCGGCATCGGCCGTGTCGGCATGGCCCGACTCGACCAGGGGGACGAACCGAGGGCAGCCCTGCTCGAACACGGCCCGCACCGGGTCGAGCGCCTGCACGGCCTCGGTGAAGGCGCGGGAGCGGGCGGTGGCGTCGGTGGCGAGGACGCCGATGGGGCCGGGTCGGCCGACGGCGGCCCGCGCGCCCGCGTCAATGGTTCCCAGGATCGGCAAGGCCGGGTATTCCGCCCGGGCGGCGGAGAGGCCCGCGACGGTGGACGTGCCGCTCGCCATCAGAACCAGCTTGGCCCCAGCACGGGCCAATTCATCCGTCAGACGCAGGGCCAGGTCGCGCACGACGGCGAGCGGCTTGTCGCCGTAGGGCACGTTGGCGGTGTCGGCCAAATAGACAACGCTCTCAGCGGGGAGAAGGCGCTGCAGCTGGCGCAGGACAGTCAGCCCGCCCAGGCCGGAGTCGAAGATGCCGATGGGGGCGGTCTGGCTCGTCATGCGCCTCCCGCATCCTGGGGCTTCTCGCCGGGCCGGAGCACGTCCATCGGCCCGCCGCCCGACTCGCCGAGTGGGGCCGGCTGGCCGTTGACGTTGATCTGGATGCGGCTGACGTTCGGGAACTGGCCCAGCGTGCGCTGGATGGCCTCCAGCGCCTGCGCCTGCCTCTCCTCGCCGTGCGTCTCGTCCACCGGCGAGCGGTTGAAGTCCAGGGTGGCGAGGCCGTCCGCGATGGCGATGCTGTTCAGCCTTGTCCCGGCCGGGATGGGCGTGTCCTGCGCTCTCAGCAGGGCGTTGAGGGCGGCGCGGGCGGGGTGCTGCCGATCCCGGAGCCGAACCTCCTTCGGGACCAGGTAGTTGTCGGCGTCGGAGCCGTGCGCCGCGTCCACGGTGTAGATCACGGCCTTGCGGGGACGGGCCGGCGCTTCGTTGACCGCCGACGACGGACCGGTACTGACGGCTGGGGGCGTGGTCACGGGCGCGGGCGGCGGCATTGCCTGGGACGGCGGGTTATGATGCCCGCAGCCGGCCAGGGCGATGGAGGCACAGAGCAGGCCGACGATGGCCGGTGTTTTCTTCATGGACTTCGTTACCGGCTGGCGGTGCGGCCGCCGAGAAAATCGCGCAGGCCGGCGACGATGCCCTCGGCGATGCGCTGCTGCGTATCCGCGTCCTGCAGCTTGCGTACGTCGGAGAGGTCGTTGACATAGCCGCACTCGACCAGCACGGCGGGCATGGGGCTGCCGCGCAGGACGCCGAAGCCGGTGGCGAAGCGGATGGTGTCGGACTTGATGCCGTCCTGCGGGATGCCCGACACGTCAGCCACGCGTGCCGAGATGTCGGCGGCCATGCGGCGGCAGATCGGGTTGTGCGCGTGGTAATAGACGGTCGTGCCGGAGTGGGAGTTGGCCGGGCCCGCGTCGTCACAGTGAATGCTGACGAAGAGATCGGCATTGTGCGCGATGGCGACCTGCGGGCGGGCCATCACGGGCAGGAAGCCGTCGTCGTCGCGGGTCATGAACACGGTCGCCCCGTTCTGGCGCAGCGTGTCGCGCAGCTTCAGGCCGATGGCGAGGGTCAGGTCCTTCTCGCGGACGCCAAAGCCGACCGCGCCCGAGTCTTGATAACCGTGGCCGGGGTCCACGACGACGACCTTGCCGGCCAGGCCGCCGGCGACGGGGTAGGGCTGGAGCACGGGCGGCATCTGCAAGTTGATGGCGTAGACCGTGCCGCCGCCGTCGGCGGGCTGGCGGGTGACGGTGAAGGGGACGGGGCGCTGGAGATCCACGACCACACGGCCGAACTGGCTGTCGCCGCTGCGGAAGATGCCCCAGCGGACCTGCTTCATCACCGGATTGCCGTCGGCGGCGAGTTGCCGCTGCGGGGTGTCCAGCGTCGCGCCGGCCAGATCAAAGGCGAGGCGGCGGGGGTTGTCCAGCAGCTCGGTGGTGTATTTGGCCTCGCCGGTGGCAGCGACGAGGATCTGGGTGAGCGCGCCGACCGTCTTGTAGGAGACGCCGGTGATGTGGACGCCCTCGCCGGGCGGCACGTCGGGCAGCGTGGGCGTGGGGCGCTGGACGATGCCGGGCGGCGGGGAGACGGGCATGGGCGTCAGCGACGGCGGCGCGCCGCCGGCGTAGGGGCGGCCTCCGCCACCGGCGAGGGCGACCTGCACCTCGCTGGTCTGCACCGGACTGCGGACCTGGAAGGCGACGTTCCTCTTGAGATCAATCACGATCCGCACAGTGTTGTAGCCCATTTGGCCG
>JAFAZD010000182.1 GCA_019239955.1 Armatimonadota bacterium | reverse complement strand
CGCACCGGAATGGTTCGAGGCGTGGGTGGGACTGGCGGCGGTGCAAGGGGCGCTGGCGGCGGTGCGGCAGGACCCCTACTCGCTCGCCCGCGCCGTCTACGACCCCGGCCTGCGGGCCGAGGACGTGCTGGCAGACCTGGTGGCCATCGAGCGGGGTCTCCTGCTGGCCCAGCAGCAGGAGACGCGCTTCCGCTTCGTCACGGACGTACCGTGATCCAGCGGCCGGCAGCGTTGGGGAAGCGCAGGAGCAGGGTCCGCGTGGCGGTGTCCCAGACTTGGCTCGCCGCCGGGAGCGCCTGATCGTCCAGCAGCACCGTCTTCGGCGGGGCGGCGAGGCGCAGACGGACGGACGCTTGGGTGGCGTCCGGCCCCTCGGCGTAGAAGCGGAAGCCGCCCTGGGGAAGACGCCGCGCGCCCAGCGTCTTGCAGGCGGCGGCCAGAACGGCTGGGGACGGGGAGTGAATCCGGTCCAGGTCCAGCAGGAGATACCGGCGGCCAGGGGCCAGCGTCACCGTGTCCAGGATCGGCAATCCGGCGTCGAAGAGGTCCACGAAATGGCCGGTCAGTTGGTGGGGGGCGTCCGGGAGCGACTCGTCCAGCCCCGCGGCGACGACGTAGGGGCCGCGCCGGAGCGCCAGAAAATTGGTCTCCCGGTACGGCAGGCGCGCGGCCCGGCAGGCGCGGCGGACCAGGTCCCGCACATGGTCCGCGCCGTCGGCTTGGTACGTGAGCGCGGCGGGGCTGGAGGCGTCGTAGAGCAGCGTCCCCTTGCCGACCTTATGCGCCCCCGCCGCTGTCTCCTTGACAAGCCCCATCTGGGCGAACAGGACCTGGCGCGGCGTCGCATCACCGTTCGGGGCGGCGTTCCACCAGGCGCGGACATGATTGTACGGGTCGCTGTCATCGTCCACGAAGACCAGAACGCCGCCCGCCTTGACCCAGGCGGCGATGGCGGCGCTGTCCTCGG
The DNA here is from genome assembly GCA_019239955.1 of Armatimonadota bacterium. Taxonomy (GTDB): domain Bacteria; phylum Armatimonadota; class Armatimonadia; order Armatimonadales; family Capsulimonadaceae; genus JAFAZD01. The sequence goes on along the minus strand of JAFAZD010000182.1, from coordinate 7,148 downwards.
CGGTCATCGGCTTCATGCCCTCGTAGGTCATCAGCAGGACCTTGTAGGGCTTCAGCGCGCCCGGACGGGCGGCGTTCTCCAGCTGCACCGGCTCGACCGGCAGGCCGCGCTTGACCAGCGGCATCGCCAGGCCATAGAATGAGCCGAGGTGCGGGTCGGACGGCGACGGGCCGCCGCGCTGGAACATCATCGTGTCCGAGACGACCACGCCCACGCCGCGCGTCCCGCAGTCCCACGTCACCGAAGACTGATTCATGTCGTTGAGGGCGTTGATGACCGTCATCAGCTCGGTGGCATAATCCGGCGGAATGGGTTCCTTGGCGACGGCCTCGCCGGGCCGACGCTCCGTGCTGTCTTTGGTGGGGTACGTGCCGTGGAAGATGCGCTCCGGCCAGGGCATGACCTCGTAGCGCCAGACCTGGGGCCAGAGCAGGGAGGCGGTCAGCGTGCTCTCCCAGTTGGTCCGGTAGTCGCGCCAGGAGTGATTCGGATTATCCTCGATGGGGTCGTTGAGGAACCAGACCGTGCCGCCGCCGGCGCGGACCAGGTTCATCATCGCGCCGTATTCCAAGTAGGCGGTCTCAAAGGTGCGCTGGCGCTCATGGCCCTCGTAGACGTTGGGCGTGCGCGCCGTGCCGGTCCAGACCTGGGCGATGTAGCCGTCGGCTCCGACTTTCTGCAGGCTGGATTCGGGGCTGACGATGCCCCACTGGGCGTAGTTGATCAGGCTGTGGGTGGGCACGTAACACCGGGCATCCGTGCCGTGCGCCTTGTTGTACCCCTTGACGAACTCGAAGATCTGGGTCAGGGCGCGGCGGTAAAGAAAATACTTCAGCTGGGACGCCCGGTACTGGGCCTCGGGCGACGAGTCCGGGGGGACCCAGTCCTCGTGGTAGAACGCCTTCCACTCGCGCCGGAAGCCCTGGCTCCAGCCGGCGCGCACCCAGAACTCCGGCTCCTCCAGATGGATCGCCTCGGCCCCGGCGTCCAGGGCGCGCCCGACGCCCAGGGACAGGAACTTGCCGTAGTTCTCCCCCGGCGACATGTAGTACACGTCGCCGCCGTGCGAGATGACCTTGCCGTTGCGGTCCATCTGCGCCTCGTCCACGTGGTTGACGCCGTCGAAGCGGCCATACAAATAATCCTGGTATTGCCCCCAGGACACGCCGGTCATGACGTGGACCCGGTAGCCCTGCGCCTTCCACCCGGCGATGCGCGCGCCGATGTCCGGTCCCACCCCGTAGCACATCGCCACGTCGGAGCGCAGTTGCAGCATCGGGTCCCAGGCGGCGCCGGTCTGGAAACTCGTCCGTTCCAGGGCCTGCTTCGGGTCGGCAGGGCGTGAATTCGTGTTTCTCATCGTGTCACCTCCATGGGCAGGCAGCCCGTTCAACAGCAGGCAGAGGGCCAGCGTCAGGAGGCGTCTGAGATGTCTCATGACAGACCTCTTCGACCCGGCATTGGAAATGCCGGGCTATTCTCCAGCGAAGGAAAGTCCCTGCGGGACTATAGGGGCGCTGCTTGCCGCGCCCTTCGGCTCCCCCAGCATTGGGAGCGGGGGCCCCTCCCCGTGATTGGAGGCTAGAGGGCCGGCCCCTCAGAAACCCGCCGGGGGTCATACTGGTGAATGTCCCCGGCGGGCATCTTGACCCCCAGCACGGGAGGGGGCGAGCGGTTGAAACTGCTCGGTCCAGGGGATCAAGCGCCCGCGCGCAGCCGCAGGACCGGCGGCGGCTCCGTCAGGGCGGCGTCTAATTCCGCGCGGGCGGCGGCGACAGAGACAGACTCCGTGGCGACCTCGCGGACGGCGTCGGCCAGCGACGCCAGGCCGGCCACGTCGCCGGAGGCGGTCTGGAAGCCGGCCAGGCCCAGCCGCAGGGACTCGATCTGCGCCCCCATCTCGTCGCGCAGGGCCGCCGCCCGGCGCATCAGCGTCTGAGAGCGCTCGGCGGCGTCCGCCGAGCGGCCCAGGGCCTCGGCGCGGCGCACGTGGGACTCGGCCACCACTGGGTCCGGCTCCTGCCGCGCGTCGTCCAGGGCGCGCGCCGCCTCCGCGCGCAGCGCCTCCGCACCGACGCGCGGCACGGCGACGGCGGGCTGCCGGTCCAGGGTCTCGCCCAAGGCCCGCAACGCCGCGCGCACCCGCTCCGCCGCCTCCGGCGGGGTGGGCTGGCGCACGGCGTCGGCGGCCAGCCGCAGGAAGGCGCGCTCCAGGTCGTCCGTGGCCGCCGCCCCCAGCGCCTCCACCTCGGCGGCGGTGAGGGGAGGCCGGCAGATGCGCCGCAACCAATGCCCCGGAATCCACAGGCCGAAGCCGCTCATCAGCGCGCCGCAGCCGAACATCCCCAGCGCCCCCACCGCCGCCTCCGGCGGGCCGGCCAGCGCCATGCCCATGCCGGGCATCCAGAAGCCCAGGGAGCCGCCGACCAGGCCGCCGATCACGCCGTAGGTCTGGGACCGCAACAGGGTCAGGGCGATGGCGGCGGTTTCCGGCGGGCAGCCCGCCCCCCGCGCCCAGAGGTGTCCCAGTCCGCGCAGGCGCGGCGGCGCGGCCGGGTTCAGGGACGGGGCCGGCATCAGGCCCACCCCGCCGGCCCCCCGCCCCGTCTGGGCGTTCAGCGTCACGGCGCGCCAGTGCAGCAGCGCCGTCTGCCGCCGCAGCCCCAGGTCCTGCAAGAAGATGTCCATCGAAACCCCTCCCCTACCGGCTGAGACACCGGACGCAGCCTGCGGTTGCACGCGCCGAACGGCCCCGGTCTGAGGTATGATCCCGCCGAGGCAGACCATGATCGCCCACCAAGTCTACGAACAGACCATCAAGCCGCTTTCCGCCCGCGAGAAGCTCACCCGTGGCATCGCCGCCCCTGGCATTGAAACGCCAGGCCCACACAACGGACCTATTGCTGCCAGCTCATCTTGCCGTTGATGGAGATGGTGTAGGTCGGCTGGTCGTGGTTGAGCATGGAGAAGACGGCCCAGACCGCCTCCGCGCAGAACTCGCCCAGCATCAGGCCCAGGGCCGCCTGGCGCAGCCGGTGATAGCCGCCCAGGCCGGCGTAGCGCATCACGTTGTACTTGGCGATCAGCGCGATCAGCAGGCCGAACCAGTAGTAGTCTACCCCGAAGTTCATCGCCAGCGCATAGCCCGCCGGGTGCAGCGGGAAGCCGGGAATCTGGAAGCGCACCGCGTCAAGCAGCAGCACGACGGCGAAGCCGGCCCCCACCGCCAGCATCGCCGCCACGTTGGGATCGTGCGGCGCGTCAATCAGCGTCCGCACCACGCCGACCGTCTCCGGGCTGCTGTCGCCCGGCACCATCCGGTATTCAATGTAAGTTTTGACCACATGCCCCAGCACGCTCCCCACGACCGTTGCCAGCAGCAGGGCGAAGAACATCCCGCGCGGGCTGACCTGCGACCGCTCGGCCATGTAGAGCGCCTCCAACTGGCTCGGCATCGGGTGCGTCCGGTGGATGCGGTTCATGAAGTGGAACGTCGTGACCGTGCGGGCGATGGTCGCGCTGTCCACGCCCGCCGTGCCGTGGAAGTCGGCGAACAGTTGGTTCGGCCCCATGAATGCCATCTCGTGGGTCGGAGCGCCCAGCTGCGCGCGCAGGCGGGTCATGGCCGTGCTGAACATCAGGAACAGCACCGTGTAGAGCACGACGTACAGGAACGGCAGGCCGATGGCGACCCCGATGCCGCCCAGCGCCACCAGGCTGACGCACAGCCCGCCGAGGGCGAAGCGGGGCGGCACGCGCCGCGAGTCGGGGGGCGCCCCGCGCCGAACTTGCCCCCAGACCTCCCGCAAGTAGGGCCGCGCCGCCCACAGCGCGCCCGCGAACAGCCCCAAAAAGGCGCCCCACGACTGCTCGCTGAAGTACGGCGCGCTCGGAACCAACCCGCCGCCCCCGAACGTGCCCTGCGCGTAGCCCAGACTGGCGGCCACGACCTGCTGGCCCTTGCGGACGAAGAAGAAAAAGAGCAGGGAGAAGAGCAGGTCGGTCGGCATGAAGACGCCGATGGCGGCCATGAACGGGAAGATGCCGATGGGCGTCCACCCGATCTGGTTCCAGGGGGGCGCGGCGAACCACTGGCCGATGTCGCCCAGAAACCGCACGTTGATCAGGGGGATGGCCGGGTGGAGGAAGGCGAAGCCGTTGAGGATGTCGATCCCGAAGATCAGGGCGAAGCTGCCCCACATCAGCCGGTCGCGCCAGAACGGGGACGCGCCTCCGCCCTGCGTAATCGCCAGGGGCAGCTGAACCAGGGGGAAGGACAGCTTCTCGCGCTGGGTCCATTGGTCCTGCATCAAGGCGTTAATGCAGAGCATGGCGAAGGCGGCCAGCCCGGCGATCAGCGTCCACGCCCAAATCTTGGGCCACCAGGGCCCGAGGTGCGCCCAGAAGTAGGCCGCCGTCTTGCCGCCGACGTTGAATCCCCGCAGCGGCCCCTGGTCCGTTTTGAAGAACAGCCAGTCGCTGATGTAGGGCAGGACGTAGTACTGGGTGTCCCGCTGGTGATAGACGCCGTAGCTGTAGATGTAGGGCTGGATGACGTCGACCCACTCCGACGCCATCGCGCACATCACGGTCTGCATCCCGTAGAAGACAATCAGCTCCGCCTCCGTCAAGGCGAGACGGGGAGCGCGCAGGCGCAGGGGGACGTTGACCAGCACCAGCCCCAGGGTCAGGATCACGGGCGGGACCATCAGCGAGAAGATGCGGTCCACGCCCTGGTCCTGCGCCCAATAGCAGCAGAGCGGGGCCAGCAGCAGGCTAAGGACGACCGCGCGCCAGGGGACGTGCCCGGCGCGCGGCCCGGCCGGGGCCGGCCCCATAATTTTTTCGGCGGCAGGATTCTGCGCTGAGGCACGGGGTTCAGGGGACATGGGCGGCTGCCGGCAGGGTGCCGATGAACTCCGTCCAGAGCGCGTCCAGGTCCTTGCCCGTGATGGTCTTCCAGAGGCCGTCGCTGTAGGTCCCCGCGCGCAACGCCGCGTCGAGCCGGCTCAACAGCCCGCGATTGTACCGCCAGGTCACGTAGGCCAGGAACGACGCCGTGGTGCGGTAGGCGTCGCGGTAGCTGGCCTTCTGCGGGTCGCGCGGGTCCACGTTCCGGCGCGGCACGTCCGGCTCGTAGCGGTAGAAGCGGATGTAGTCGGCGATTCCCTCCACCAGCCAGCCCGGCTTGTCGCCCCGGCCCGGGTAGCCCTGGATCACATGGGTCATCTCGTGGATCACCATGCCGAAGTCATCCGGGTGCGCCGTGATCCACTTGCCGCTGATGGAGATCGTGGCCCCGTCCGTGCCCGTCCCGGTCGTATAGGCGGGGACGGGCAAGTCCTTCTTGAAGGCCAGAGTGATGGTCTTCGGGGGCGTGAACCTGTCCGTGGCGAGGAACTGGCAGACGAGGGGGAACCACTGAATCACCAATACCCGCGCCTGCTCGGCCCAGGCGCGTGCCTCGGGCGCGTCGGAGACGTCGACCTTGACGTCCGGGGACGGCAAGGCCCGGCCGAGCGGGTAGAGATGGGCGGCCGGGACGGGGACGGGGGACGGTGTCTGGGCGCGGGCCGCGGGCGCGGCAAGGGCGACGAGGGCGCTCAGGGTCAGTGGGATCAGGCATCGGATCATCGGTACTCTCCAATCAGTTTCAGGCGCGGCGATGGGGGCCATGCGCCATGATAACACACTTGGCCCGGCGCGTCAACAGGGGAAGCCGGGGCGTTGACAACCTGCCTGTTGATGTGCTATATTCCAGCGTTCGGGCTTCCACTGCACCGCCGCCGTGAACGTCACATGTCCCTTCGCTGTACGCCGCAGACCCGCTGGAACACAGGAGCACACCCCATGAGCAGCCCCACATCCGTCGCCGGCCTGGACCTGACGCCGCGCGCCGGCAAAACCTACCGCAACTTCGACCGGGAGTGGTCGGAGGAGTTCATCTATTTTCTGCTGGTGGACCGTTTCCACGACGGCCGCCGGCGCAGCCCGCAGCCGGATTCCTCGGCCCGTGCCGCCGGCAGCGGCGACGCCCAACAACTGTCCGATTTCTGCGGCGGGACGCTACAGGGCATCCAGGACAACCTCGACTACATCGCCGGACTGGGCTGCACCGCCCTCTGGCTCAGCCCGGTGTTCGGGAACAATCCCCATGCCTACCACGGCTACGCCATTCAGAACTACCTGGACGTTGACGCGAACTTCGGCAGCGCGCAGGACCTGGTGGATCTGGTGGAGGCGGCCCACCGGCGCGACATGCGCGTGATCCTGGACGTGGTCACCAACCACTCCGGGGACAACTGGAGCTACCAGCCGGACACCGCCTTCTTCTACTTCCAGGACGAACAGTTCCCCTTCGGCGCGTTCCGGCCCGGCCGGGAGCCGGTGCCGACCGAGCTGCGCAACTCGAACTTTTACCATCGGCGGGGCCAGATTCGCAACTTCGACGCCATGCCGGAGGCCCAGCACGGGGATTTTTTCTCGCTGAAGGACTACAACAACGATGTGGACGACCCGAACGACGCCGACGCCCAGGCGCTGGTGGACGTGCTGATCCAGGCGCACTGCTACTGGATTCGGGAGGCGGACGTGGACGGTTTCCGTGTGGACGCCGTCAAGCACATGGGTGCGTCCGCCGTCGCCCGTTTCAGTTCCGAGGTGCGTGAATATGCCGAGAGTCTCGGCAAGCGCTCATTCTTCCTGTTCGGCGAGCTGATCGCGGGCGACGACGCCATCAACCGCTACATCGGCCCGAACACGCCGACGCAGCAGGGGGATCAGACAGTCTTCTTCGGCCTGGACTCGGTGCTGGACTTCCCGCTCTACTTCATGCTGCCCCAGGTGCTTAAAGGGTTTGCGCCCCCGCCGGCCCTGTTCGCGCGCTACGAGGCGCAACGGCAGCGCGCCCTCAGCCGGGGGCAGCTCGGCCAGTACCTGGTCACGTTCCTGGACAACCACGACGGGGTCGGGCAGGATCACAAGCAGCGGTTTGGGGCGGACGCTCCCGACGAGCAGGTGATCGCCGGGGTCGGCTACCTGCTCGGTGCGCTCGGTACGCCCTGCGTCTATTACGGCACGGAGCAGGGCTTCTCCGGCCAGGGCGACGGCGACATGTTCATCCGGGAGGCGATGTTCGATCTGGACGC
>JAFAZD010000360.1 GCA_019239955.1 Armatimonadota bacterium | reverse complement strand
CTCGTTTACTTTGCAGAATGCCGGGCGCGGCTCACGCTCGCGCTGGCGGACGGCGCGCCGTAAGGCGCTTTGACTCTCTCATAGAGGGAGGGGGACACGATGACAATGCGGCGGACACTGGTTTTCACCGGCCAGGAACGGGTCGAGTTGATCGAGGAGGCCCTGCCGGAGCCGGGGCCGAAGGGGCTGCTGATCGAGACGCGCTGTAGCCTCATCAGCACCGGGACGGAGGGAATCATTTTCGCCCGCAACTTCGCGCCGGGATCGCACTGGGACAACTGGGTCTCGTACCCGTTCCGGGTCGGCTACCTGAACGCCGGGCGCGTGATCGGGGTCGGGGCGGACGTGGATGGCTGGCGGGTCGGCGACCGGGCGGCGTCCCGCGGCGGCCACAGCAGCCATGTGACCGTGCCCGCCGACGCGGCGGCGCGCATCCCGGAGGGCGTCGCCGACGAGGAGGCGACGTGGATGGGCCTGGGCAAGATCACCCAGGTCGGCGTCCGCCGCGCCGAACATAAACTCGGCGATACCATCGTCATCATCGGCCTGGGTCTGCTGGGGCAGCTGGTGACGCAGTACGTCCACTTGCTGGGGGCACGGGAGGTCATCGCCGTGGACACGGCCCCGGCCCGGCTGGAGATGGCGCGGGCGCACGGGGCGACGGCGGCGCTGCAGATGACCGCCGCTGAGGCGCTCGAGCCCGTGCGGGAATTGACGGGTGGGCAAGGGGCGGACGTGGTGTACGACGTGACCGGCCACGCCGCCGTGCTGGCGACGGCCCTGCCGCTGGCGCGCAGGTTCGGGACACTGGTGCTGCTCGGCGACACCGGCCACCCGGAGCAGCAGACTTTGACGCCTGATGTGGTCACACGCGGCGTCAAGATCGTCGGCGCGCACGACAGCCATCCCCCGATGCACTCCTCCACCTGGGTCCCCTGGTCTAGCCGGGCCATGGAGGACCTGTTCCTGCACTACCTGGCGCGCGGCCGGCTGCGCGTCGGCGATCTGATTACCCATCGCTTCCAGCCTGAACAGGCGGCGGAGGCCTACGGCGTCCTGCAGCGTGAGCGCGCGACCGCGATGGGGGTGGTGTTCCAGTGGTAGCCCGCTCCCTGGCCCCCCTCATCCCCCGGCCCCTTCTCCCCCGCCCGCTCGTTCCTCGCTGGGGAGAAGGGGAGACAGAGAGACCACACGCGCAAGTAACCCTCTCCCCTGGGAGGGAGAGGGTGGCGAGCCTCACCCCAATAAAGCCTCAGCGAGCCGGGTGAGGGGGACAACGCCGGGTGAGGGGAACGCCTACCGCCCCAGCCAGTCCCGGAAGGCGGCCAGGGGGCGCGTGTTCAGCACATCCTCGGCGGTCAGCCAGGCGCGGCGGGCGACGGTGATCCCGTAGCGCAGCAGGCCGTAATTGTCCGGCGCATGGGCGTCGGTGTTGACCATCAGCCGGACGCCCTGCTGGCAGGCGTGGCGGGCGTAGGCGTCGCTCAGGTCCAGCCGGTCGGGGGACGAGTTGATCTCCAGGGCCGTGCCCGTCCGACGGGCCGCCTCGCACACGGCGTCGAAGTCCAGCGGGTACGGGTCGCGCTTGCCCAGCAGGCGGCCCGTCGGGTGGGCGATCAGGTCTACATGGGGGTTCTCGATGGCGCCGATCAGTCGCTTCGTCTGCGCGGCCTCGCCCTGATTGTTGTGCAGGTGCGCCGACGCGATCACGAAGTCCAGCTCGGCCAGCAGTGCGTCTTCAAAGTCCAGCGTGCCGTCGGCCCGTATGTCCACCTCGGAGCCGGCGAAGCAGGCGATGCCGAGCGCATCCTCCAGCCGCCGTATCTCGCGGATCTGGCCGCGCAGACGTTCGGGGGTCAGGCCGCCCGCGATTCGCAGGGACTGCGAGTGGTCGGTGATCGCCATGTATTCGTAGCCCCGCGCCTGCGCGGCCTGGGCCATCTGTTCAATCGTCGCCGTGCCGTCGGACGCCGTCGTGTGGGCGTGGACATCGCCCCGGATGTCCGCCTCGGTGATGAGGTGCGGCAGCGTCCCGGCTTGCGCCGCCTCGATCTCGCCTCGATCTTCGCGCAGATGGATGGGGATCGGCGGCAATCCCAGAACTTGATAAACGGCGTCCTCGTCGTCGCCCAGCGGCAGTTCCGTGTCTCCCCGAAATACGCCGTACTCATTGATCTTCAGCCCGCGCGCCTCGGCGATCTTCCTCAAATGGATGCTGTGGGCGCGCGACCCGGTGAAGTGGTGCAGCAGCGGGCCGTAGTCGCCGGGCCGGACCAACTTCAGGTCCACCTCGACCCCGCCGTGCAGGGCGACCCGGGCCATGCGTTCGCCCTGGGTGATGACGCGCCCCACCTGCGGCAGATGGACAAAGGCGGCGATGGTGGCGGCGGGGTCGCGCGACGCGCCCACCAGATCAATGTCGCCGATGGTCTCCAGCCCGCGCCGCAGGCTGCCGGCGTAGTCCAGATGCTCCACCTCCGCGCGGGGGCGCAATTGGGCGACCAGACTCTCGGCGAGCGGCAGGGCCTGACTGAGCAGTATCCGATCCCCATACCGTCGGGCGCGCTCGATGGACGCCAGTATCTTCTGCACCGTCTTCTCGCCCATGCCGGGCAGCGTCGCCAGTTTGCCCGACCGGGCCGCCTCCTCCAGCGCCTCGACGCTCTCCACCCCCAGCCCCTGCCAGACCTGCCGCGCCGTCTTCGCGCCGAGGCCCGGCAGCCCCAGCAGGCCCAGGACGCCCGCCGGCACCTGGTCCTTGACCCGCTCATAGAGAGGCGTCGTCCCCGTCCTCAGAATGTCGGTGATCTTGGCGCGGATGGCCTCGCCGAAGCCGGGGATGTCGTCCAGCCGCCCTTCAGCGGCGACATCGGCCACCGGCTCCGGCAGCGAATGCAGCGTCTGCACGGCGTTCCGGTACGCGGGACTTTGAAGGCGTTCTCGCCCTGGATTTCCAGCACATCGGCGATGCGCTCAAACATCGCGGCCACATCGCCATTGGTCATCGGGTGGTTCATGTGGGGAGTTTACCCACTGCCTGCGGGTACAATGGCCCCATGAGCAAGACCCCAGAAAATTCACCCCTGGATTTGCTGATCGTCGGCGCGGGGCCGGCGGGGCTGGCGGCGGGGTGCGCGGCGCAGGACGCCGGGCTGCGCTTCCTGATCGTGGAGCGCGCCGGGCTGGTGCAGTCGCTGGTTGAGCACCCACAGCAGATCCGCTACTTCTCCCCCGCGGATGAGCTCGCCATCGGCGGCGTGCCGTTCCCCATGGCCGGGGGGCACAAGCCGACCCGCGAGGACGCCCTGGCGTATTACCGCGCCGTCGCCGCCTCGCGCCGCCTGCCGCTGGCGACCTGGGAGGAAGTGACCGACGTGCGCCGCGACGCGGACGGCCTGTTCCACGTCCGCTCCGTGCGTCGGGTGGCGCAGGAGGGCGAGACGGCCGAGCGGACGACGCGCTTCCTGCTGGTCTGCTCGGGGACGTTCCCCAACCCACGGCGGCTGGACGTGCCCGGCGGCGACCTGCCCAAAGTCCTCCTGAAGCTGGACGACCCGACGCCGTTCTTCGGGCGCGACGTGCTGGTGTATGGCGGCGGCAACTCGGCGGCGACGGCGGGAATGACGCTGGCCGAGGCGGGGGCCAACGTGACCGTCGCCATGCGCCGCGCCCCGTCGGACTTCCAGAGCCACCTGCGCCCGTTTATCGTGCGCGACCTGAAGATCATGGCCGAGGAGAAGCGGCTGCGGCTGATCAGCGATGTACGTGTCTCCCGGGTCGAGCCGTCGTGCGTCGAGCTGGTTCATGCCGAGTACGGCAAGGATCCGGAGCCGGAGGCCGGCCTGTTCTACCTGCCCAACGACTTCGTGTTCGCCCTGATCGGCCAGACCGCCGACGTCCGCCTGTTCGCCCACCTGGGCGTCCCCCTCGCCCACGACGGCCTGCCGGAGTACGACGAGAAGACCGCCGAGACCGCCGTGCCCGGCCTCTACGTCGCCGGCTCCCTCTCCCGCGCCAACATCATCTTAGAGTCCCGCCGCCGCGCCGTCGAAATCGTCGCCGAGATCGTGGAACGACTGCGGCAGTCGCGCGACGTGGTAAAATGAGTGTGGAGGCAGAAGCCTTGGCTGCCATAATCTGTGCCAGTTACCGCACGTATTTCTATGCCCCCACTGTTTGCGTTGTTGCGGCGTTATTGTTCGCCGTTTCCCACCATTACCTCTATGCCGTTGCGTTGGGCACATCGGCGCTCTTGTATTTTCCTGTTTCATTGTCGCAATACCGCAGTGCCAGGCAGAACTGTGAGAAAGCCATCCGCGAGTATGAACGATGGGACCAAGAGCAACGAACCGACCAAACCTGATGGCCCAGAAACATTCGCGGCGGACGGAGCGGGGACGGTGCTTCTGGCTGACGGAGCGGCTGTGGGAGCGGGCGCGGGGCTTGCCCGTCAAGCGGGTGCCGCTGGAAAGCATCTCGGAACTAGACCGCGACTGCTGGTTCTGCGGAAACGAACCCACCATCCGCGCCGTAGCCGATCACGCCCGGCGCATTCAGGAGGCGGACTTGAGCCACCCCATCATCCTCTCGGCGGATGGGGGCCTGATGGACGGCGGCCATCGCCTTGCCAAAGCATGGCTGCTGGGGATGACCGAAATCGCGGCGGTGCAATTTGACGTAGACCCCGAGCCGGACTGGATTGAGCCGGAGAAGGGTGAGAGCGAGCCGTGACGGTTCTGGATCAGGTGAAGGTCATTGTGGCGGAAGTGTTCGGAGTTGACCTGCACGAGTTGACGCCGGAGACGCGGTTCGTGGAAGACTTGGACGAGTCCTTAGAGTTGACGGAAACGATCTTGGCCTGTGAGGAAGCCTTCCAGATCAAGATTCCCGACGAAGATGCCGCGCAGTTGCTGACGGTCGGGCAACTGGTAGCCTACGTTGAAGCACGTCTGTCGCCGGAGACGGTTTGGCCGCCAGCGCCCCAGCGGCCGGCATTGTAGAAGGCTTCAGGGCCCGCGATTGACTTCTCCGTGAAATGGTGGCTGTTGCTCTGGACAGCCCTCCGACTGCGGCGACTGCCGGATGCGATTAAATTAACGGGAGGCACACCATGATCATCAAAGACGACGAGGTTCACGATCTGCCGACGCCGACGGGGCCGATGCGGACGTATGTGTTCCGGCCAGTTGCCGAGGGGCGCTACCCATGTGTCCTGCTGTATTCGGAGATTTTTCAGGTGACGGGGCCGATCCGGCGCACGGCGGCGCTGCTGGCGGGGAACGGGTTTGTCGTGGCTGTCCCCGAAATCTATCACGAGATGGAGCCGGCGGGGACGGTGCTGCCGTATGACACGGCGGGGGCGGACCGGGGCAACGCCCACAAGATCGCCAAAGAACTGTCCAGCTACGACAGCGACGCGCGGGCGGCCCTGGATTTTCTGAAGGCGCACCCGCAGGGCACGGGCAAACTGGGCGTCATGGGCATCTGCATCGGCGGGCATCTGGCGTTCCGGGCGGCGATGAACCCGGACGTGCTGGCTGGGGCCTGCTTCTACGCGACCGACATCCACAAGCGCGGGCTGGGCAAGGGCATGAACGACAACACGCTGGACCGCATGGGCGAGATCACCGGCGAGATGCTGATGATCTGGGGCCGCCAGGACCCGCACGTCCCGCGCGAGGGGCGTCAGCTCATCTACAACGCCATGAACGACGCGGGCATTCACCTGCAATGGCACGAGTTCAACGCCGCTCACGCCTTCATCCGGGACGAGGGGCCGCGCTACGACCCCGCCGCCGCCAAGTTATGTTACGCGATGGTGCTGGAGATGTTCAAGCGCCGCTTGGGCGAGGGCGACATCCTCGCCTCGCGTGAGGGGACGGGCGCGGGCGAGACGCGGCATTAGGCACCGTCCTTTTGGTCTACGGCCTGCTGTCCGAAATGCCGATACGGTAATATGCACAGGGAGACATTCCACCGCGCGGCGCTGGCCGCCCTGGTCGTCGTGTTCTTGGCGCTGGCCTGCGCCTACAGCTGGATCACCCCCGTCCCTCCGGGTGACTCCCACAACCCCGACGAGGACGCTCACGTCCGCTACGTTCAGGTCGTCGCGGCGGGCCGCCTGCCGGTCCTACGCGGCGACCGGCTGGCCTCGGACGGTTACGAGGCCCACCAGCCGCCGCTGTACTACGCGCTCTGCGCGCCGGTCTACCGCGTCGCCCTGCGATTCGGTCCCGTCGCCGCCGTGCGGGCGGTGCGTGGCGTCTCCATGCTCCTGGAGGCGCTGACCATTCTCGCGGTCTTCGGCGGTGTGCGGACGCTGTTTCCCCGGGACTCGCGGCTGGCGCTGGGGGCGGCGGGATTTGTCGCGTTGCTGCCGATGCACATCGCGCTCGCGGCCTCGGTCACAAACGATGCGCTCGCCGATCTGTGGATGGCTGTTGGGTTTTGGCTGGTGGCGTCGCTGGCGGCGGCAAACCCTTCGGGGGACGCGGCCGGGTGGACACGCGGCGCCCTCCGGCTCGGCCTTGTGCTGGGGCTGGGCGCGTGGACAAAGGCCGTATGTCTGCCGCTGTTCCTGGCGGCGGCCCTGGCCTTTGTCCTGGTCGCGCGCGAGCGGCTCGCGCCGGCGTCCTCCGCCCTGCGGGCGGGCGCGCTCTGCCTCGGGGTGGGGGCGCTGCTGGCGTCCGGGTGGCTGCTGCGTAACCAGGCGCTGTACGGCGACCCGCTGGCCCAGCGTGCGTTCACGCAGGTACTGGGAGCAACCCATGTGAACACCCCCGCGTCCAGCATGGCACGCTTTTTCGGCGGGCCGGTCCCGTATGCGGGCGCCGTGGCGCAGTGGACTCAGGCCTCGTTCTGGGGCGGCTTCGACTCCATGCGCCTGTTCTGGGGACAATCGCCCAGCCAGCCGCACCCGGATTACCAGCGGGCGCCGGGCCCGGTCTACGGGCTGCTCCTGCTGCTGTGCGCCGGGGCTGTGCTGGGGCTGCTGCGCTCCCTGCGCCCGGGCGTCCTGAGCGCCGCCCAAAGAATTGGCCTCCGCTGCGGCGGCCTGCTGATTCTCTCGGCCGTCCTGTTTCTGCTGCAATTCAACCGGCTGTACTTCCAGGCGCAGGGGCGCTTCCTGTTCCCGGCCCTAGCGCCGCTGGCGCTCGGCTTCGTGCTGGGCTGGCGCGGCTGGCTGCCGGACGACCAACGCTTCGGCGGGTTCCTGGGCGTCCTGGGGGCGGGACTGCTGCTGCTCAACCTCTACACCCTCTTCGGCCTGCTCCTCCCGCGCTTCCACGCGGCATGACGGTTGCGCCTGGGGTATACTGACGGCGGCCCATTCGTCCAGTCCGGCCCAGGACGCCGCGCGTCTCGGCGCGGAAACCGGCGGTTCAAATCCCCGATGGGCTACTTCCTGTTCCCCAGCATCGGGGATAGGCGGATGTGGGCCTGGCGTCTGCTTCTACGGCGATCATGCATTGCTGCACTTGAGTAAGCCTGCCCGTGTGTCGGATGTTCCGCCATGCGGAGACGGCGTATCATGGCGTCGCCCCCGTCAGGAGTTGTCATGGTCTATCAATCGCCACTCT
>JAFAZD010000260.1 GCA_019239955.1 Armatimonadota bacterium | reverse complement strand
GGGCGGGCCGCGTGGTCGCCGAGGCCCTGGCCGCCATGCGCGATGCCATCGTGCCCGGCGAGACGACCACGGCGGATCTGGACGAGATCGCTTACGAGACTCTGAAGAAGCGCGGGGCGAAGCCGATCCTGCTGGGGTACAAGCCCTCGTTCAGCAACGTGCCCTACCAGCACAGCACCTGCATCTCGGTCAACGATGCGGTCGTCCACGGCGTCCCGGGCAAAAGGCGAGTCCTCAAGAGCGGCGACATCGTCAGCCTGGACATGGACGCCTCCATTGACGGCTGGTGCGCCGACGCCACCATCACCGTCCCCGTGGGCGAGGTCTCCTCGGCGGCCAAGAACCTGCTGACCGTGACCCGCGAGTGTCTCTACAAAGGCATCGCGCAGGCCCGCCCCGGCAACACTATCGGCGACATCAGTGCCGCCGTCCAGCGCCACGCCGAGCGCAGCCGCTACGGCGTCGTCCGCGAATTGGTCGGCCACGGAATCGGCCAGACACCGCACGAGAAGGGGCTGGACGTGCCCAACTTCGGGCGGCCCGGCCAGGGCGTCAGATTACGCCCCGGCATGACCTTCTGCATCGAGCCGATGATCAACGCCGGCTCGCGGGAAATCAGACACGTATCGGGCGACCCCTGGACTGTCTACACCCAGGACGGCAGCCTGTCGGCTCATTTCGAGCATACCATCGCCATCACCGAGGACGGGCCGGACATTCTCACGCTGCCGCCCTCGGAAGGAAAATAAGCCGAAGCATCTATGGCACGAAGACCACGCAAACAGCACGCCGCGCGCGACGAGCGCCACGCGGCGGAAGCGGAGACCTACGCGAAGGAAGAGGCCATCGAGATCGAGGGCACCATCGCCGAGACCCTGCCGAACGCCATGTTCCGGGTGGACCTCGATGGCGGCCACCAGGTTCTCGCCCAGGTCAGCGGCAAGATTCGCATGAACTTCATCAAAATCCTGCCTGGCGACCGGGTGAAAGTCTCCCTCTCGCCCTACGATCTCACCCGCGGCCGCATCCTGTACCGCTACAAGTAGGGGCGAAGCATGCTGCGCCCCTGTCGAGGGAAATGACATGAAAGTCCGAGCATCCGTCAAAAAAATCTGCGACAAGTGCAAGGTGATCAAGCGCGACGGCGTCGTGCGCGTCATCTGCGTCATCAAGAAGCACAAGCAACGTCAGGGCTAATTCCTCAGGAGGCATTCATTGGCACGTATTGCAGGCGTTGACTTGCCGCGCGACAAGCGCGTGGAGTACGCGCTCCTTTCCATCTTCGGCATCGGGCTGACCAGCAGCCGCAGCATCCTCGCCAAGAACGGCGTCAGCCCGGACACGCGCGTCCGCGACCTCACCGAGTCTGAGATCGCCCACCTGCGCGACACCATTGAGCGTGAGTTCCGCGTTGAGGGCGACCTGCGCCGCCAGATACAGATCAACATCCGCCGCCTCTCCGAAATCGGCTGCTACCGGGGGATCCGCCACCGCAAGAAGCTGCCCGTGCGCGGCCAGAAGACCAAGAGCAACGCCCGCACCCTGCGCGGCCCGCGCCGCGCCGTTGCCGGCAAGAAGAAGCTCAAGAAGTAATCCCGCGGGGATTCCTGTACCGCCGCCGGCTGCGACGGGCCGATAGGGAGACAACACCGACCGTATGGCACAGAAAAAGACCACCTCTCGGCAGAAGCCGAAAGAGAAGAAGAACATCGCTCAGGGCCTCGTCCACATCCAGAGCACCTTCAACAACACGCTTGTCTCGATCACCGACTCGCGCGGCGATTTGATTTCCTGGGCCAGCGCCGGCAGCGTCGGCTTCAAAGGCTCGCGCAAGGGCACCCCCTTCGCGGCGCAGCTCGCCGCCGAGAACGCCGCCCGCAAGGCGCAGGACCATGGCCTGCGCCGTGTGGATGTGCATGTCAAGGGGCCTGGCGCCGGGCGCGAGACCGCGATCCGGGCCTTGCAGGCCGTCGGCATCGAAGTCAGCATCATCAAGGACGTCACCCCCATCCCACACAATGGCTGCCGTCCCCCCAAGCGCCGCCGCGTCTGAGACCCTCACCCCGGCTCGTTCCTCGCCGCCCCTCTCCCCTGCGAGGGAGAGGGGCCGGGGGAGAGGGGTCATTTTGGAGAATATCACGAATGCCTGTCAGTAAATCTGGAGACGCCCGCTGCCGGCAGTGCCGGCGCGAGGGCATGAAACTCTACCTCAAGGGCGACCGCTGCTACACCAAGAAGTGCGGCATTGAGCGCCGCAACTACCCGCCGGGGATGCACGGCCAGGGGCCGCAGAAGAAGACCACCGAGTACGCCGGCCAGCTCCGCGAGAAGCAGAAGATGAAGCGCACCTATCGGGTCCTGGAGCGCCCCTTCCGCAATTATCTCGCCGAGGCCGAGCGCCGTCGCGGCGTCACCGGCGAGAATCTGCTGCAGCTCCTGGAGATGCGCCTGGACAACGTGATCTACCGCCTGAACGTCGCGTCCTCGCGCGCCCAGGCCCGGCAGCTCGTCAACCACCGGCACTTCCTGGTCAACGGCAAGCGCGTCAACATCCCGTCTTACATCGTGCGTCCCGGCGACACGATCACCGTGCATGACAACAGCCGCCGTCTGCCGCCCATGATGGAGTCCCTGCGGGGCACGGGCCGCCGCATCCCGGAGTGGCTGTCCTTCGACGCCACCTCGCTGACGGCCCGCATCCTGTCCGCCCCGACCCGCGATATGATCGACACTGAGGTGGAAGAGCAGCTCATCGTCGAGTACTATTCGCGCTAATCTTATCCCCTTCCTGGAAGATGTAGGGGCGGCCCGCCGGGTCGCCCCTACGCGACGCCAGGAGGCGGGCTTATTGGCTTCGCGTACTGTCTAGGGAGTCTCAAAGAAACACGATGATTGAAACGGCGACCCCACGTATTGAGGCATTGGAGCAGAGCGGCAGTTACGGCAAATTTGTCGTCGAGCCGCTGGAGCGCGGCTACGGCGTGACGCTGGGCAATTCCCTGCGGCGCGTCCTGCTGTCCTCCATCCCCGGAGCGGCCGTCACTTCCATCAAGATTGACGGCGTGCTGCACGAGTTTTCCACCATCCCCGGCGTCAAGGAGGACAGCACCGAGCTGATTCTGAATCTCAAGGACCTGTTCGTGAAGATCCACCACGGCCCCGGCGTCGCCACGGGGAACGGCGCGCGGCCGGAGCCGAAGGTGATCCGCCTCGATGTCAAGGGCGCGGGCATCGTGACCGGCGCGGACATCCAGTGCCCCAGCGACGTCGAAGTCGTCAACCCGGAGGTGTATCTGGCGACCCTGTCCGATGAGAACGCCCTGCTCTCGATGGAGATGACTGTTGAGGAGGGCAAGGGCTACGTCCTGCCCGAAAAGCAGGACAAGAGCCGCCAGGTGATCGGCGTCATCCCCATCGGCGCGAGCTTCACGCCCGTTCGCAAGGTCGCCTACAGCGTCGAGGCCACCCGCGTCGGCTTCAAGACGGACTTCGAGCGGCTGACCCTGGAGGTCTGGACCAACGGCACCCTCGCCCCTGGCGACGCCCTGAGCCGGGCCGCCCACATCCTGGAGCAGTCGTTCCACCAGTTCGTCGATCTGCCGCACGGGCTGGGCGTGACCAACGGCTACAGCGCCGGCGGCTTCGCCCTGGGCGTCGGCGGCGCGCCGGATGCGCGCATCGAGGAGCTGGACTTCAGCGTCCGTACCTATAATTGTCTGAAAAAGGCCAACATCCTGACCATCGGCGAGCTGGCGCAGATCTCCGAAAGCGAGCTGATGCAGATTCGCAACTTCGGCAAGAAGTCGCTCACCGAGGTCAAGGAGAAACTGGCCGCCCTCGGCCTCTCCGTCCCCGGTGCGACCGAGGACGCCGACTATGATGCGGATGAGGACGAGGGGCTGGAGGACGACGACGCCCCTGTTGCCGAGGTCGCCGAAGAGGATTAAAGGAGTTACCCATGTACCACCGGATGGGCGGCCGCAAGTTCGGCCTTCCCAGTGATCAGCGCCGTGCGCTCCTCAAGAGCCTGGTGCGTGCGCTGCTCACCTATCAGACGATCCAGACCACCGAGACGCGCGCCAAGGACGTGCGCTCCATCGCCGAGAAGCTGATTACCGATGCCCGCATGGACTCGCTCCATGCCCGCCGTCAGGCGCGTCGCTACCTCAACGATGAGACCCTGGTGCATCACCTGTTCACGCAGGTCGCCCCGGAGTTCAAGGCCGTGTCCGGCGGCTTCACGCGCACGGTCAAGATCGGCCCTCGGCGCGGCGACGCCGCCCCCATCGTCCAGCTCTCGCTGGCGACCGACCGCGAGCTGCCCCTGCCCGCCGCGCCCGACAAGACCGGCCAGCCCGGCCGTGCGCGCTAATTGGCCGCCGCGCGCACCCTGAAGCTGACCGTCGAGTACGATGGCACGGACTTCTGCGGCTATCAGACCCAGGGCCAGGGCGAGCGGACGGTCCAGGCGACACTGGCGCGGGCCGTCCGAACCATCACGCAGCAGGACGTGACGCTCCACGCGGCGGGCCGCACCGATACCGGCGTCCATGCGCTCGGCCAGGTGGTTTCGTTCCAGACCACCGCGCGCGTTCCGACCGAGCGCCTCGCCATCGCGCTCAACAGCGTCCTGCCGCGCGATCTCTCTGTTGCGAAGGCCGAGGATGCCCCGGAGGGCTTTCACGCCCGGTTCTCCGCGCGGCGTCGGACCTACGCCTATCTGATTTGGACGCGGCGGACCCGCTCGGCGATCTGGGGCCGCTACAGCCTGCATCTCCGCCGTTCGGTGGACGAGGACCTGATGCGCCGGGCCGGGCAGGTCCTGATCGGCTCGCGCGACTTTGCCGCCTTCGCCAAGACCGGCGGAGACCCCGGCACGACCACCGTGCGTGATTTGCAGGCCCTCGCCATCCGTCGGCTCCCCCAGAATTGGGGACGGGGGGGGCTGATCCTCTTTCGGGTCACGGCGAACGGCTTCCTGCGCTCCATGGTGCGCAACATTGTGGGCGCGCTGCTGGAAGTCGGGCTGGGGGACCTGCCGCCGGACGCCATTGCGGACATCCTGGCGACCCGCGACCGGGCGCAGAACCCCTGCGCCCCCGCCGCCCCGCACGGACTGTGTCTGCTGCGGGTGGATTATTGATGTACGGGCTTGGCATGCCAAGCCCCTACGGGAGACATTTATGCCGAACTATACCGCGAAAACCTACAGTGCGAAGCCGGCCGAGATGGAGCAGAATCGGCAGTGGATCGTTATTGACGCCACCAACCAGCCGATGGGCCGGATCGCCGTCGAGGCCGCCAAGCTCCTGCGCGGCAAGCACAAGCCCCAGTGGACCCCGCATGTCGACTGCGGCGACCACGTCATCATCATCAACGCCGACAAGGTCCGCCTGACGGGCAGCAACAAGCGCGACGAGCCGATCTACCGCCATACCCTCTACCCCGGCGGCCTCCGCACCGTCTCCCGCGGCCGCGAGATCGAGAAGGACTCCGCCGCCGCGCTGATGCGCGTCATCAAGGGGATGCTGCCCCACAACTCGCTCGGCGCGCAGAATCTCAAGAAACTGCGCGTCTACGCCGGCCCGGAGCACCCGCACCAGGCCCAGAAACCGCACAACATCTAATCAGGACACGCTATGGCAGACTCGAATCGCTACTACGGGACCGGCAAGCGCAAGAACGCCGTCGCCCGCGTCTGGCTCTCCGCCGGCCAGGGAAACCTCGTCGTCAACCAGAAGGACACCCGCGCCTACTTCGGCCGGCAGACCCTGGAGGCACTCATCATGCAGCCGCTGGAGGCGACCGACTCGGTCGGCAAGTACGACATCTTCGCCAAGACTCACGGCGGCGGCATCTCCGGCCAGGCGGGTGCCCTGCGCCACGGCATCGCCAAGGCGCTGATCGAGGCCGACCCGGACCTGCGCCCCGCCCTGCGCAAGCTCGGCTACCTGACCCGCGACCCGCGCGTCAAGGAGCGCAAGAAGTACGGCCGCAAGCGCGCCCGGCGCGGCTTCCAGTTCAGCAAGCGGTAATTGTCTCTTACCCTCTCCGTATCGGGAGGGGGGCGAGGCTCGCCGAGCCGGGAGGGGTTCTTGTCCATCCTGACCGTCACGCTCAACGCCTGCGTGGACAAGACCTATACCGTCCCTGGCTTCGCCCTGGACCAAGTCCACCGCCCCACGGCGATGGTAGTCTCGGCGGGCGGGAAGGGCATCAACGTCGCCCGCGTCTACCGGTCCCTGGGCGGGGAGGTGACCGCGACCGGATTCCTCGGCGGCTCCAACGGCGATTTCCTGCGACGCGCGATGCTCAGGGAGGGCGTCACCCCGGACTTTGTCGCTGTCGCCGAGGAGTCGCGCGTCTGCATCGCCATCATGGATCCCATCGGCGGCACGCAGACGGAACTGAACGAGAATGGCCCGCGTATCACCTCTGCCGACGGCGACGTCCTGCTGGCCCGCCTGCGGGAACTTTTGCCGGGCCGTGACGCCGTAATCATCTCGGGGAGCATGCCGCCCGACACGCCGCCCGCGTTGTACCGGGACATCATCACGCTGGCGCAGGATGAGTTCGGCGTCAAGGCGGTTCTTGATACGAGCGGCGAGGCGCTGGCGCTGGGCGCGCAGGCAAGGCCGTTCCTGCTCAAGCCCAACGTCCATGAACTGAGCGCCCTGGGCATCACCGAGGACGGCTGGGCGGAGAGCGCGCAGTCCCTGCGCCGCAAATACGATGTCCCGCTGGCGATGGTGACAGCCGGAGCGCGCGGCGCGGTTCTCGCCGGCCCCGAGGGGCTCTGGGAGGCCGTTCCGCCGCCGATCACGGTCGTCAGTGCCGTCGGATCCGGCGATTCGCTCACCGCCGCCTTCATATGGGCCAGCGGAAACGGGTATAATTACGGAGAGGCGCTGCGCCTCGGCGTTGCCGCCGGCGCGGCCAACACGACCGCCTACGGCGCGGGCATTTTCCCGCGGGAGCTTGTCTTCGAGCTGGCGGCCCGGACCCAGGTGAACAAACTCGGCTGACGCACGGTCAGAGAGAGCATGGAAACCATGGCTTCTGTCGCATTCTTGACGGGCAGCCCCGCCGACTGGATGATCATCCTGGTCGTCGCGCTGATTGTCTTCGGCCCCAAGAAGCTGCCCGAAGTCGGCAAGCAGCTCGGCCAGGCCATGCGCGAATTCAATAAGATGAAGGACGAGTTGACCGGGGCCGTGCATTCCGTCCGTGACGAGGTGGAGTCCGCCTATGACACCGTCGCCAAGCCCTACTCGACCGTACACACGACCACCAGCCCGACCGTCGAGGCCGCCACGCAGCACCGCGTCTACGACCAGGCTCCCGAAGATTTAATGGCCCCCGCCGTCCCGGAAATCCAGCACGCCGATGCCGCACACCCGGAGGCCCAGCATGGGGACGGCCAACTGCTCACCCCGCCCCCTCTCGCCGCCCTCACTGTGGCGGAGGAGACGAAAGAGAAAGGACACTGAAATGTTCCCAGTCGCGTTTTTCACCGGTAACCCTGTCGAATGGGGCATCATTCTGTTGATTGTCATCATCCTTTTCGGCGGCAGTAAGCTGGCCGGAGTGGGTAAATCCATGGGGGAAGGCATCAAGGAATTCAAGAAGGCCACTCAGGACGACGACACGACGCCCCCGCCCGCCGTGACCACCGCCGCGCCATCTTCCACCACCGTGGTCACGTCCAAGCCGGAGGAGAAGTAAGTTCTATGAATGTCATTCAGGGGATGCTGCTGTTTGTTGAGGCGGTCATCAGCATCGCCTTCATCGTCATCGTCATGTCCCGGACGACCAAGAACGAGGGCCTCACCGGCTCCATCGGCAGCCCGATGCCGGCGAACTTCAAGGGCAAGCCCGGCTTCGAGGAGCGGATGCAGTCCTGGACCCTCTACCTCGGCTCCGCCTGGTTCCTCGTCGCCATCCTCGTCGGCATCGCCTTCCGTGGCACTTACTAGACCGGTAGCGTAAGAAGGCCCCGTCCGGGTGAACCGGACGGGGCCTTTTCTGCGTCCTCAGACCAACGGCTACGCCGCCTTGCGCGTGACCGTGATCTCTTCCCGCTCGCGCGCCTTCTGCCACTCCGCGATTTCGATCACCGTCGCCATGCTCTCCTGCGGTTCTTCCTGCGCCGTCGCCACGATGTAGGAATAGAACGCCACCGCCGCAAGTATGTAGCCGCCGACCATCCACAACAGCATAATCGTCATCCCCCTTTGCCTTTCATTGTCGGCGTCCTTGTCAGTCATCTTTACTGAAATTATACCTAATTGCCGCTGGTTCGCACCCCGGAAATTCTCATCTCGTGAGAATTTCCGAACATCAATTCGCGGAGCCGTTGCCTTTTGCTGTCACTCGCTGCCACTTGTGATATAATATAAGTGTGATGAGCAATGGACCTGGTGACAAGGAGAACCGACTGATGAACACAATTCTGGAAACCAACGCGGCCGTGGAAAGCGTCCGTGAGGCATTTGACGGTAGCAGCGACCGCCCCCGCCCGGAATGGGTGCGCGGCACATGTCCACAGTGCGGCGCGGAGCTGGTCTCCAACTGCTACTACGTCGGCGGGAAGGGTTATCTCGTCACATGGGACTGCTGGGCCTCCCTCGGCAAAGACCCGACGTGTAACTACCGCAAGGTGCTGTGATCACCCCATAGGGGGCCGACATGACCGATATTTTTCCCCTCCACTTCCTCCCCTTGACAGGGGGAGGCCGGGAGGAGGTTCTGAGACCAGACCCGGTGTAAGGAGAACTGACCCATGACACGCAACGACAACGCCCACAATGAGACCGGCCCGCGCGAGGTGAGCAAGATTCAAATCTTCCGCTTCGTCGCCAAAGACAAGATTCTGGACATCACCGACATGCTCGCCTTCGACCCGAAGCGCAGCAAGCTCGCGTTCACCCTCGTCGAGTTCGACGAGCACTACAAGGCCACCCAGCGGGTGCGGCATTACGTGGACACCGACGACATGAAGCTGGTCTGCCACGACCTGCTGGCCGGCGCCTTCACCGCCTTCGAGGACCAGAAGGGCAGCGCGCATGACGACTACACCGAGGCCCGCGTCCTCTCGCTCAAGAAGGAGACCAAGTACCGCCAGCCATACGTGCTGCGGATCGACAACGGCCAGGGCGAGGTCTACGGTAAGGGCGAGGTGAAGATGGTCAAGGCCACCGACAGCCTCACCATCCAGATGTCGGAGTTTGAGGCCCGCAAGATGGCCCTGGTCGTCCTGGACTACGTCCGCCAGTGGGAGATGATCCACTTCCGCAAGCGCCAGGACGCCCGCACCGTCACCTTCACCGCCCCCGGCGAGATCGCCGAGCGCGAGCAGCCGTTGGCCGCATAAAACGGCAGCGTAGGGGCGCAGCGTGCTGCGCCCCTACGCTTTGGGCCTGAATGGCTCATGTTATGAAAGCGTAATGCCGGCAAATTCTCCGCGAAACAAGGACACACGCAGATGACACAGATTCACGCTTATCTCACGTTCAGCGGCAACTGCCGCGAAGCCATGACCTTCTACAAGGACTGTTTGGGGGGCGAGCTGACGCTGCAGACAGTGGCCGATTCGCCCATCGCGGATCAGATGCCGGCGGAAGCCAGGCAGGGCATTCTGCACTCCACGCTCACCAGAGGCGCCCTCGTGCTGATGGCGTCGGACATGGCGCGGGATCCTGTGGTCCAGGGAAACGCCGTGACTCTCATGCTCGATTGCAGCAGCGAGGAAGAAATCCATCGGTTCTTCGACGCCCTTTCTTCGTGCGGAACGGTGATCTGTCCTTTGGAGGAGGCATTCTGGGGCGCGACCTTTGGGGCGCTGACCGACAAGTACGGCATTCACTGGGCGCTGAACTACGACAAAGCGCCGAAAGCCTAGCCCGCTCGCTTGACTCCATGACTGTAGGGGCGACCCGCCGGGTCGCCCCTACGCTTTGGGCGGGTATAATTCTCCATATGCCTGATGACCCGCACAACCCCTGGCAGACCCTCGGCAGCCGTCAGGTCTACGTCAACCCCTGGATCAGAGTCCGCGAGGATCACGTCCTCCGCGCTGACGGACGGCCCGGCATCTACGGTGTCGTCGAGTTCCAGAACTACGCACTCGGCATCGTCCCCGTCAGCGACGACGGCGACACCTGGCTCGTCGGCCAGTGGCGCTACCCCCTCGACCTCTACTCCTGGGAAATTCCCGAGGGCGGCGGCCCGCTCGCCGTCCCCGCCCTCGACAGCGCCAAGCGCGAGCTAGCCGAGGAGGCCGGCCTGAGTGCCGCCCGCTGGACCGACCTCGGCCCCTTCCACCTCTCCAACTCCGTCACCGACGAGGAGGGCCGCATCTTTCTCGCCCAAGGCCTCACCGTCGGCCACGCCGAACCCGAAGGCGACGAGGTCCTCGCCCTGCGCCGCCTCCCTCTCGCCGAAGCCTACGCCATGGCGATGGACGGTCGCATCACCGACGGCGTCTCCATCATCGGCCTCAGCCGTGCCGCCCGCCATCTGGGCCTCTAAACTCCTCTCAAGAGGCACAGCCTTCAAGTGATTGGCCCCTCTCCCACTCTTATGAGGGAGGGGCACGCGCAGCGCGGGGTGGGGGCCTCACTTCCACGCCTCCCAGTCCGCCTGCGTCGCCTGTGCCATCTTCTCCGCCGCCTTCCGCAGCCAGTCTTTGGGCTGGCGCTCCAGGTTCCGGCGCACCGCCCCCACCGTCTCCCGGCTGCCCAGGTGAATGTTCGCCGTCTCCCAGCCCATCGCGTGCAGCAGCCGCGCCTCGTCCCGCTCCGCCGGCAGGGACTCCAGCGCGACACGCGAGCAGTCCGGGGCCAGACGCCGCACGATCCACATACCCCGGAGCTGCACGAACGGGTCGCAGGCCCGCCGCGCCTGCGTGATGATTGCCTGATAAAGAATTTCGATCGGCCCCTTGTCCTCGCCGATCGCCCAAAGATAGGCCGACGGCACCAGCGCCTTCGCCTCCCGCGCGATCTCCCCGCCGCACCAGTCGGCCACCGCCACGAACCGCTGATGCCCCAGGCTCCCGACCCCCGCCCGCCGGTGGACCACCCGGTACTCCGGCTGCGGGTCCGGCAGCAGCGACTCCATCGCCTCCCGCGCGCTCGCCGGAACGCCCTCCTTGACCTCGGCGAGCTTGTCCATCTTCTGCCAGAACGTCACCGGGTCGCTCAACGCCCCGCGCGCGATCTGGCGCAGCCAGGCATGGTGCTCGGCCAGAACGAACGCCCGCCCCCCCGCCGCCAGCCCCTCCTGATATCCGGCCAGTACCGCCCCGCAGACCTCCTCCGGCTTGAGCGACAAATGGTTCTCCTGGACCGCCAGGATGGCGCTCGTCGCCAGGCGCACCAGGTCATTGGCATACGGCATGGAGTAGGCCTCGTCGAAGTCGTTCACCCCCCAGACCAAGCGCCCGTCGCTGTCGCGCCACGTCCCGAAGTTCTCCACGTGCAGGTCGCCCACCGCCAGCACGGGGGGCGTCTGCGTCAGGTGTGCGCAGACCTGCGGCCACGTCTGGGACCAGCGATAAAAGGTCCCGCGCAGGAACGCGAACGCGCCCTGCGCCATCATCTGGTGCTTGGCCTCGAGGTCGGCCTGCACCAGTGTCGTCCGCTCCCCCAGCCACGCCTCATAGTCCTTGGTGGCCTTCTTGATGCCCGGTGTTTTCATGCCTCCTTATTCGCACCCGGCAAGCAAAAACCCTCTCCCCGGTGAGGGAGAGGGTGCTTGTCGGGGCGCTCACGAGCGTCGGTCAAGGAAACTGGACGCTTCGGGCGTGAAGCGCAGCATGGCAGGCGGTTGGACGGAGCGGCCATAGGCCCGCTTTGCCTTCTTGAACTGCTGCAACTCCGCCATCTCGCGCATGATGCGGCCTACCTTGCGATACAGGAGGCGCTGGGCGGTCTTGTCCAGGTCCTGCACCTGCGTCACCAGCGTCCGCAGCGACGGATCGGCGGCCATCAGGGTGCGCCCGTCCACCAGGCTCTCGATCAGAGTGCGCTTTGCCATCAGGATGCGGTCAAATGCGAACAGATCATCGGATTCCAGGACCTGAATCTGCTCGCGGGCCAATTGGAGCAGGTAGTCATATTTGGCGCGTTCGGCACTGCGGCTGGAAAGGGACATTGTAACGTTCCTTATGCTGTGGAAGTAGTCATCGCTTTGACGGCGCTAGGCGGCGACAAGTTCCGACTTTGCGCCGGGGTCACGCCCGGCGCTTTTGCCCATCTGGCACTGGCGATCCACCTCGACCCAGGCCTCGCGCAGTTCGCGCAGGAATTCGATCACCTTCTCGATCTTCTCCGGCCGGTCGTGGATGTTGGCGTCGGTGAGCATGTCGTACATCGGCGTGTATACTGCTTCGAGTTGTCGGGCGACCGCGCCGCCGGCCTCGAAGTCCAGGGTCGCGCGCAGATAGACGATGATGTCCTGGGCCTTGCCGATGAAGCGGGACTGCGCCTCGTAGTCGCGCGCGCGCATCGCAGGCAGGGCCTGGCCGAGAAAGCGGATCGCGCCATCGTAGAGCATCAGCAGGCGGCGAGTGGGCGTCGCCGTCTCCACGGCCGTCTTCAGGTACTGGGCGTTCGGAGCAAATCGACTCATGGGTTTCCTTATCTAAGAGTATTTAGGCCTTTGAACTGCTGCTGAGGGAGCCGCCAATGCTGCTGGTGGAACTGGTGCTGGTCGAGGTGCCGATCTGAGCGGCGAAGGCGGCGCCCTGGGATTGCAATTGAGCCACGCGGGTCTCCATGTCGCTGAACATCTGCGTCAGGTAGTCTTGGTAGGCGCTCACCTGGTCCTGAATGTTCTGAATCTGCTGCTGGGCATTGCTGATCTGAGTGTTGAGGCTGTTCTCGGCGAGGATGACCCCCCCGCTGATGGGGTCCATGATCTGGGTGAGGGCGTTGCCCAGGGCGTCCGCGACGCCGTGGGTGACCTGAACATGGCCGTAGGCTCCGGCGGAGGTGGCCGAGACCAGGAGCTGGATTCCCTCGGTCGTGCTGTTGCCGGCGTTGCCGGTCAGCGTGCGGCCCTGGCCGGTCGCCGCCTCGCCGTTGATCGTGCCCTGGACGTCCACGCCCGCCGTCGCCGTCGTGCCGGCCGCGATGCCGGAGCCGCCGCTGGTCTGATCGCTGGTGACGGTGAAGCCCGTGCCCGAGCCGTAGGAGAGTGACGCCAGCTTCAGGGCGTGGGTGGCCGGGTCAATGCTGGCGTAGATCTTCCCGTTGAGGCTGCTGCTGGCGTTGATCTGGTTGACTGTGTCCTGAAGCGCGTTGCCGGCGGGCAGCGTGATGGAAGTCGCGCTGTTGTTGAACAGCGCGCCGTTGAACGTCAGCGTCTCCGGGGCGGTGCTCGTTCCCGACTGCGCCGCCTGGGCCAGCGCCGACGACTGCGTGGCGGCCTGGGTGATGTTGATGGCATAGCCCGGCCCGCTGGACGCCTGAGTCTTGATGCTGCCGGTGACGAACTGGACGCCGGGGTTGTCCGCCTGTCCCGAGAGGCCGAACAGACTTGCCACCTGTGTTGGGTTGGTCTGGAGGGCGCTGGTGAGCGTGGAGGCATTGACGCTCAGGTCGCCGCTCGAGTTCAGCGTCAGGCCGATGCTTTCCAATGTCGTGGCGCCGGCGACCGCGTTGAGCGTGTTGCCGAGCTGTTGCTGAATCTGGCTCAGAGTGGAGTCGCCGAAGAGCGGGGGCGAGGTCCCCGCCTGCCCGGCCGCGTTGCCGGCCGGGGCCGTGAATGTGTTCTGCTGGGTGATGAAGTCCTGAATGGCGTTGTAGGCGGTGGCGAAGCTCTGGACCGACTGGACGATGCTGTTCGTGTCCTGCGTCACGCTCAGAGTCGCCGTGCCCGGCGAGGACGGGGTGCCTGACAGCAGGGTGAGGGTCGCGCCGGGGATGGCGTCGCTGACGATGTTTGAGGAGCGGGTCATGTTCAGCCCATCCAGGCTGAACTTTGCGTCCTGGGCCTGGCTGATGGTGCCCGTGAAGCCGCTCTGCGTGACGCCCAGCGTCTGTAGGATGTTGTTGGAGTCGGTAAACTGCGGTGCCGTGCCCGAACTGAGAATCTGGAGTTGCTGCGGGCTGCTGCCGCTGATGTTGCCGCTGGGGTCGGGCAGGGCGACCACCTCCGCCGTGATGCCTGCGATGCCCGCCTTGTTGATGCTGGCCGCGATGGTGTTGAGCGAGTCCGTGTTCAGGTTGACGGCGACGCCGACGCCGTTGATCTGAATCGTGCCGGACGCGGCGCTGCCCGATGCGATGCCCAGGGTGTTGGCGACCGACTGCGTCGCGCTGTTGAGGCCGAGCGAGCCGGCCCCCGTGTGGCCGGCATCGGGCGTGACCACCTGCCGGATCGCGGCGGCGCCGGAGATCAGGCCCAGGTCCGACAGCACCGTGCCGCTGCCGTTGTCGGCGGCCGAGAGCGCGTTGGCCGTGCCGGACTGGTTGCCGGTCAGGGTCATCCGATAGTCGTTCTGCCCGACGTGGACCACCGTCGCCGTCACCCCCGCCCCGGAGGCGTTGATCTTGACGGCCACATCGGTCAGCGCGTCGGTCGCGCCGACGGTGATCGTCTTGCCGTTGAGGGTGAAGCTGCCCGTCTCGCCCAGGGCGGTGCTGCCGCTCGTGATGGACTTCGTGACGACCTTCTGCGACTGCGCCACCTGCGTGACGGTCAGCGTGTGGTTCCCAATCTGGGCGCCCGGAAGCGCCGTGATCGAGGCCACCGACGAATCCGAGGAGGCGGCCGTAGCCGCCGTGAAGGTGGCGGCTTGGCTCAGGCTGGACGCCGCGCTCTGCAGCTGCGACAGATTGCTGTTGAGACTCTGCCACGCCGAGAGCGCATCATTATAAGTGCTCTCTTGCTGCTGCACCTGCGTGATTGGTTGTTGCTCCGCCTGGACCAGACTTGAGATGATGCTGCTCGTGTCGAGGCCCGACGCTAGCCCCGAGAAACTAATGGGTGGGGTAGTGGACATACTCCTTAATCGGCTTGTGTGCTTGTTTTCTGTAGGGACTTTTTCCGCGCCTCGCGGCCCCGCGTGACGCGAAAAAGGCGGGGCAGGCTTGCGCCTGCCCCGCCGGGACGTGAAGGAGCGAGTTTACTGTAGGAGCTTCAGGATCGCCTGCGGAGCCTGATTGGCCTGCGACAGAGCCGAGGTGCCCGCCTGCACCAGAATCTGGTTCTTGGTGTAGTCCACGATCTCGGTCGCCAGGTCCACGTCGCGGATCGAGCTGAGCGAAGACTCCGTGTTGGTCTGGGCAGTGGCGAGGCTCTGAACGTTGGTCTGCAGCTCGTTGGACTGCACCGCGCCCAGATCCGCCTGCTCGGTGGAGACCTGGTTGATCGCGTTGTCCACGATCTGCAGCGCCTCCTGCGCGTTGTTGCCGTTGCTGCCGGCCGTGATGTCCAGCGAGGGGGTCGCGCCGCCCAGGGAGGACAGACTCTGCGCGGCGGCGAAGGAGGTGGCCGAGCCGTCCGCGCCGGTGAAGGTGTCGGTCGTGGTGACGTTGCCCAGGTTCAGGGAGCGGGCGTCGCCGATGGCTACCTGCACCGTCTGACCGCCGTTGGCGCCGATCTGGAAGGTCAGGCTGGTGGACGAGCCGGAGGTGGTGCCGGCGTTGCCCTGCAGCAGATTCTTGTTGTTGAACTGCGTGGTGTTGGCGATCCGGTCAATGCTGTTGACGGCCTGGCGGATGGCCTCCTTGTCGGCGGCGGCCGCCGTGGGGTCGTTGGCGCCGACGTTCGCGGCGTGCAGGACGAGCTGGCGGATGTTGGTGAGCAAAGTGCTCACCTGGCCCAGCGCGCTGTCGGCGGTCTTGACGACGTTGATGGCGTCGTTGGTGTTGCGCGTGGCCTGGGTGATGCCCGCATCTTGCGCCGACAGGCTGTTCGAGATGACCAGGCCGGCGGCGTCGTCCGCCGCTGAGTTAATCCGCAGACCGGACGACAAATGCGCGATGTCATTGTTCAGGTTGTCGCTGTTGACGCCGAGGTTGTTGGCCGCGTTCAGGGCGGTCACGTTGGTGTTGATCAGGAACGGCATTTCTTTTTCCTCCATGATGTCCCCGGGCGTCGCCGCCGGAGACGGTGTGTGTGATTGGCATCCTGCCGGTGATTGTACGCCGGCGAGTTTTCTGTCCTGCGCCCTCTCAGTGCGGGAGGCGGTCCGTTTTGCGCCTGAGGTCGGGCCAGTTCAGCCGGTTCGTCCGCGTACAAAATGATTTTCGGCGCGGCGAGCCAAATCCTTAGGCCTTTTGAGCCAGTTTTTCTGACGGTTTATTGGGCCGCCGGGATCTGCACGCGCGGGAATCCCGACAATTGCTGGCCGAGCTCCTGCGGAATGCAGAGCATGTTCCGCGACACGACGCGCGGGAACACGTTGTCCGGGTTGCCGTCGTGGTTCTCCGGGTTGAACAGCGTCGGGTTGTGCCAGTACTGGTCGTAGCCCAGCGCGGCGATGTGGCGAATCAGCGCGTCCGACTTCTCCGGCTTGTCGTTCTCCACATAGAGCAGCGGGCGGTGCCGCGCGATCAGCCCCGCCGCCCCCTTGAGGACGGATAGCTCCATGCCCTCCACGTCCACCTTGATCAGCCGGCAGTGCGGCAGATCAAAGTCGTCCAGACGCAGCACGTCCACCTCCTCGCCGGCCTCGAAGCCGCCCAGCGCGATGCCGCCGAAGTTGTTGGCCCGGCCGTAGTCCATCGGCGGCGCCAGAAGACGCCCCGGCGCTTCCCCGACCGCCGCCTGGATGCAGCGCGTGTTGGTGACGCTGTTCAGGGCCATGTTGGCGCACAGCGTCTGGAACACCACCCGCTGCGGCTCGAACGCCAGCACCGCCCCCTCCGGCCCCACCGCCTGCGCGAAGAAGAGGGTGTGCGCCCCGATGTTCGCCCCGACGTCCAGCACGACGCATCCGGGGGCGAGAATCTGCCGGAAGACCTCCACCTCACCTTCGCTGAACTCGCCGTAGAGCGCCAGCGACCGCCCGACGTAGGCGTCATTGACGTTGTAGAGCACGGTGCCGTAGCGGCAGCGCTTGGCCTGATTGAACTGCGTGAACTGCGTGAACAAGGTCATGCCTTTCCCCCCGTGATGAAATGCCGGGCGAATTCGGGCGGCTGCCGGAACAGGACGTGCAGCCCGTCGCCGCACGAGCCGAATTGGTAGCCCAGCGGCCCCGCCAGGCATAGCAGGCTCTGCCGCGAGTGGAGCGAGACGTGCCCGTTGCGCGGGCCGATGTACCACCAGTTCATGCCGCAGGTCTCCAGGTCCGCTCCTTGCAGCAGCGTGGAGAACAGGATCAGCCCGTCGGGCGCGACCAGCGAGTCCATCTCCTCCAGCGTCGCGCGCGGCTGCGGGGAGTGCTCCAGCACCTCAATGCTGATCACCAGATCGTAGCGCCGCGCGGGCTTCGCGGCGTGCGCCGGCACGAAGGGGTCGTAGGTGTCCACGTCGCGGAACCCGGCCTCGCGCAGCAGGGCCGCCGTCCGGCCGTTGCCCCCGCCGTAATCCAGGATGGACAGCGACGGCGTCCCGCCGAAGAGGTGGCAGATCAGGTGGGCATTGTTTGCCGGGCGCGCCGCCTGGAAGTCCGGGTCCGCCAGGACATACTCGTCATTGTAGACGTGGCGGCTGAAGTCGTCGGGCGTCCAGTTGTCAAAGGCCGCCGTGAACAGGAAGCCGCATTCCCGGCACCGGTGATAGTAGATCGGGATGCCCGACAGCGCCAGCGTGCCCGGCGCGGTGACGTTGCAGTGCTTGTGAAAGTCCGCCACGCCGTACAGCGGGGCGTCCGCGCCGCAGCATTTGCACGGCGCGCTCGCCGCGCAGATCGGCTCAAAAGAAGTGTTCATGCGGCAACCCGTATTAGGGGACGGCTTGGCTGTCCCTCGGACTCCAGCGCCCGCGCGTCGTCCTCCTGCCCCAGCGCCCGCAGGACGGCGGCGCAGTTGAGGCGGGTCGTGCGGTCATGGGGGGCGACCTCCAGCGCGCGGAGGAACATCGTCAGCGCCTCGACCGCCGCGCCCTCCTGCCAGTGGATGACCCCCAGGTTATTGAGCACGCGCGGGTGAGGCGGGAAGTCGCGCGCCAGCGCCGCCAGCGCCGCCTTCGCTTCCTCGATTCGCTTAGCGATGAACAGCACCTCGGCGGCCTCGATCCGGGTCAGCACCGTCGGGGCCGCTGATGCCAGCCCTTCCAGCTCCTCCGCGACCCGCGCCAGCACCGCCGCCCAGTCCTTGCGGCGCGGCTGGCGGAACAGGCGCATGGTCGGGTACCAGGGGCTGTCCGCGCGGCCCCGCAGCCAGCGCCACTCCGGCACGAAGGCCAGCAGCAGCCAGGCCGACTTTCCCAGCGCGCCGGCCAGGTGCGCGACCGACGTGTCCACCGTGATGACCAGGTCCAGGTGCCCGATCACCGCCGCCGTGTCCGCGAAGTCGTCCAGCGCCCCGGCCAGCCCCACCAGGGTCATGCCCGGCGGCGCGTCGGCGGCCTGCGCCTCCGCCGGGCCTTTCTGCAGGCTGTACAGGGTCACGCCGGGCACGCGCCCCAGCGGCGCAAAGTCGGCCAGCGACGCCGACCGGTTGCGGTCGTTCTTGTGGTTCGGGTTGCCCGCCCAGACGATCCCCACCTTCCGATTGCCGGGCCGGTGGCCGGGGACGACGGCGGATATTTGCTCCAGCCGCTCGCCCCACTGCGCCGCCTTCTCCGGCGCGACGGTGATGTATGGCACGTCGGCGGGCGGCGAATCGACGGGGTGGGGGAACAGGTGGGGCAGCGACATCAGCGGGAGCTGCACGTCATGCGGCGCGCGTCCCTCCGGCTCGTTCCCATCGGCGCGCTCGATGATCTCGTCGAAGCCCGCGCACCGCTCCAAAATCGCCCTCGTGCGCGGCTGGCACTCGAAGATGACTCGCCCGCCGTCCTTAAGGCCCCTCCGTTCGATCAGCGGCAGGTAGCGGATGAACTGGAACGTGTCGCCGAAGCCCTGCTCGGTGTGGACCAGCAGCGTCCGCCCCGCCAGCGGCGAGCCGTCCCAGAGCGGCTGACTGTAGGCCCTCTCCGGGCAGGCGGGATTGCGTAGCCGCCACTCGTATTCGGCCCAGCCCTGCGCCGTCTCGCCGCGCAGCAGCCGCAGCAGCGCCCGGTTGAAGTGCGCGTCGTGGCGCTCCGGCTCGGCGGTCAGGACCGCGTCGAAGCAGGCCAGCGCCTCCTCATGGCGTCCCTGGGCCTGCGCGACGCCGCCCAGGTTCAGGAGCGCGTCCCCGTAGCCGGGCATCAGCACCAGCGCCCGGCGGAAGTGCGCCTCGGCGTCCTGGAGGCGATCCTGCTCCTGACGGACGATGCCCAGGTTGTTGTGCGCCTCGGCGTAGTCCGGCTGCAGGGCCAGCGCCCGCTCCAGGCTCGCCGCCGCTTCCTCCAGCCGGCCCTGATGCCGCCGGACCGCCCCCAGGTTGTTGTGCGCCTCCGCGAATTCGGGCCGCAGCCGCGCCGCCCGCGCGAAATGCTCCCCGGCCTCGTCCCACTGTTCCCGTTCCTTGAGCGCGATGCCCAGGTTGTTGTGGGCGTCGGCGTAGTCAGACCGGGCGGCCACGGCCTTCTTGTACCAGGCAGCGGCCTCCTCTAAGTTGCCCTGGTCTTTGCAGAGGATGCCCAGGTTGTTGAATGCCTCTGGGTATTCGGGCCTGAGCGCCAGCGCCCGCTCGTAGGCCGCCCGCGCCTCGTCGGGCCGCCCCGTCTCCTTCAGCGCCACGCCGAGGTTGTTGAAGTACCGCGCCTCTGCGGGGGCGAGGGCGGCGGCCCGCTCCAGAAAGGGGAGCGCCCCGGCGTAGTCCACCCGTTGCGCGCGCAGCGAGCCGAGCAGGTACAGGGCGTCGGCGTGGCGGGGCTGCCGGCGCAGCAGGCGGCGGTACAGCGCCTCCGCCCCCGCCAGGTCGCCGGCCTGGTGCCGCGCGAACGCCTCTTGAAACCATCGCTCGGTCGTCGCCATCGCTGTTCCCCCGGGAAGAGCCTGCAAAAATACGGTTGTCCCCGCCCATTATCGGGGGGTCGGCGGCGCATCTTCAGGCCCGGCCTTGATTTTTGACCCGCGTTTTGGTAAGATAAGGAGGTGGACAACGATTTTCCGCCGCTGGACTCCCCCGGCACTCTGGACGAGGCGCTGGAGCTGCTGCGCCGCACGCCCGGTGGGTCCCTGCCCATCCTGGACCCGGACACGGGCCAGGTGGTGGCCGTGCTGTCGCGCCCGGGGGCCTTCCCGCCGCCCGCGCCCCCGCGCCTGGGCGGCATGGCGACCCCGCTCGGCGTCTATCTCACCGATGGGATCGTCAGCGGCGGCGCGGGCTTTTGGGGGCTGTTTCTGACCGGCATCGTTTTGGGCGCGCTGGCCCTGCTGTCCCAGGCGATCGTCAATGCCGCCCTGACGCTCGCCCGCGCGCACGGGCATGACGTGTGGGCCTGGGCGGAGTCGCCGGCTCGCCCTGTCGCCCTGCGCGCCTGGCTGTCGGCCCTGGTCTCTGGGTTGCCGGTCCCCCTGATCTTCGTGCTGCTGCGCCTGATCCCGATGTCCGGTACCCACGCCGCCGAGCACCAGGTCGTCCACTGCATCGAGCAGGGCCTGCCCCTGACGCCGGACTGCGTCCGCGCCATGCCGCGCGTCCACCCGCGCTGCGGCACGAACCTGTTCGTCGGCCTCTCGCTGTTTCTGCTGGTGTTCGTGGGCGCGTTCTGCGCCGCCGCGCCCGCGCCGCTGTCCCTCGCTAACGGCGTCGGCATCGCCGACGGTGCGACCGTCGCCCTCGTCCTGGCCGCGCCGCCCGCCCTCCTCTTCTGGCGGCGCATCGGGGGCTTCGTGCAGCAGTGGTTCGCCACCCGCCCCGCGACCGACCGGCAGATCGCCGGCGGGATTCGCGCCGCCCAGGAGGTCCTGCGGCGTCGCCAGCAGACCGGCGAAGGGGTCCGCTTCCGCCCGCTGCGCCGCGCCTGGAGCATGGGCTTCGCGCAGGTGCTGCTCGGCTACGCCGCCCTGCTCGGCCCGCTCTCGCTCGCCCTGGACCGCTGGCCCGCCCTGGCGAACTGGCTGGGGATGTAACGCCTCTGGATGGAAGGCAGAGGCACGGCCCCATGCCCCTG